>NZ_JAGOIT010000106.1 GCF_017995515.1 Propionivibrio sp.
CGACATACCCTGCGGACACAGGCTCACTCATTGCAACCTCCAGCCCATGTGATACGTGATCATGACGCGACCCTGAGAGCATTCTTGACGGATCGACTCTACGGTCACGACAGGCGCCCGCCGCGCGCACCTGGCAGCGCAGCAGGTCGAGCTCTGCATCCAGGTCCTGCAGCGTGGTCTTCTTGTGGTAGCGCTTGTTGCACACCACGACGAAGCGCAGCAGCGCCCACATCGTGTGCCGGATCTCCGCGCCCAGAACATGGCGTTCCATCTTCGGAAACTGGCGCACGGCGATGTGGCCGTATTCGATCATCGCCTCGACCTTCTGACGGATCAGGAGGTCGTCGGTGCGGGCGGGGCGATCGGTTGGGAGTGCGCGTGACATTGGCGTTGGGAAGGGGCGGGCTATCGCCCACCCCGTCAGATCTCAGGTTTCAGATTTCAGAGCACAAAAGCGGGGCGAGCCCCGATGCCCGAGTAGGCGATGGAGCGCGCGTAGAGCAGGTTGAGCGCAAACACGCCGCTAGTCGCGGCGCGGTCCCAGTTGCCACCCCGGATCGGGAGCCGTTCGCCCGTCACGTCCACATGGAAGCCGTCACCGCCCAGGCCGGTGCTGGCCACCGGGAACAGGCCGTAGCGGCGCAGCAGCTGCAGTGCGGCCGCGGCCACCGGCGCGGCACCGGGGTTGGTCATGCCCTCGAAGCTCTGCCCCGACGCGCGCACCAGGCTGTAGTTGGCCGTGCCACTGGTGGCGTAGCGCACCGAGTTGGTGGTGGTCGGAACATAGTCTCCGCCCCCGATAGAGCCGGTGAACGTGGGCGTGACCAGGTCGCCAGTGGCGCCGTTGATCGCCCGCCAGGCGGCCGAGGTGGGGCCGAAGTCGGTGGCGTTGAGCGCGGCGTTGTTGTTCTCGATGATCTGGATCTCGCCCGCGACGATACGCATGCCGGGCGACCACTCCCAGACGTTGCCGTTCAGGTCGGCAATGCCGGCGGCGGTGTTGTCGTGGTTCCACGACACGGGGCCCGATCCGGTAAGCGTGCGTGCCGCGCCGCTGTTGAGGCCGGGGGCCAGGCCGTCTTGGCGGCGGCCGGTCTCCCAGGCGGCGTCGCTCGAGGCGCCGTAGTTGGTGTTGCCGCGCGGCATGAAGCCGTTCTTCCAGCACCACAGCTGCAGGGCAGACCATTCGGCATTGGTCATGACGTGCCAGCCGGGGCCGCAGGCGCGGGCGTCGTCAACGAACTGATCGTGGTTTCGCGCGGCGGCCGGGTCCATGCCGGGCAGGCTGAGCAGCTCGTTGTTTTTGCGAACGCCCTGGTACATGCCGATGAAGATCTCGCTTTTCTCGGTGCCGCCGACGACGAAGGCCGGGTGCACGCCCGAGCCGAGGCCGGCGTCGATGTCTTGCACGTTGAAGCGCGGCACGACGCGCATGTAGCTGGGCTGGCCGGCGGCGGTGTACAGCACGGTGCACTTGCCGCCGGTGGCGGCTTCGACGGATGCGCGCAGGTCATCCTTCAGGAAGATGGTGGGCATAAGGGTTGCTCCTGGTTAAACGGTGGGCCAGAGGGTGATTTCGACGGCGTTCGGGTCGAGCGGAAGCGGGTCGCGCAGTACGGTGAGGGTGCCCTGCTCGTCGTCGATCTCGTGCTCCTCAAAGCGGCGTGCGGGGATGGCGATCTGCGCCACATACGCGCCGTCGCCGCCTTCGCCCGGCGTGCCGCCGTTGTTGCGGATCTCGACCGTGACTGCGGTGTCGCGTTGGCGCGCTTCGCAGTCGATGGCAATGCCGGCCACTACGACGGTGTTGCCGGACACGGAGAAGTCGGCCACAGGCTGGCCGGGCGCTTTCAGGATGATTTGTGCCATGGGTATGGGCTCCTGCTGGGTTAGTTGTTGAGCTTGCTGACGCGATACCGGACGCGCACGCTGTCGGCGGCGCTGGCCAGCTCGAGGGTGAGGCCGTTCGTGGCGCGGCTTGCGACGGTGATCGCCTCCCGCGGGCACGGCCCGCCGACCGCCGACACCACGTCGAAGTCGACGCGGTAGTCGTTGGCCGCCAGGGGGTTGATGGCAATCGAGGTGCTTGCCGGGTTGTCGAGCAGGCTGGGGAAGCTGGCCTCGATGCGGCGCACGTCGGTGAGCGTGACGTTGGTCAGGTTGGGGTCGGTGGCGTCAGTGCTGCCGGCCGGGATGGTGACGTTGTAGATGCGGATCGCCCCATCCGGCACGGCCTGGCCGATCGCGGTCACCGCCAGGCGCCAGAGCATGGCGACGTCCTGGTAGAGGTAGGCCTGCACCACGACGCTGCCGCTGCCGGTGTTGGGCGGCACGGATGCGGCGTTGACGCCATCGGCCACCGAGTACACGCGCCCGCTGGCAAAGCACTTGCCGGCGGCAATCGACAGGTTGCGCGCCGCGGTGGTGCTCTTGGTGATGCTGCAGCCCGATACCACGCCCCGGTTGCTGATGGTGATCTCGCCCTCTTGCTGGATCTGCTGCTTGAGCGCGCGGACCGAGTAGTTGGCGTGGGCGGCGGTGGTGAGGGCGAATTTGAGGGCGGCGACTTGCGCATTTTGCATGTCGGGGTCAAGGCCGGCCACGTTGTTTTCAACGCCAGACAGGCGGTCGCCCAGGGTGCCCGAGCTGCCGCGAGCCGCAATCACCTCGTCGGTGATGGCCTTCAGGTACCGAGTTCGGTTTGCGAGCTGCTTAGGCTGCACGTTCAGGGTGCCGTTCGCCCCGCCAAGCAGGTAGTCCCCAGTCTCAATCTGGTAGACGCCGCTCTCCCATACTGCGCTTTCGGTCAGGTTTGCCATTTCGTGTCCTCTTTAGTACATGAGCTTCCAGGTGCCGCTCAGCGTGAGATCCGAGTCCTTGACCAGGATGCCGCCGCGAACTTTTCGTGCATGCAAAAGCCCAGACTGCGTAATCAGCCCGAACTCCTGAATTTGCAGTCCGTTTGCCTCGCTTGCGCCAAGCGAAAATCCGAACAAGACCGAATAGGCGTCCGGGTAGCTGACAGCGTCGACCGTTTTTATGTGAGCGCCTTGTAGCGCGGTATTCTCAGGGGCCGCTGCGCTGCCGTTCGTTCCAAACCCGATCTTCGTGATCCGGTGGTCATAGCTCGCGCCGCCGAGCAGCCGCGCAACGTTCTCGCGCCCTCGGTTGACGATCAGGTTGTCGTCGGAAAACTGATCGATCAGCTCTCCGCGATGAAAAACATTCAGGGTGAAGATCCCGCGCGCGTGCGCGGATTGGTCGATGATTCGCATGGCTCGCCCAGACAAATGACTGAGTCGAGCCTAGCGTCACGACAGTCGCTAAATCAGCGAAAAGACAGACGAGACTGATCCGATAGCGGTGAGCGCCTCGGCGCCGCAGCGGCGCACGCCGTCCGCCCTGTCGTTGCCGTTCGCAACGACAGCGCCATCTCCTGCCGAGTGAAGGCCGTTTGCGCGCCAGGACCTTGTTGCCGTGATCGACGCTGCGTCAATGGCGAAGTCGCGCTTCCCTGCGGCGGACGCCGACCCGTCAGCAAAAATCGCCCCGTCAGCAAGCACAGGCGCGGCATAGCTATCGCGCACATCAGTGGCGACCTCGACGCTCATCAGCGACACATCATCGTCTGCGGCAGGCGGCGTTCCGCCGACGGTGTATCCGCTCGCCATTAGCGTTCCATCCGCCCGCGCTTGCCCGTTTGCGGTCAATGGAATGGCCTCGCCCACAAGCACGGAGCCATCAGCTTGCAGTCGGATGGCGGGCCGGACATCGACCCTCTCGGTCAGCGCCGTAGCAAGCGTGACCGCATCCGAGCTGGCCCCTGCTCTGTCTTCAGTTCGGCCTTCGATCGCAATCTGCCGCATCCGCGTGCCTGCATCGCGAAACCCCTCTACGGCGCGCCGCACGCGCGCAGACAGCTCCGTCAGTGACTCGGCGGACATCAGATCAAAACCAACCAGCACATCAAACTGTCCGTAATGGCGCCGCACGATCGCGTCCGCCTGGCGCGTGCCGTCCGCGCGCACCACGCCGTCCGCGCGCCAATATGTGGTCACCTCGGCCATCGGCGCGTCGGTCACGCTCGCTTCATAACCCCCAAGAAGCGCAGCGATCGCCTCTTCAATCGCGACGTTATTGCCCTTGGGGCGCAATGTATCCGCGACGATTCGCCGCGCATATATTTCGTCACTCTCGCCAGCTTCGCGAGGCACTCCGTAATATCCGCCGATCTCATCCAGCCAGTCAGCGCCGGCTGTACGAATCGATAACTGCTCGAGCATCGACTGAATAGCCGCTTTCGCCGCCTCCAGCTCAACGGAGAGCGCGTCGAGGATGTGATAAGCGGTCGATTCTGGCGCATACAGCGCGTCGCCATTGCTGGCCGCCTGATCCGACTCGCCATCAAGCAGCGACGCTGCGCCGCGTCTCGAGAGGTCAGAATCCACGAAGACGACCGAGTAGCCAGGCTGCTGGGAGACGATGTTCGCCAGCTCGGCAATCGTTAGGTCGGCCAGCGGGATGCTCAGATCCGACCCGCTGCCACCCGTCGTCAAGGTTGATAGCGTTCGGTCGGCAATATGCCAAGTCATTGCGCCGTCGTAGCGGACGCGCAGCGCGACACGCGCCCCCGGATCTTTGTCGAAGGCGCTATGCAGGTACTGCAGCAACTTATCCGCGAGTCGCATATGTCACCCGAACTGGACGGCGCCGAGCATGGCTTTTTGGTGGCGTGCCACAACGACATCCGCGGCCGGCGACGTCATCTGGAAATTCACCACGCCGTCGACGTTCATTACGGCCGCGATAATTTCGGACGCGTAGGCCGGGGCTCCGATCTTCAGGCCGTCGAAGTAGGCAGCGATAGCGGCTTCAGCTTGCGCGGCGGCAGTCGCGGTCACGGCGTACTCACTCACTGACAGCGCTCCATCGACCGCCACCACTACCTCTTGCGCTGCATAGACATTGACGATCACGCCGGCAGCCTTCCAGCCTGGCACGGGCGTGCCGTCCGGCTCGCGGTAGCCGTCGATAATTTTCTTCGCCTCGGCCGCCAGTGCGGCAGACGTGCCGCCAGCGCCATTGTGGATAAAGCAATCGACCAAACCGACCGGAGCAAGCGGGTTGTCCAGGTAAGGCTCATCAATGAAGGCGTGGCGCACGGCCTCGATCGCGAGCCCGCTCCCATCAACGACGACAGCCATCCTGGCGCCGTACTCGATGGCTGCCTTTGTGCCGCGCGGCAGCGTCGCGACAAAGGCAGCGAAGCGCGCCTTCTGCTCGTCATCGGACTCGATTTCCTTGCCGCCGAAGAACCGGGCCGGATTCGCGGCCGACGAGACGCCGGTGACGGCGTCCTGCAGGACCGCAATGACGCCCGGCGCGACGTTGCCGGCCAGCCCCGGCGTCTCACACACAGCTGGAACGTCGGCGTACATGGCGCCCGCCGGGATTGACGCGGCGGCGGTGGTGCGAAACTGCAGAGTGCCGGCGGCGTTCTTGGCGCGCACCCCCTCCGCAATGTCGAGGCCGGCGTGCGCCGGATCGCCTGCAGTAAAGCGGATCACACCGACCGCCGGCTCGGCCGCGCGCTTCTCGAAACCAAAGCTGCTGTAGGTCGCAACTGGGATGCCTTCCTTGAGGCCGATGAACATCTGCTGGTACAGCTCCTCGATCTCAATCGCGGGCGCCTCGAGCATCGTGCGCGCAACGGAGCCCACCGAGAAGTCGGTGAGCTTGTTCTGCGTCGAACGCATCCAGTTGATGCAGGACGCGGCAATCGACGCGAAGTCCTTGATCTGGAACATCAGATACCCTCAGTGAATGCGACGACCCGACCCGAGATCGCCGTCGCGCGAACGGACACGTTGACCGTGTCGCCGACCACCTCTGCGGTCACCTCCGTGACCTCCTGAACCCGCTCGTCGGACTCGACTGCCGCGCGCGCGTACTGCGCCGCCAGAAGGCTCGCCGTCGGCCCGTTGACCGTTCCCAACAGGCGCTTGATGAGCGACCCGTAACCCGGGTGGTACATCAGCTCGCCGCGCTCGGTGACGACGCGATGAACCAGCGCCTGCCGCAAGTTCGGCAGCCCTTCGCACAACATCATGTCGCCAGCCCCGTCCGCATCGATCAGCCCGTTCGTGAGCTTGATGTCCGCGAGGAACGTCGCGTCCGGGTTCGAGAACGCATTGGCTGCCGGCGCCGGCGCTGGGATCCGGACAGGCTCGCCGGACAGGATGATGCCCGGCCCCGCGAGCAACGGATCGTCCGTGATGAACGGCGGCAGCAGGCGGTTGTAGGAGACGATCTCGGGCCAGCGCGACGCGTCGCCCATCTCGCGCGCGGCGATGGCCTGCAGCGTGTCGCCGTGGCGCGTCTCGACGAAGCGATAGCCCTGCAGCGGGCGATCGATAGGCGTGCTCATGCGACAACCATCCCGTCAGAAATTGCGCGAAGGTGGCCCCCGGCCTCAGCCTTCGACATCGGCGCCATAACTACGTCCGTTGCCGCGGCAGCCGCGATCGAGGTGCGCGCAGCCGGCGTAACCTGAACCGGAAACGAAGTCTGCGCCGGAAAGATCGCGGCAAACGCGTTCGCATTGGCAAGCGCGCTGCGCGCCCGGCCGCCCGTCGTCGACGAGCAGTAGGACGAGCCGTAGAGCGACGAAAAGTCCTCGTAGACCTGCTTTCCGCGCAGCGCATTGTTCAGCAGGCAGAAGACGTTGCCGTACTCGGCCGCGACCTCCATGAACTTCGCCTTCACCAGCGACGGAATGCTGGCGACCGCAGAGAACGTCCGGAAGATGTTCATCGCCGCAGCCGTAACCATCCGAGCCACGCCGATGAGCTGATCTCCGATGCTCAGGCCGTTGCGGATCGTGCTCGAGACGGTCCGGTAGAGCTGCATGGTCTTGAGCAGGAAACTGCGCACCGGCGCGACCAGCGTGCGGTCGATCCAGTTCTTCACGCCTTCAATCACGTCGTTGATCGCGCGCGCGAAAGCCTCGATCGAGCCCATCAGGCTGTCCAGACCGGCCGGCAAGGAGGCAAACGGGCCCGGAAGGCGCAGCGGGCTGTCGGCCGACGTATCGATCGCCTGCAGCACGATGTTGTACTGGACCAGCAAAGGGCGAGACTTCGAGCGCCGCAGCGTGAACTGCATCGGCGCGACGTTCCACGCAAAGTTGTCGAGCAGGTCGACAAAAATCAGCTTGACCGCAGCCGGATCCAGTCCGGATGTGATCGCCGCCTGCTTGGCTGCGTGATAGCTCTGCATCACGAGCGTGTTCAGGCGCTCGAACGCCTTCACGCCGTCCTCGCCGGTTCCGGTGTCGCGCCAGCCGGTGTGCCCTGCGATCGTCACCGTCGGCAGGCCGGCGCCGAAGTTGTCGGCCCAGCCGGAGCGGTCCCGCCCAAGCGTCTGATGGACGGTGATGCGTGACGGCTCGGTACGGGTCAGGTCTTCCGGGCGAACCTTGAGCATGACCGGGTCGCTCAGGCTCCCCCTGCCGGCATCAAGCAGGAACGAAATCGGGCGGACCCCGGCGCGTTGATCAGTCGGTGCAGCCATGATGCCAGTTTGACATCACGACAGCGGCCGATCAGTTCGGCGCCGCCGTGCTGCCGCCGCCCGGCTGGACGCCACCATGGGTGTGGGTGTCGCCGATGTTCTTGCCGTTGTGCGTGACCGATCCACCCACGATGCTCAGCGAGCCGTTCATTGTGGCCGTGCCGCCGCCGGCGCCCATCGTGAGGCTCTTGGAGACTACGAGGTTGCCGGTGCAGATCGTGTCCGGCGCGTCGTGCGTCACACTGACCGGCGTCTTGATCGTCACCGCGCCCTGCGCGTCGATGTCCAGCGTCTGCTGGCACTCGATGCGGACCGCTCCGCTTGGCGACACCGTGATCACGGCCGTGTTTCCGGCGGTGCTGATCCGCATGTAGGCCTGCCGGCCGGTGTTGCGGTCCAGCGCAAGATTGCCGTCAGCGTTCATCCCGGCCGGGACGAGATGGTCCGGCGTCTCTCCGATCCTGACAGCGAAGCCGCTCGGGTGGCGCAGGTCGATGTTCCCGTTTCCGTCGATCACCGAGACGACGTCCGACTGGTGCCGGAACAGCCGCGTCTTCGGATCGTTGAGCGTCATCTGGTTGATCTGTGGGAACAGGAAGCCGACGACCACCGGCGTGCCGCCGGCGAACGCAACCAGCGCCTTCTGGTCCTGCCCGTTCGTGCGCCGAACATCCCATCGGTCGCCGCCGCCGGCCGGCACCTCCGGCAGATCGACCGTGCCGCTGCGCGCGGACGCGGACGTCGACAGCACCTGAACGCCGACAAGGCGCGAGCCGTCATCGGCCATCACCAGATCGACCGAGTTGTCCTCCGGGTGAGTCGCCACCACGATCCCGACGCGCATCATAGGATGCCTCCTGCGGTTTGCTCAGCCAGCCACGGCGAGCTCGCCCCGCCCTCCATGCGAGCCCGCGTCACGAAGCCCTCGCCGCGCTCGAACACAAGCGTCGTCGTGTAGGACTGGAACGGCAGGAATTCGTCATCGATCTGTGTCACGTAGGCTAGATGCTCGAGGCTGCCGATCTGAAAGCGAGCGTAGTCACCCGCCTTCATGCATTCGCCGTCTTCGCGCATCGGTCCGCCCTTGACCACCGCGGATCCGCGCTCGAGCACAACGTTGTCCTGATTCATCTCCATCGCCTGCCGGCGGCGCTTGTCGATCCACGCCTCCATGAGCTTCGCGCGCTGGTCCTGCTCGGTTCGGGCAAGCCCTGAAGTCATGTTCGAAATGCCGTCGTCGCCCTGCTGCGTCTCGTTGTAGAGCGGTCGGGTGCCGTAATACTTCGGGTCTGCGTTCGGGTAGTCCTTCAGGTACACCCGCGAGTCGCCAGCCGGAATGGTGGCGAGCTGGCGCTGCTGGTCGTCGATGAGATCGTAGCGCGCGTTCCGGGTCCAGAAGAAGTTGAACACCGTCGCGTCCGTCCGAGCACTCGAGATGCTCTTGATCCGGGAGGCCGGTACCGAAACGACCACCGGGTCCGGTGCGTCCTCCTGAATCTTCCGGTCCTTCGGGTCTTCCTTCTCCTGCGCGATCTTGAGCGCCGGCGCGGCCCGATAGACGCAATGCACGCCGTCTGCGCGGTCCTCGACATACAGCTCGTTCCAGAGCCCCACGTCGCCGTGGAACTTCAGGATGTCGTAGATCGAACCCTGCTGATTCTGGTACGAGTTGTTCACCACGCCGTGCGCGACCGACACCGAGTCGCCCGTCAGGATGGCGGTCGGCATCGACGTGTTCTCCGGCATGAACCCGGCGATGAACGGGTTGATGACCTTCTCCACCATGGTGCGAACAAACTCGCCGGCGGGCAGCGTGTTCACCGCCTTGATGCCGAACAGCTCCTGCATGGCGAAGTTGGTGAGCAGCGGCTTGCCGTCGGTGTAGGCAGCCAGATAGACCACCTGATACATCTGCCAGATTTTCCCGTAGTCGTGGCCGGTGATGACCACCTGCCGCTGCGGGCGGCCGTCCTGCCCCATGGTCTGGGCGCGCTGCACCTCGGTCACGAAGCCGCGCATCTTGATCGGCAGTTCGGCCGGCTTCGAGCCGACGCCCCCCCACATCCTGATCTCTACCATGTCCATCGGCTCGACCAACCCATAGACCGACTCCATCGCGCTCGCTGCGCCCGACAGGAACGCGCCGCTTGCCGAGTCTTTCGGCTTATCGGCGAACGTGATCGAGAAGGCACCGGATGGCTCACGGATCGACTTCGACGTCCGAACCGCGGAGCCGAGGTTCAGGTACGGCGTGAGGTCGATGAACTCTTCCGCGCCCTCGTAGCGCGCCGATACGGCCGACTTGCCGTCGACCGTCTTGCGCGAGATCGTCTTGTAAAGCCGCACAGAGAGCTGTGGCGATGCGTCGAGTAGGCTGGGCATGTCAGGAAGGCCTGCCGAAGGTGGGCGTGCTGAAACGCGGATTTATGTGCTGCGGCGGCGCGACCGGCGTGCCGTCAGGTAGCGTCAGGGTAATGGCCAACGGGTCGAAGCTGCCGCGGATGTTCATCTGCTGGTCTGCGGCCCGCCGGGCGGCAACGGCATCGTCGGGCATTGGCGTAGGAACCTGCGGTCCGCGCTCCATCTTCGAGTGGATCGCCGGCACGTAGCCGCGCGTTTCCTTGTTGCCCCACCTGCTGCGATCCCAGCCGCCGTTATAGGCGCGCAGCGCGTCGTCCCAGCTCCCAAAGTGGGCATGGTTCTCGCGCATGACCTCCTTCTGCATGAGGACCG
>NZ_JAGOIT010000041.1 GCF_017995515.1 Propionivibrio sp.
TGCTTCTCGCCGTCGGTTTGTTGCTGACGGCGTGCGGCAAGGCACCACTGCACCAGCAGGAGTCTTATGTTTTCGGCACGCGCGTCGAGATCCTCATTGCCGGTCTCGACGAAGCGCGGGCGCGCCCTGCAGCCGCCGCCGTGCTGCGCGAATTCGACCGTCTGCACCGGACCTACCACGCCTGGCAACCTTCCGAACTGAGCGAACTCAACGCCGCCATCGCTGCGGGACGGCCACACGCCGTTACGCCAGAACTCGCGGCTTTCATCGCCGACGCGCAGCGCCTCTCTGCCTCGGGCGATGGGCGTTTTGACCCTGGGGTCGGCGGCCTGATCCGGCTGTGGGGATTCCAGTCCGACGAGTTCAAGCCTGTCCTGCCCGATCCCGAAGCTTTGGCGGCATGGCGGAATGCCCGTCCGGGCATTGCTGATCTGAGGGTCGATGGCGTCGAGGTCAGCAGCAGGAGTACTCAGGTTGCCCTCGACTTTGGTGGATATCTCAAGGGCGTCGCGCTCGACCGGGCCGCCGGGATTCTGCACTCTCAGGGCGTGCGGAATGCCTTGATCAACATCGGCGGCAACGTCATGGCGTTGGGCGACAAGAACGGCGAACACTGGAAGGTCGGTATCCAGCATCCGCGCCAGCCAGGGCCGCTGGCGACGGTTGAACTGCTCGACGGCGAGGCGATCGGCACCTCGGGCGACTACCAGCGTTTTTTCGAACTCGACGGCAAGCGCTATTGTCACGTGCTTGACCCGCGCAGCGGCGAACCGGTGACGCACACGCAGGCGGTCACCGTCCTCGTCTCGCCGCGTCCGGCCGCCGGCACGCTTTCGGATGTGGCCTCGAAGCCCTTGTTCATCGCCGGTCCGGAATGGCCGGCGGCAGCGCGGAAAATGGGCGTCGACCAGGTGTTGCGCATCGATTCGGGCGGCCGTGTGCAGGTGAGCGGAAAGCTCAAGGCGCGGCTCGAATTCGTCGGGCAAGCGCCGGAGGGCCTCGAAATCCTGCCTTGAGCGGCATCCGGCGCTTACGAACGACGCGGAATCCCTTAGAATGTGGATCGGATTTCCAAGGAACACGCGCCCATGATCGGTATTCTCCTGATAACGCACGGTACGTTTGGCGAAAGCCTGATCCAGAACATCTGTCATGTGCTCAACAAGCGCCCTCCCCTGATCAGCCAGCTCGGGGTTGCAGCGCAGGACGATCCGCTCGACATCCTGCCGATGGCCCAGTTGCTGCTCAAGGAAGTCGACGAAGGCGACGGCGTGCTGATCCTCACCGACATTCTCGGCGCGACGCCCGCCAATCTCGCGTTGAAGTTGCTCGAACCCGGGCGCGTCGAGTGTGTCGCCGGCCTCAGCCTGCCGATGCTCTTGCGCGCGCTGACTTACCGCAAGAACGGCATGGAAACGCTGATCAAGAAGGCCATCAGCGGCGGGCACGATGGCGTCATCAACATGCACCGACACTAGCGCACCACCGATCGACCGACAGGACTTGCAATGGTACGTGCTGAAATCGAAATAGCGAACAAACTCGGGCTGCATGCCCGCGCGTCGGCCAAGCTGACGCAGATTGCCGGCAGCTACGGTTCGGAAGTCTGGCTGGAAAAAGGACCGCGCCGGATCAACGCCAAGAGCATCATGGGCGTCATGATGCTGGCCGCCGGCAAGGGCTCGACGATCGTCGTCGAGACCGATGGCAACGACGAGCAGCAGGCGCTCGACGCCATCCTTAAACTGATCGCGGACAAGTTCGGTGAAGGAGAGTAGGCATACCATGAGCTTCACTCTGCACGGTCTGGCGGTATCGGGGGGGATTGCCATCGGGCAGGCGCACCTCATCTCGCAGGCCACGCTCGAGGTGTCGCACCTGGTCATTTCGCCGCGTCTGGTCGAAAAGGAGATCGCGCGTTTCGATGCCGCTCTGGCCCGTGTGCGCGGCGAGTTGGCCGCAGTCAAGAGAGCCACGGAGGCTTCACCCACGGACATCGGTGCCTTCATCGAACTGCACTTGATGATCCTCGCCGACCCCGAACTGTGCGAGGTGCCCAAGCAGATCATCCGCGAGCGGCGCTGCAACGCCGAATGGGCGATCGTGCAGCAGATGGAGATCCTGGTCGGCCAGTTCGAGGAAATCGACGACATTTATCTGCGCGAGCGCAGCTACGACGTGCGCCAGGTCGTCGAGCGCGTCGTGCGCGAACTCGTCGGGCGCGGCGATCAGACGACACTCAAGGCACCGAAGGGCGCGAAAGGCGAGACGCTGATCGTCGTCGCCCACGACCTGTCGCCGTCCGACGTGATGGCGTTCAAGGACCAGAACTTTGCTTCCTTCGTCACCGACGTCGGCGGTGCGACCTCGCATACGGCGATTCTCGCGCGCGGCATGGGCATCCCCGCCGTGCTCGGCCTGCACAACGCCCGCCAGCTGATCCACGACAAGGAGACCTTGATCGTCGACGGCACGCGCGGCGTCGTCATCGTCAATCCCGATCAGCGGGTGCTCGAGGAATACCAGCTCAAGAAGAGCCAGTTCGAGATCGAGCGCTCCAAGCTCAAGCTGCTGAAGACGGCGCGCGCGACGACGCTCGACAAGGTCAAGATCGACCTCCTTGCCAACATCGAGGAGCCGGGCGACGTTGCCGCGGCGCTCGACAGCGGCGCCGAGGGCGTCGGCCTCTTCCGCACCGAGTTCATCTTCCTCGGGCGCGGCGACATGCCGAGCGAGGACGAGCAGTTCGAGGCCTACCGCAAGGTGGTCAAGGGCATGGAAGGGCGCCCGATCACGATCCGCACCTTCGATCTCGGCAACGACAAGAACGTGCCCTACGAGACGATCGATGATCGCAAGCGCGACAACCCGGCGCTCGGCCTGCGCTCGATCCGCCTGTCGCTCGCTGAACCGCGAACCTTCCAGGCCCAGCTGCGCGCGATCCTGCGCGTCTCGAAGTTCGGCAAGGTCAAGATCCTCATCCCGATGCTTTCGCACGCGCATCAGATCGACCAGACGCTGGCGGCACTCGAACAGGCGAAATCGAGCCTGCGCGGCGAGAAGATCGCGTTCGACGAAAACATCGAGATCGGCGGCATGGTCGAGGTGCCGGCTGCCGCGCTCGCCGTCGGTCTGTTCCTGCGTCGCCTCGACTTCATCTCGATCGGCACCAACGACCTGATCCAGTACACGCTGGCCATCGATCGCGCCGACGAACACGTCGCCAACCTCTACGATCCGCTGCATCCGGCTGTTCTCATGCTGCTCGCCCATATCATCAGCAGCGCCGACAAGGCCAGCGTGCCGGTGTCGATGTGCGGCGAAATGGCCGGCGATCCGACGCTGACGCGCCTGCTGCTCGGCATGGGCCTGCGCCAGTTCTCGATGCACCCGGCACAGATCCCGGCGGTCAAGCAGCGCATCAAGCAGAGCGACATCTCGGAGCTCGTGCCCATCGTCCGGCGTATCCTGCGCCTCGAGGAGTCGTCGAAGATCCAGGAGCAGATCGAACGGCTCAACCTGATGCAGGTATGAACCTGAAAACCTCACCGCGAAGGCGCAAAGATCGCAAAGGAAACAACAGGTGGGTCGTACTTGACCATTCACCCTGTGGGTCAAGATGGAAGATAGGTGCTGTTCGCGTAGCGCTTTGATTTTCTTTGCGAACCTTCGCGATCTTTGCGCCTTTGCGGTGAAGAACTGAGTTTTTTAGGATGAATCGGTTGTGATCCGCACGTTTGACAATTGCGGGGACGAACGGTAACTTCCCCCGACAGCGCCGATTTGAACAATCAGCTTGCGGGCGCTCAACAAATACGGCTAAAGCGGCACCAACCCAGTCCGCTTTTATTGTGCCGACTGGGTTTTTCGTTTTCGGGTCGCGATGGAAATGTCACAAGAACAGTCTGTCGGAGTCGTTGCGCCGCAACGGGTCCGTTTCGATGAGCCGCTGCCGCTGAAGAGCGGCGCGCTCCTGCCCGGTTTCGACCTCGTGTACGAAACCTACGGCACGCTCAACGCGGCGCGCTCGAACGCCGTCCTCGTCTGCCATGCCCTGTCCGGCGGTCACCACGTCGCCGGCGTCTATGCCGACAATCCGCGCAACGTCGGCTGGTGGGACAATCTCGTCGGTCCCGGCAAGCCGCTTGACACCAACAAGTTCTTCGTCGTCGGCGTGAACAATCTCGGCGGCTGCTACGGATCGACCGGCCCGATCTCGATCAACCCGGAAACCGGCAAGCGCTACGGTGCTGACTTTCCGATGGTCACCGTCGAAGACTGGGTCGCGGCGCAGGCGCGGCTCGCCGATCACCTCGGGGTCGATACCTGGGCGGCGGTGATGGGCGGCAGCCTGGGCGGGATGCAGGCGCTCGAATGGTCGCTGCAGTTTCCCGAGCGCATTCGCCACGCCATCGTGATCGCCTCGGCGCCCAAGCTGTCGGCGCAGAACATCGCGTTCAACGAGGTTGCCCGCCAGGCGATCATTTCCGACCCGGACTTCCACGGCGGCCACTACGCCGAGCACGGCGTCGTGCCGAAGAACGGTCTGCGCCTGGCGCGCATGATCGGCCACATCACCTATCTGTCGGATAGCCAGATGGGTGAGAAATTCGGCCGGCAGTTGCGCCATGGCGAGCACAAGTTCAGCTACGACGTCGATTTCGAGATCGAGTCCTACCTTCGCTATCAAGGCGACAAGTTCGCCGGCTTCTTTGATGCGAATACCTACCTGATCACGACCAAGGCGCTCGACTACTTCGATCCGGCCTTCGCCTACGACGGCAACTTGGCCGCAGCGCTGGCGCGTGCCAAGGCGAAATTCCTGGTCGCCAGTTTCTCAACCGACTGGCGCTTTTCGCCCGCGCGTTCGCGCGAGATCGTCTTCGCCCTGCTGCACAACCGCCGCCACGTCGCCTACGCCGAGATCGACTGCGATGCGGGGCACGATTCCTTCCTGCTCGACGACGCGCACTACCACGCGGTGCTGCGCGCCTACCTGGAGAATATTTCGCTATGAACTTCACGGCCAAAGAGCGGGAACGCTTCGACTTTGCCGTCATCGCCCGCTGGATTCCGCCCGGTGAGCGCGTGCTCGACCTCGGCTGCGGCGACGGACGGCTGCTGCGCTACCTGCGCGAGACCAAAGGGGTCGTCGGCTACGGCGTCGAGATCGACCACGAACGCGTGCTCGGCTGCATCCGCAACGGCGTCGACGTCATCCAGATCGACATCGAGCGCGGCCTTTCCGGTTTCGAGGACCATTCCTTCGACCACGTGATCATTTCGCAGGCCTTGCAGGCGATGCACGCGACCGAGCGCATCCTCGGCGAGATGCTGCGTGTCGCCGAAGAGGCAGTGGTGAGTTTCCCCAATTTCGCCTACCAGACGAACCGCAAGGCCATCGCCTCCGGCCACATGCCGGTCTCCGAGGACCTGCCCTACGAGTGGTACGACACGCCGAATGTGCGCTTCTTCACCATCGCCGATTTCGAGGCGCTGTGCGACAAGCTCGGCATCGAGGTGCGCGAGCGACTGGCGTTCGACGAAGCCGGCCAACCCGTCGCCGACGATCCGAATCTGAACGGCAGCCTCGCGTTCTACCGTCTTGGCCGCAAGCCGGCATGAGTGTCCGCTTGTCCGAGTCGCTGCGCGTCCTGCTGACGCGCAAGATGCTGATCTGCGTGTTCACCGGCTTCAGCTCCGGCTTGCCGCTCTACCTGCTGCTGAACCTGCTGCCGGCGTGGCTGCGCAGCGAGGGTGTCGATCTGAAGACGATCGGTTTCTTCGCGCTGATCCAGTTTCCCTACACCTGGAAGTTCCTCTGGTCGCCGTTTCTCGACCGCTACGCCGTGCCGCTGCTCGGCCGGCGGCGTGGCTGGACCTTCCTCATGCAGATCGGACTCTTGCTGGCGATCGGCTCGCTCGGCGGCTTGTCTCCGACGACCAACATCACGCCGGTGCTCTGGCTCGCCGCGCTGCTCGCGCTCTTTTCGGCGACGCAGGACATCGCGCTCGACGCCTACCGGCGCGAACTTCTCGCCGACGTCGAACTCGGACTGGGCAACGCGGTGCACGTCAATGCCTACCGCGTCGCCGGCCTCGTGCCCGGCTCGCTGTCCCTGATCCTGGCCGACCTACTGCCGTGGTCTCAGGTCTTCTGGATTACGGCCGCTTTCATGATTCCCGGCATGGTGATGATTCTTCTCGTCAGCGAACCGGCGGTAACCGGTGCCAGTCCAAAAACGCTGCGTGAGGCCGTCGTCGAGCCGTTCCACGAATTCATCACGCGCTCCGGACTGCGCGGCGCGTTGTTGATCCTCGCCTTCATCTTTCTCTACAAGCTCGGCGACTCCTTGTGCACCGCGCTGGCGACGCCGTTCTATCTCGACATGGGTTTCACCAAGACCGACATCGGCCTGATCGCCAAGCACGCCGGACTGTGGCCGGCGGTAATCGGCGGCCTGCTCGGCGGTTTGTGGATGGTGCGCCTGGGAATCAACCGCGCGCTGTGGCTGTTCGGCGTCGTGCAGCTCGTATCCATCCTCGGCTTCGCCTGGCTCGCCTGGCTGGGCGCGCAGAGCGAGATTGGCGCGGCGCAGCGGCTGTCGCTGGCGCTCGTGATCGGTTTCGAAGCGCTCGGCGTCGGATTGGGAACGGCGGCCTTTGTCGCCTTCATCGCGCGTACCACGCATCCGGCGTACACGGCGACGCAGTTCGCCCTGTTCACGAGCCTTGCCGCGGTACCGCGCACCTTCATCAACGCCTCAGCCGGCTGGCTGGTCGAGGGCATGGGCTGGTTCCATTTTTTCCTGCTGTGCACCGTGCTGGCCGTCCCCGGCATGTTGCTGCTCTCGCGCGTGGCGCCCTGGAATGAAGCGACTGCGAAAGGGCATGCACGTGTCTGACGACAATATTTCAACGGCTGACGCGCTCGTGGCGGCCGCCCGAGCCCTGTCGGGCGCAGTCGATCAGCTCGACTTCGCCGCACCCGTTTCGCACATTTACAACCCGCTCGCCTATGCCTGGGCGCCGCACGAGCTGTACCTGCGCCGTTTCGGCAACGGCCGCAAGCGCGTCGTCTTCATCGGCATGAATCCCGGACCGTTCGGCATGGTGCAATGCGGTGTTCCCTTCGGCGAGATCGGCGCCGTGCGCGACTGGATGGGAATCGATGCCAAGGTCGACAAACCGACGAGGGAGAACCCCAAGCGTCCGGTCGAGGGCTTTGCCTGCACGCGCTCCGAAGTCAGCGGCCGGCGCTTGTGGGGGCTGTTCCAGCAGCGCTTTGCTTCGGCCGAGGCTTTTTTTGCCGAGCATTTCGTGGCCAACTACTGCCCGCTCGCCTTCTTCGACCACGGGCGCAACCTGACGCCGGACAAACTACCGGCGCGCGAAGCCGACCCACTCTACGTTGCATGTGACGTGCATCTGAGAAAACTCGTCGCTCATTTGCAGCCCGAGTGGGTTATCGGCATCGGCGGCTTTGCCGAGGCGCGGGCGCGCGAAGCTCTGGATCGAACGGGCGTTCGGATCGGCAAGGTGCTGCATCCGAGTCCGGCCAGCCCGGCCGCGAACCGTGGATGGGCGGAAGCGGCCACCCGGCAAATGATCGCTCAGGGTATCTGGGCGTAGCGCGGCCGGATCAAACGCGGTCGGTGCGCGCCGGCGCGTCGGTTTCGCTCAGGCGCGGTTCGCGGCGATGGTCGAGCCACCAGGCGTAGACCGGGAGCAGCAGCGCCGAACCGGGGAGCAACAGGAACAGCAGGTACGGCGAGATGCGCGAGAGCGTCCGCAGCTGACCGAGCAGTTCGGCTTTCTCCGCCGGAGTCCATGCGCCACCGTTGCGATTCTTCATCAGCAACGGCATTAATCCACGCATACGCAGCAAGTCGGCGACGAAGGCACGAGCCTGCCGCTTTTGCGAGTCCATCATGCGGGAGAGTGTGCCGGAACCTGCGTTTTTTGGTGCGTTCCCCCGTTTTCGCTGCCACTTCACTGTCGGGCCCGTGTACCGAGGGCGGTCAGTTTGTCGCCGAACGCCCGCCAGGCGCGCCACGCGAAGAAGGCGCGTTTTGTCCAGCGCCAGGCGCCCTCCGTCCGGACCATGAACAGCCCGGCAACGCCGAGTGCAATAATGCTCGGGTGCCGCTTGATGTAGTCGGTAAGGGAGCGAACGCGGCCGATGACGCGGTCAACTCTCGACAATGAGGCGCGCACAGGGCGCAGATCACGTTCCAAGTCAGCTCGCTGCACAGCGATGCGCTCGAGGAGTCGCCCGCGCCGCAGATGCAGTTCATTGAGCTGGCGGTTCATGGCCCATCGCCGCCTTCAACTGCCGCAGATCCTCCTTCAGCTCCGCCAGGCTGGCAGCGAAGACCCGGTCGGGCCGCTGTGTCGCCTTCTTGAAGCGCGCCAGGAAAAATCCACCCGCCAGCAGGAAGAGCAGCGCGAATACGCCCAGCACAAACAGCCGGCTGTCCCAGAACAGGACGCTGATCAGCGCGACCAGGAGAATAACGCCGACACCGAAGCAGTACACCATGCCCTGCGCCAGGAGGAGCAACTGCATGGCGCGTAGCTTCTCCTCCTCGATCTCGTTGCCGAAAAGCTCCAGGCGCGTCTTGCCGCTCGCCAGCAGCGTTGCGGCGACTCCCTTCAGGGCGGCGAACAAGCCGTTCGCGTCGCCGCCGGCGCTTTCAGCCATTGCGCGGGTAAAGCTCAGCGCCGGCCGATGATGATGCCGAGCAGGAGGCCGATGCCCGCTGCAATGCCGACGGCCTGCCAGGGCTTGTCATTGACGAAGTCGTCGGTGGCGCGGGCGGCGGCCTTTGTCTTGTCGACGAGCGCGGCTTCTGCGTCGGCGAGGCGCAGTTTGGCATCGCGCAGGCGCTCGGCGATGCGCTCGCGCAGATCGACCATCTTCTCGCCGGCGACACCCGCTGTCGCACGCAGGATTTCTTCAGCGTCGGAGACGACGACCTTCATGTCGGAAACGAGTTTCTGTTTGCTGGAATTGGTCATATCGACGGCTTCAGGCATGGCACACCTCACATTGGAAGGAATAGACGGAAATATGGCCCGCAACTGCGGAGCTTTCGGAACCATCGCTCTTAGAGTATCCAATTTGCGGACTCAGATCAATGCGCAAATTCAGGGCGCATAGTCGTAGTCGACGGTCAGTGGCGCGTGATCGGAAAAGCGCTGTTCCTTATAAACGGAAGCGGATCGTGCGGTCGCGGCGAGGCCGGGGGTTGCCAACTGGCAGTCGATCCGCCATCCGACGTTCTTCACCCACGCCTGGCCTCGATTCGACCACCACGTGTAGCACTCGTCGGTCGTCGCCGGGTGCAGCCGGCGGTAGACGTCGGACCATCCAGCCTCGTCGAGCACGCGACCGATCCAGGCGCGTTCCTCGGGCAGGAAACCCGAGTTCTTGCGATTGCCTCTCCAGTTCTTGAGGTCGATCTCGCGGTGCGCGATGTTCCAGTCACCGCAGACCAGCACGTCGCGCCCGCTTTGTGCGAGTTCGACGAGGTGCGGGTAGAAGAAATCCATGAAGCGGAACTTGGCCTCCTGCCGCTCGGGCGAACTCGATCCCGATGGCAGGTACAACGATATGGCCGAAAGCTTGCCGAAGTCGGCCTGCAGATAGCGTCCTTCCGCGTCGAATTCGGTATTGCCCAGTCCGATCTTCACGTCGTCGGGTTCCCGCCGGCACCACAGCCCGACGCCGCTGTAGCCCTTCTTTTCCGCAACGTGGTAGTAGGCGTGCAGTCCGTCCAGCGCCTTCATGTCTTCACTCAGGTCCGCTTCCTGCGCCTTCAGCTCCTGCAGGCAGACGATATCGGCCTTTTGCGCCGCCATCCAGGGCAGAACGCCCTTGTTCCATGCCGACCGGATGCCGTTGAGATTTAAGGTAATGATGCGTAACATGTGCGCTCCCAGCCCGTGCGGCTTCGCTTGGTGTGATATGGACTTTCGTCAGGAATTCATTGAGTTCGCCCTTGCTCAGAACGTTCTGCGCTTCGGCGAGTTCAAGACCAAGGCCGGGCGCCTGTCGCCCTACTTCTTCAACGCCGGCCTGTTCAACGATGGCGCGGCGCTCGACCGGCTCTCCCGATTCTACGCGCAGGCCATCATGGCCAGCGGCATTGAGATCGACATGCTGTTCGGGCCTGCCTACAAGGGAATTCCGCTCGTCGCCGTGAGTGCGCTGGCCCTGGCGCAGGCCGGCCGCAACCTGCCGTTCGCCTTCAATCGCAAGGAAGCCAAGGACCACGGCGAAGGCGGCAACATCATCGGCGCGCCGCTGGCCGGCCGCGTGCTGATCATCGACGATGTCATTTCGGCCGGAACATCGGTGCGCGAATCCGTGGACATCATCCGTGCCGCCGGCGCGACGCCGTGCGGCGTCGTCATCGCCCTGGACCGCATGGAACGCGGGACGGGCGAGTTGTCGGCCGTGCAGGAAGTTCAGCGCGACTATGGCATTCCGGTGGTCTCTGTCGCCAGCCTCGACGATCTGATGGCTTTCCTGCGCGATCGTCCCGACTTCAAGGCCAGCGAAGCGGCGGTGGCGCGCTATCGTCAGGAATACGGCGTTGCCCGCGACCGTTAAACTGCCGCTGCCGGCTCTGCTCGTCGCGCTGGCCGTATCGGCCGGGGCGCCGCTCGCGCAGGCGGCAGGAAAACTCTATTGCTGTACCGACAGCAACGGCAAGCAGGTGTGCGGCGATCTGATGCCGCAAGAGTGCTACGGACGTGCGTATCGTGAAGTCGGCGATTCCGGGCACACGGTACGCAATGTCGAGGCGCCGATGACCGCGGAGCAGCGCGCCGAGCGTGCGGCGGAGGACGAACGACGCAAGGTCGAGGAGGCCGCGCGGCAAGAGCAGCGGCGAAAAGATCTGGCGTTGCTCAATACCTATGGGAGCGTTGGGGATATCGACGCAATGCGCGAACGGGCGCTGGGTGACGTCGAGAAGTCGATTGCCGCGGCCGACGCGCGTATTGCCGAGATCAAGGCGCAGCGCGTGAAGTTCCAGAACGAGGCCGAGTTCTACAAGAAGAAACAGCTACCGCCCGAGGTTCAGAAAGGGCTGAATGACGCCGACGCCGAGATCAGGGCGCAGCAGGCAATCATCGAATCCAAGAACAAGGAAGTCGAGATCATTCGCGCGAAGTACGATGAAGAAAAACGCCGCTACCTTGATCTTTCGCGGCGCGGCGTGACGGCTGAGCGCTAGGCCGGATCGGCTGATCCGGCCGCAGAGCGTCAATTACCCGAGTTTCTTGCGCAGCAGTTCGTTGACCTGCTGCGGGTTGGCCTTGCCTTTGGTTGCCTTCATCGCCTGTCCGACGAGCGCGTTGAACGCCTTCTCCTTGCCGGCGTGGAACTCGGCGACCATCGCTGCGTTCGTTGCCAGAACGCCATCGATCAGCGCTTCGATGGCGCCGGTGTCGGTGATCTGCTTGAGTCCTTGTTTCTCGATGATCTCATCGGCGCTTGCTCCTTCTCCGTTCCAGAGCGCTTCAAACACCTTTTTGGCGATGTTGTTGGAGATGGTGTTGTCCGCGATCCGGGCTACCAGGCCGCCGAGTTTCGTCGCGCTGACCGGTGAGGCGGCGATGTCACGGGTTTCCTTGTTCAGGCGTGCGGCGAGATCGACGCAGATCCAGTTGGCGCAAGGCTTCGCGCTGGCCTTGCCGGCAACAGCGACGGCCGCTTCGAAGAAGTCCGCGATATCAAGCGATACCGTCAGCGCCTTGGCATCGTAAGCGGAGAGCGCGTAGTCGCTCATGAAGCGGTCGCGTTTCGCCGTGGGCAGTTCGGGCATCGCGGCGCGCGCGCGCGCGACCCAGTCGCGATCGATGAGCAGCGGCAGCAGATCCGGATCGGGGAAGTAGCGGTAATCGTGCGCGTCTTCCTTGGAGCGCATCGCACGCGTCTCGCCCGTATCGGGGTCAAAGAGCACGGTCGCTTGCTGGATGGCGCGGCCATCCTCGATTTCGGCGATCTGCCAGTGGACTTCGAAATCGATCGCCTGCTGCATGAAACGGAACGAGTTGAGGTTCTTGATCTCGCGCCGGGTACCGAACTCCTTTTGCCCGACCGGGCGCACCGAGACGTTGGCGTCGCAGCGGAACGATCCTTCCTGCATGTTTCCGTCGCAGATGCCGATCCAGCGCACCAGCGAATGCAGCGCCTTGGCGTAGGCGACGGCTTCGGCGGACGAGCGCATGTCCGGCTCGGTGACGATTTCGAGCAGCGGAGTGCCGGCGCGGTTGAGATCGATCCCCGACTTCCCATGGAAGTCCTCGTGCAGCGATTTGCCGGCGTCCTCTTCGAGGTGGGCGCGCGTCAGGTTGATCGTCTTTTCAATCAGCTTCTCGCCTTCACCGAGCTGGATGGCGACCTTGCCACCGACGACGACCGGCAGTTCGAACTGGCTGATCTGGTAACCCTTGGGCAGGTCCGGGTAGAAATAATTCTTGCGCGCGAATACCGACTTGGGTGCGACAGTGCCTTCAACAGCGAGGCCGAAGCGGATGGCGCATTCAACCGCGGCCTTGTTCAGCACGGGCAGGACGCCAGGCAGTGCGATATCGACGGCGTTGGCCTGGACGTTGGGTTCGGCGCCGAACGCCGTCGAGCTGCCGGAAAAAATCTTCGAGTTCGTCTGAAGCTGAACGTGCGTCTCGATGCCGATGACGACTTCCCATTGTTTCATCGCGTTTTACTCACTATGCACAGTTTATTGTACGGTTCATGAACAGCGGCCGTTGCGCGTATCCACCAGGATCGGCCAGAGGTAGCTGAACGCGTCGCCGCTGCACTTCGATTCGCAGGCGTTGAATGCCACGGTTACGCCCTTTTCCTGTTCCCACATGCGCACGACGCAGCTGCTTTGTGCGTCCGTCAGTACGACGTTGGGCAGCTTGGCCGTTTGCTGGAAATTCTTGATGTCGAAACGGCACAGGCCCTGTTTCGGGATCGACACCTCGGCGGTGAAGCGCTTGACCTCGGCCTTGCTCACCTGCAGATCCATCGACCCCCGGCCGCCCGCCACGTCGCGAAAACGGCAGCGCGTTTTCACGTTCAGCTCCTTCTCCGGCATCGGCTTCAGATTGCGCCCGAGCAGGTATTTGAGCGGCTGCGACTCGATCCGCTCGGCTTTCTTGACCGGTGCTTCTTTCGGCGGCTCGGCCTTCGGCGTCACAGCCGGTTCGGGCGTTGCGCAGGCGCCAAGCAGCAGGATCAACGGCGCAAGTCGCGCGAATCGCATCGAAGTACTCAAAGAATCCCGGCCGGGGACTGCGTATGCCAGTCGGTGGCGAGCTGATAGCGGTGTGCCGCATTCAACAGACGGGCTTCGCTGAAGTAGTCGCCGATCAGCTGCAGGCCGGCCGGCAGGCCGTTGGCGAAACCACAGGGGATCGACATGCCGGGCAGTCCAGCCAGGTTGACAGCGATGGTATAGATGTCCGACAGATACATCTGCACCGGGTCGGACGCTTTCTCGCCAAGCCTGAACGCCGTGCTCGGACTCGTCGGGCCCATGATCACGTCGCATTGCTTGAAGGCTTCGACGAAGTCGTTGGCGATCAGGCGGCGGATGCGCTGCGCCTGCAGATAGTAGGCGTCGTAGTAACCATGAGAGAGGACGTAGGTACCGATCAGGATGCGCCGTTTGACTTCCGTGCCGAAACCCTGGGTGCGGCTCTTCGCGTACATATCGTCGAGGTCGGCGTACTCAGGCGCGCGGTACCCATAGCGCACGCCGTCGAAGCGCGAGAGGTTGGAGCTGGCCTCGGCCGGCGCGATGACGTAGTACGAGGCGATCGACAGCTCCATGTTCGGCAGGCTGACTTCGACCGTCTCGGCGCCGAGCTTGCGGTACTCGGCGATCGCCGCTTCGACGAGTTGCATGACTTCGGGGGAGCAACCCGCGCGTTCACTGGCGCCGAAGAATTCCTTCGGCAAGCCGATCTTCAATCCGGCCAGCGGCTTGTCCAGGTCACGCGCGTAGTCTTCGCGCGGACGGTCGAGGCTGGTCGAATCACGTTCGTCGAAGCTGGCCATGGCGTTGAGCAATAGCGCACAGTCCTCGGCCGAGCGCGCCATCGGACCGCCCTGGTCGAGCGACGAGGCGTAGGCGATCATGCCGTAGCGCGAAACGACGCCGTAGGTCGGCTTGAGACCGGTCAGGTTGCACAGGGCGGCCGGCTGGCGGATCGAGCCGCCGGTGTCGGTGCCGGTCGCCGCCGGCGCCATCAGGGCGGCAACGGCAGCGGCCGAGCCGCCGGAGGACCCGCCCGGCACGCGTGCCGTATCCCAAGGGTTTTTGACGGCGCCGAAGTACGAGTTCTCGTTCGACGAGCCCATCGCGAACTCGTCCATGTTCGTCTTGCCGAGGATGACGGCGCCGGCCGCGTTGAAGCGCTCGATCACCGTCGCATCGTACGGGCTGATGAAGTTGTCGAGCATGCGCGAACCGCAGGTCGTCAGCCAGCCCTTGGCGCAGAAGATGTCTTTCTGGGCGAGCGGGATGCCGGTCAACGGAGTGGCGTTTCCGGAAGCAAGCAGGTCGTCGGCGGCCTTGGCCTGGGCCAGGCTCTTCTCGGCATCGACGGTGATGTAGGCGTTGATTTCCGGATTGAACCGCGTGATCCGGTCGAGATAAAGCCGGGTCAGTTCGACGCTGGAGATTTCCTTGGTGGCCAGTGCTTGCGAGAGGGCGGCTACGCTGCGCTTGATCATTCGATCACCTTCGGCACGAGATAGAGTCCGGCTTCGGTGTCAGGAGCAACCGCCTGAAATGCCGCGCGCCGGTTTTCCTCGGTCACCCGGTCTTCGCGCAGGCGCTGCGAAAGATCCTGTGCATGTGCCATCGGTTCGACGCCTTGGGTGTCGACGGCCTGCATGGTTTCGATCAGGGTGAATATTCCGTTCAGGTGGCCGAGCGTGGTCTCCGCTTCGGCGTCGCTGACTTCGATCCGGGCAAGATGCGCGACGCGCCGGACTTGTTCCAGGGTGAGCGACATGGTATTGAAAATTCTTGAGATGATAAAAACGGGGAGCCTTATAAGGTATCATAAATGCTTTACTCGCCGCAGCCCTATGCGGAGCTTTCACGGGATTCAGGCATGTTCAGTTTTCTTCGCAGTTATTTCTCCAATGACCTGGCCATCGACCTCGGCACCGCCAATACGCTGATCTACGTGCGCGGTCGCGGCATCGTGCTCGACGAGCCGTCGGTCGTAGCGATCCGCATGGAAGGCGGACCGAACGCCAAAAAGACGATCCAGGCCGTCGGCCAGAGCGCCAAGGAGATGCTCGGCAAGGCGCCGGGCGCCATTACCGTCATTCGTCCGATGAAGGACGGCGTCATTGCCGACTTCACCGTCACCGAACAGATGTTGAAGCAGTTCATCCGCAAGGTGCACGACTCGCGCCTGCTCTCGCCCTCGCCGCGCATCATCATCTGCGTGCCGTCCGGGTCGACGCAGGTCGAGCGCCGCGCGATCCGCGAATCCGCGCTCGGCGCGGGCGCCAGCCAGGTGTTCCTGATCGAGGAACCGATGGCGGCGGCGATCGGCGCCGGTCTGCCGGTGTCCGATCCGACCGGCTCGATGGTCGTCGATATCGGCGGCGGCACGACCGAAGTCGGTGTCATTTCGCTCGGCGGCATGGTCTATGCCGGTTCAGTGCGCGTCGGTGGCGACAAACTCGACGAGGCGATCATCAACTACATCAGCCGCAACTACGGCATGCTGATCGGCGAGAACACGGCCGAGGGCATCAAGAAGCAGATCGGTTCCGCCTTCCCCGGTGCCGAAGTGCGCGAGATGGAAGTCTCCGGTATCAACAAGGCCGAAGGCATTCCGCGCAAGTTCACGATTTCGTCGAACGAGATTCTCGAAGCGCTGACCGAGCCGCTGAACAGCATCGTCTCCGCAGTCAAATCGGCGCTGGAAAAGACGCCGCCTGAACTCGGCGCCGACATCGCCGACAAGGGCATGGTGCTCACCGGCGGTGGCGCGTTGCTGCGTGACCTCGACCGTCTGCTGATGGAAGAGACCGGTCTCCCGGTCATCGTTGCCGAGGAGCCGCTGACCTGCGTCGCGCGCGGTTGCGGCATGGCGCTCGAGAGAATGGACAAGCTTGGCAGTATCTTCACCTCTGACTGAGCTGCCGCTGGAGGCGGCGAGTTTGGCGCCGGTGACCGGGCCAACCTCTACCGCCAGGCCGGGTGGTGGCGCCGTCTCGCGGCGGCGAGCTTTCCGCTTGACAAGCGTCTGTTGTTGATCGCGACCCGCCTGCCGGTGATCGATCTGCCTCTCTTTCTGTACTGACCCATGGATCATCAGCCGCCACCATTTTTCAAACGTGGGCCGGCGCCGCTGGCGCAATTGGCGTTCTACGCCGCGTTGTCGATTGCGCTGATCTTCGTCGATTCGCGTTTCCAGACGCTCGAGTTGCTGCGCCAGGGAATCTCGCTGTTCACGCGGCCGGTGCAGCAGTTCGCGCATGTGCCGGTGCGCCTGCTTCAAGGCGCGGGCGTCTTCCTTTCGGACATCACGCGTCTGGAGCAGGAAAACACCCGCCTGAAGAAAATGCAGCTCGAAGCTTCGGAGACCGTGCTGCGGACGCAACGTTTGGAAGCCGAGAACACCCGCCTGCGCGCCTTGCTCGACGTGAAGCAGCGGCAAAACGGCAACGGCCGAGTGACGCAGGTTCTGCATGCGGCGCGCGATCCGTTCTCGCGCAAGGTGATCGTCGACAAGGGCTTGCAGGACAAGATCGTTGCCGGACAGCCGGTGGTCGACGAACTGGGCCTCGTCGGTCAGGTGACGCGTGTTTTCCCTTTCGTTTCCGAGATTACGCTGATTACCGACAAGGATCAGGCGGTGCCCGTGCAGATCGTGCGCAACGGGTTGCGCTCGGTCGTTTTCGGCCTGGGCGATGGCCGGCTCGAGCTGCGCTTCATGCCGACCAATGCTGACATCGAGGTCGGCGATGAACTGGTGACCTCCGGTCTCGACAGCATCTTTCTCGCCGGGACGCCGGTCGCCAGGGTGGTGGAGGTCGAACGCGACGCCTCCTTCTCGTTCGCCCGCATCTATTGCGAGCCGGTCGCCGGCGTCGAGAATTTCGGCGAGGTGATGGTCATGGATCCCAAGGAAATCACGCCAATCCCGGCCGAGCTGATTCCCGAGCTGGACGGCACCAAAAACAAGGCGGCCAAGCCGGTGCCCAAGAAACGACGCTTGAAGAAGGACTAGACCGTGCAACCCACCTTTTCATCGTCGCGCATCCTGCTGCCGGTCCGGCCGTGGTTCATCGTGTTCAGCCTGCTCGCCGCGCTCGTCCTCAATTTCCTGCCGACCTCGGCCTGGCCCTGGGTGCCCGACTGGGTCGCGCTGGTTCTGGTCTTCTGGAGCATTCGCGAGCCGCGGCGCGTCGGCATGGGCGCCGGATTCCTGCTCGGCGTGGCGATGGACGTTGCCGACGTCAGCCTGCTCGGGCAGCACGCGCTGGCCTACGTCCTGGCCTCCTACGGCGCGGCGTACCTGTCGCGCCGCATCCTGTGGTTCCCGCTCCTGCAGCAAGCGCTGCACGTGCTGCCGCTGTTGTTGCTCATCCAGCTCGTGCAGTTCGGCGTGCGCGTCATGCCCGGCGCGTCGCTGCCCGGCCTCGACTATTTCATCGGCCCGCTGGTCGGCGTGTGCCTGTGGTGGCCGCTGACCTTCATCCTGCTCCTGCCGCAGTACCAGCCGGTCAGCCGTGATGCCAACCGGCCCATCTGAGGACGCTCGTCGTGCGCAGTCGCTACGTGCCGCTCAATTCCCGTGACGCCGACCTGGACCGTTTTCGCTCGCGCATCCTTGTTGCGGCGGCGGCGGT
Organism: Propionivibrio sp.; assembly: GCF_017995515.1. Lineage (GTDB taxonomy): Bacteria > Pseudomonadota > Gammaproteobacteria > Burkholderiales > Rhodocyclaceae > Propionivibrio. The sequence continues at coordinate 17,909 of NZ_JAGOIT010000041.1, forward strand.
GGTCGTCGGTTTCGGCCTGCTGATCGGGCGCTTCTTCTTTCTGCAGGTCGTCCAGCACGACTACTACATCACCCGCGCAGAGGACAACCGCATCTCGCTCGTGCCGATCGCGCCGAATCGCGGCGTCATTCAGGATCGCAATGGTGTCGTCCTGGCGCGCAATTACTCGGCCTTCACGCTCGAGATCACGCCGTCCAAGGTCGAGAATCTCGACGCGACGATCGACGCGGTGAGCAAGTACGTCGATATCCAGCCCAAGGATCGCCGGCGCTTCAAGAAACTGCTCGAAGAGAGCAAGTCGTTCGAGAGCATCCCGATCCGGACGCGGCTCACTGACGAAGAGGTGGCGCGCTTCACCGCCAACCGCTATCTTTTCCCGGGCGTGGATGTGCAGGCGCGTCTGTTTCGTGACTATCCGCTCGGCGCGTCGGCGTCGCACGTCGTCGGCTACATCAACCGCATCAACCAGAAGGATCTCGAGCTGATCGATGCCAAGGAACAGACGGCCAACTACAAGGGGACCGAACGTATCGGCAAGACCGGCCTCGAGCAACGGTACGAGTTCGAGTTGCACGGCCTGGCCGGTTACGAGGAGGTCGAGATCGACGCTGGTGGTCGTGCGATACGCAGCCTCTCGCGTACGGCGCCCATCTCCGGCAACGACCTGACGCTGACGCTCGACACCAAGCTGCAGGAGATGACCGAGAAAGCGTTTGGCGACCGCCGTGGCGCGCTGGTGGCGATCGAACCGTCAACCGGCGGCATTCTGGCCATGGTGTCGACGCCGACCTTCGATCCCAACCTCTTCGTCGACGGCATCCGCAGCGAGGACTGGGATGTGCTGAACAATTCGCCCGACCGGCCGATGATCAACCGCGCGATCAACGGCGCCTATCCGCCGGGTTCGACCTTCAAGCCGTTCATGGCACTGGCCGCGCTCGAACTCGGCAAGCGTACGCCGCAATATGCGATTGCCGACCCGGGGTTCTACACCTTCGGCGGGCACACGTTTCGCGACGACAAGAAGGGCGGCCACGGGATGGTCGACATGTACAAGTCGATCGTCCAGTCGTGCGACACGTACTACTATGCGCTGGCCAACGACATGGGCATCGACAACATCGCGCGTTTCATGGGCACGCTCGGGCTGGGCAGCCGGACCGGCGTCGACATTGAAGGCGAATCGGAAGGCGTGCTGCCCTCGCCCGAGTGGAAGAAGAAGCGCTTCAAGCGCCCGGAACAGCAGAAGTGGTTCGGCGGCGAGACGATCTCGATCGGCATCGGCCAGGGCTACAACGCCTACACGCCGATTCAGCTGGCGCAGGCGATGTCGGCGGTGGCTAACGACGGCGTCCTCTACCGGCCGCACCTTGTCAAATACATCACCGACAGCAAGACGGGCGAGCGCACGATGATCGAGCCCGAGCCGCTGCGCAAGCTGCCGTGGAGGCAGCAGAACATCGACACGATCAAGAAGGCGATGGTCGGCGTCAATACCGAAGGGACCGGCGCGCGCGCCTTTGCTGGCGCCGGGTACGTTTCCGGCGGCAAGACCGGCACGGCGCAGGTGTTCAGTCTGAGAGGTTCCGAGTATAAGGCCAGCCGGCTGAAGAAGGACCTGCACGACCACGGCCTGTTCGTCGCCTTCGCGCCGGCCGACGAGCCGAAGATCGCGCTCGCCGTGCTCGTCGAGAACGGCGGTTTCGGCGCCCAGGCCGCCGCGCCGATTGCGCGCATGGTGATCGACTACTATCTGCTCGGCAAGACGCCGGACGGCCCGGCGAAGGACGACGACGTGCCGGAAGTTGCGCACGAAGATGCGCACGCAGAAGCGCGCGAAAAGGAGGAGTGACCGTGGTTCAAGAGCTGCTACGCCGCTTCTGGCACGGACTGACCGACAGGATCGATGGCCCGCTGATGCTGATTACCCTGATCATCATGGGCTTCGGTCTGGCGACGATCTTCAGTGCGACGCACGACGCCAGCGACCGGACCTCGGCGCAGGTGATGAACATGCTGATCGGCATCGGCGTGATGTGGTCAGTAGCCCAGATCCCGCCGCAGAAGCTGATGCGCTTCGCCGTGCCACTCTATGTGCTCGGCGTCATCCTGCTCGTGCTCGTCTTCTTTTTCGGGATCAAGGTCAACGGCGCCCGGCGTTGGCTGTCGATCGGTTTCACGCGCATTCAGCCGGCGGAAATCCTCAAGATCGCCATGCCGCTGATGCTCGCCTGGTACTTCCACAAGTACGAAGCTGCGCTCAAGCTGCGCCACTTCGCTGTCGCCGGGCTGCTGCTGGTCGTCCCGTTCGGGCTGATCGCCAAGCAGCCCGATCTCGGCACGGCGATTCTCGTCGGCGCCGCCGGCTTCTACGTCATCTTCTTCGCCGGCCTGCCGTGGAAGATCATCTTCGGCATGGTCGCCCTCGCCGCCGGCGCCGCGCCGTTTGCCTGGAACATGCTACACGACTACCAGCAGAAGCGCATCCTGACGCTGCTCGACCCGACGACCGACCCGCTCGGCGCCGGCTACCACATCATCCAGTCGACGATCGCCATCGGCTCCGGTGGCAACTTCGGCAAGGGCTGGCTCGAAGGAACGCAGACGCATCTCGAGTTCATTCCCGAGCGCCATACCGACTTCATCTTCGCCGTCTTTTCGGAAGAGCGCGGACTGCTCGGCAACAGCATCCTCAGCGCGCTCTACCTGCTGCTCATCATCCGTGGCCTGATGATCTCGGCGAACGCCTCGACCCTCTTCGGGCGCGTGCTCGGCGGCTCGATCACGCTCAGCTTCTTCACCTACGCCTTCGTGAATATGGGCATGGTCAGCGGTATCCTGCCGGTGGTCGGCGTCCCTCTGCCGTTCATGAGCTACGGCGGCACGGCGCTGGTAACGCTGTTCCTCGGCATGGGGATCCTGATGAGCATCAACGCCCACCGGATGCTGGTGAAGCAGTGAGATTGCGGAGTCGCTGACGTGAACCTGCGCCTGTCCGGACTGCTGCTCGTGACCTTGCTGCTCGCCGCGTGCGGCGGGCAGCCGGCGCGCGTGAGCGACGGCGATGCTTCGGTCGGTACGAAAGCGCCGCGCAAGTCGGCCGTCGCGCAGAAGCGCGGCGGTGGCTACTACAAGGACGACGGGCCGGGCGACGACATTCCCGACAACCTCGACGACCTTCCAGACGCCGAGCCGCGGCTTGAGCCGTTGCACCGCTTCGCCAACCGGCCGTATGTCGTTCTAGGCAAGTCCTACACGCCGGATACGGCACTGCGGCCCTTGCGTCAACGCGGTATCGGCAGCTGGTACGGCAAGAAATTCCACGGGCAGAATACGTCGATCGGCGAACCCTACGACATGTTCGCCATGACGGCGGCGCACCCGACGCTGGCGATACCGTCCTACGTGCGCGTCACCAGCGTCGCCAGCGGCAAGAGCGTCGTCGTGCGCGTCACCGATCGCGGCCCTTTCCACGCCGATCGCATCATCGACCTCTCCTACGCCGCCGCCTACCGTCTCGGCTACATCAACAACGGCAGCACCGAAGTCGAGGTCGAAACGATCGTGCCGGACGCTTCCGGCACGACGCTGACCTACGCGCAGGTCAAACCGCCGACACCCCAGCCCGCCGCGCCGGTGGCGCAGAATCCGGCGCCTGAGGCGGCGGCGGCTCCCGACGAAATCGCCGTGCTCGCGGCGAAGCTGGCGTCGGCCGAGGAAACGCCGCCGCCGACACCGTTGCAGAAGGAAGCGCAAAAGGAATTGCAGAAGGGCGTCTTCCTGCAGCTCGGCGCCTTCGCCAGCGCCGACAACGCCGAAAGCCTGCGCCTGCATCTCCTGCGCGAGCTCGACTGGCTGACCGAAGCGATCGAGGTCAACGGCGCGGGCGGCGTCCATCGCGTCCATCTCGGCCCCTACGCGAGCCGTGCCGACGCCGAGAAGGTGGCGGAGAGAATCCGCCTCGCGCTCGGCTACAAGCCGACCTTCGTGACACGCTGAGTCGCTCGCCCCGGGCGCCTACGCCCCAAGCAAGTATTGGTGCGCCACCCACGCCTGGCCGAGTGCCAGACCGCCGTCGCTCGGCGGCAGGCGGCGCGATTCGACGAGATGCAGCCCGCGCGCGCTCAGGCTGTTGTGCAGGCCGCGCACCAGCACCTGATTCTGCAGGCAGCCGCCGCCCGCGGCGACCGTGCTGCCTTCCGGCGCCACCGTGCACAGCCAGTCGGTGAGTGCGGCGATCAGCGTCGAGTGGAAGAGCGCGGCGCCGCGTTCAGGATGTTTCTCGTCAGCCAGCGCGGCGAGCAGCGGCAGCAGGTCGAGCATGCCGTCGCGGATGCGCCAGCCGTCGGCGAGCGGCGGTATCTCGCCGAAATGATCGGCCTTGCCTTCGAGCAGGATGCCGGTCTGGCCGCGGAACTGTGTGACGTGGTTGATGCCGAGCAGGCTGGCGACGCCGTCGAACAGGCGACCAAGGCTCGATGCATTGCGGCAGTCCTCGCCGCTGACGAGCTGGTCGGCGAGCACCGGCGCCATCGGCTGCTCGGGAAAGCGCGCTTCGATTTCGTCGGTACGCCCGAGGGCGTTCAGGATGCAGCCGGCCAGTCGCCAGGGAACCCGCGATTCATCCTCGTCGCCGGGAATGCGCATCGGTACGATCTGGCCCAGGCGATCGAAGTGCGCGCCGTCGACATTGAGCAGCTCGCCGCCCCAGATCGTGCCGTCGGCCGCGATCTCGCCACCATCGAGCGCCAGCGCGAAGATCGGCGCGTTGATGTGGTGTTCGGCGAGCACGGCGGCAATGTGCGCGTGATGGTGGTGCACGCCGAGCATCGGGATACCGCGCTGGCGCGCCATTTCGGCGGCAAAGCGGCGGGCGTGCGAATCCTTGTTCAGATCGTGTGCGACGAGCGCCGGCGACACTTCCAGCACCTTGAGCAGATGGAAGATCGTTTCCTCGAAGAAGGCGCTTGCCGCGGTATTCGACAGTTCGCCGATGTGCTGCGAGACGAAGGCTTCCTGCCCGCGCGTGACGCATACGGCGTTCTTCATCTGCCCGCCGACGGCGAGGATTGGCGGCCCGGGATGCGGCAGCTTGATCGAGCGCGGCGTGTAGCCGCGGCTGCGCCGGATGATCTGCAGGCCGCCGAGGCCGGACAGCGCGATGCTGTCGTCGCAGCCGGTCACCACGTCGCGGTCATGGACGAGGAAGGCGTCGGCGATGCCGGACAGGCGCTGTAGCGCCTCGATGTTATCGATTGCCGGCGGCTCGCGGCTCGGATTGCCGCTCGTCATCAGGAGTGCGAAAGGTTGGGCCTTGTCCAGCCATTCGGTGCCGGCAGGACGTCCCGCCGCTTCATGGAACAGCAAGTAATGCACCGGCGACACCGGCAGCATGACGCCGAGCCAGGGCAGCCCGGGCGCGACGTTCGCCATGTCACGGTCGCAGCTCGAACGCTTGCGCAAGAGGATTACCGGCCGCTCGGGCAGGTTGAGCAGGCCCGGCTCGCCGACGCTGACCTGCACGTAGGTCGTCGCCGACAGCGCGTTGGCGAACATCACCGAGAACGGCTTGTGCTTGCGGTTCTTGCGCTGGCGCAGAAGGGCGACCGCCTCGGCGTTCTTGGCGTCACAGGCCAGGTGAAAGCCGCCCGGCCCCTTGATCGCAAGAATCTTGCCGGCCCGCAGCAGGGCATAGGCGTTGGCGACGACGTCGCCGGCGATCGGGTCGCCGTGCACGTCGAGCAGCGAGATCTGCGGGCCGCACTTGGGGCAGCAGTTACCTTCGGCGTGCAGGCGGCGATCGTCCGGCTTGCGGTACTCCGCCTGGCACTTCTTGCACATGACGAAGGGCCTCATGCTCGTGCGCTCGCGGTCGTACGGCAGACCGTGGCAGATCGTATAGCGCGGGCCGCAGTGCGCGCAGTTGGTGAAGGCGTAGCGCCAGCGGCGGCCGTTCGGCGCGAACATTTCACCCAGGCAGTTGCGGCAGATGGCCGTGTCCTGGCCGATCATCGTCGCCGCGCGTCCGCCGCGGCTGTCGAGGATGTAGAAGTCGTCGGAGACGGCGACCGAATCGGTGAAGCGCGAGGTGATCGCGTCGATGCGCGCCAGCGGCGGCGCGTCCTGATGCAGGCGCTTGAGCAGGAGCTCGACCGCTTCGCGCAGGCCGCAGACCTCGATCTCGACGCCCTGCGCGTCGTTGCGTACCCAGCCCGAGAGTTTGAGTTCGTGCGCGAGGCGCCAGACCAGCGGACGGAAGCCGACGCCCTGCACGACGCCGCTCAGGCGGATGCGCTGACAGATGACTTCCGCGTTCTCTGTGAGTTGCTCGCTCATGGCTCTCCGTAATCGTTCGCGGCCGGCGGACAGAAAGTCCACGCAGACCCGCGAAGGCGTTGTTGGTTCAATGCACCGCAAAAGTGCGGCGCATTCTATCCGAAGCACATGGGTGCGGGAATCCGCAGTTCTACGGGGCGAAGACTGACCATGTCCAGCCCGCCAAACGAGACTCGAGTCGCGCCCTACCGAGTGCATTTGTATGATTTGCATCAATCCAAAGCTAAACTCCCCGCTGCACAATGACGCGGCCCGCGCCGATCGACCTCCAATTCACTCTTCTCCTGAATGCTCGAAGCCTCCAACCTTGAATGCATCCGCGGCGAACGCAGCCTGTTCGCCGGTGTCGGCTTTCGGCTGGCGGCGGGCGAAATGCTCTATCTACAGGGCAGCAACGGTTCCGGCAAGACGAGCCTGATGCGCATTCTGTGCGGTCTTTCGCATCCGGTGGCGGGTGAAATCCGCTGGCGTGGCCAGACGATCGCCGCGCTCGGCGAGGACTACCGCCGCGAGCTGTGCTACCTCGGCCATCACAACGCGATCAAGGAAGAGTTGACACCGCTCGAAAACCTGCTGGCAGCGGCGCGCCTCGCCGATGAAGCGCTCGACGAGGGCGATGCGCTTGATGCGCTGGAACGCGTCGGCCTCGCGGGACGGGAGGAACTCGCTTGTCGCTATCTCTCGCAGGGGCAGAAACGGCGCGTTGCCCTGGCGCGTCTGGTCAATGAGCGGCGCGCGCTGTGGGTGCTCGACGAGCCCTATGTTGCACTCGATACTGAGGCGGTCGCGCTCGTAGCGGATCTGATCGGTGCGCACCTGCAACGCGGCGGCTTGGCGGTGCTGACGACGCACCAACCGGTCGATGTCGCGGCCGGCGCTGTACACGAACTGCGCCTAGGCTAGTCGAATGCTGAGACTGCTCCACGCCATCGTCGCCCGCGACCTGCGCCTCGCCTTGCGCCGCCGTGCCGACATTGTTTCGGCCCTCTTCTTCTTCATCATCGTCGTCAGCCTCTTCCCGCTCGGCGTCGGGCCGGAACCCGAGCTTTTGCGCAAGCTGGCGCCCGGCGTGCTGTGGGTCGCGGCGCTGCTGTCGACCATGCTCTCGCTGCCACGCCTCTTTGCCGACGACCACCGCGACGGCACGCTCGAACAGCTGGCGCTGGCGCCGCAACCGCTCGGGCTGATCGTGCTCGGCAAGGTGCTCGCACACTGGCTCGTTTCCGGCCTGCCGCTCACCCTGCTGGCGCCGGTGCTCGGCCTGCAGTTCGACCTGTCGGCCGAGGCATTGTGGATGCTTACCGTGTCGCTGCTCATCGGTACGCCGGCGCTCTCCGGCATCGGCGCCATCGGCGCGGCATTGACGCTCGGCGTGCGCGGCGGCGGCGTGCTGCTGTCACTGCTCGTCCTGCCGCTGTATATTCCGGTGCTGATTTTCGGCGCCGGCGCGGTCGATGCGGTGGTTGCCGGCGTGGGCGCGCAAGCCCATCTGTCGCTGCTCGGCGCGCTGACGCTGGGCGGCGTCTTCTTCGCCCCGTGGCCCACGGCGGCGGCTTTACGGATTGCTTTGGAATGACGGCATGAGCAACAGGCTGATCAACTGGTTCAGGTTCGCCAGCCCGCAGGCGTTCTACCCGCTCGCCGGGAAGATGATCCCGTGGTTCTGGGCGGCGGCGGCGATCTTTGGCATCGCCGGCCTCTACGTCGGTTTCCTGCTGGCGCCGACCGACGCGCAACAGGGCGAGGGCTACCGCATCATCTTCCTGCACGTGCCGGCCTCGTGGATGTCGATGTTCATCTACATCGTGATGGCGTTCTGGGCCGGACTCGGACTCGCTTTCAACTTCCGCCTCTCGGGCATGATGGCGACGGCGCTGGCGCCGACCGGCGCGCTCTTCGCCTTCCTCTCGCTGTGGACCGGCGCGTTGTGGGGCAAACCGATGTGGGGCGCCTGGTGGGTGTGGGACGCGCGGCTGACTTCCGAGCTGATCCTGCTCTTCCTCTACGTCGGCTTCATCGCGCTGCAGTCGGCGATCGACGATCCGCGCCGGGCCGACAAGGCCGGAGCGATCCTGGCACTGGTCGGCGTGGTCAATGTGCCGATCATCTACTTCTCGGTGAAGTGGTGGAACACGCTGCACCAGGGCTCGTCGGTCAACTTCGCCAAGTCGTCGATGGCCACGGTGATGCTCTGGGGCATGCTGCTCTGCGCGCTGGCCTGCTGGATGTACGCCATCGCCGTCGCGCTGATGCGCGTGCGTACGATCATCCTCGAACGCGAGCGGCACACGGACTGGGTTCGAGCGGAACTCGCCCGTATGGACAACAAGAATTCTTGAAGCTCGTGACAATGACTCACCTTCTTCCACTACCGTTCGCCCTGAGCCTGTCGAAGGGCGGGTGTCCGTGCGCCGGTTCATGGTTCGATGCCCCGGAGGAAATCCCCTTGGGGGACAAGCTCACCACGAACGGTGGATGGGGCGTCAGTCACTTTCGGGATTCTGAATAAAGGAGCAGGCGATGTACTGGAACAGCTTTGCCGAGTTTCTCGCGATGGGTACGCACGGCGTCTATGTCTGGGGCTCGTTTGCCGTGATGGCGCTCGTGATGATCGCGGAACCGCTCATCGTCGTGCAGGGTCAGAAGCGCGTCATCGCGCGCCTGAAACGCCAGTTCCGCGCCGAGAAGGCGGAACAAACTCACATTTCCAAGGGCAGGCAGTGAAAACACGTCACAAACGCATCGCGCTGATCGTCGGTGGGCTGGTCATCCTCGGCGCCGTCGTCGCGCTGGTGCTCAACGCCTTCCAGAGCAACCTGGTGTTCTTCTTCTCGTCGACGCAGGTGGCGGCCGGCGAAGCGCCCAAGGGCAAGCCGTTCCGCGTCGGCGGCATGGTCAAGGAAGGGTCGATCCGGCGCGAGGCCGACGGCGTCACGCTGCGCTTTGTCGTCACCGACACCGAAAAGGACCTCGCCGTGGCCTACAGAGGCATCCTGCCCGACCTGTTCAAGGAAGGAAAAGGCGCCGTGGCGCAGGGCAAACTCGGCGAGGACGGCGTCTTCGTGGCGTCGGAAGTGCTGGCCAAGCACGACGAAAACTACATGCCGCCGGAAGCGGCGCAAGCCGTCGGCGATGCGCACGCGCGCGCAGCGGCCAATAAGGCGGCCGTCGAAGCCGCCTCGCGGACGATTCAGCAATGATCCCCGAACTCGGTCATTTCGCGCTGATCGTCGCCTTCTTCGTCGCCCTTGTGCAGGGCGTGTTGCCGCTTGTCGGGGCGCATCAGGGGCGTGCGGCGTGGATTGGCATTGCCCGACCGGCAGCGGTCGCGCAGGCGTTGCTGCTGGCGTTCGCGTTCGGTTGTCTGACCGCGTCCTTTGTGCAGAACGACTTTTCGGTGCTTTACGTCGCGCACAACTCCAATTCGCTGCTGCCGCTGCCGTATCGCGTCGCGGCGGTGTGGGGCGGGCACGAGGGCTCGCTGCTGCTCTGGGTGGTCATGCTCGTGCTGTGGGCGCTGGCGGTGGCGATCTTCTCGCGCCAGCTGCCGGAGGCGATGGTCGCGCGCGTGCTCGGCGTGCTTGGCCTGGTGACCGCCGGCTTCCTGCTCTTCATCCTGATGACGTCGAACCCCTTCGAGCGTCTGCTACCGGGCGCCGAAGAGGGGCGTGACCTTAACCCGCTGCTGCAGGACCCCGGCCTCATCTTCCATCCGCCGATGCTCTACATGGGCTACGTCGGCTTCTCGGTGGCCTATGCCTTCGCCGTCACCGCGTTGATCTCGGGCCAGCTCGACGCCGCCTGGGCGCGCTGGTCGCGGCCGTGGACGACGGCGGCGTGGATCTTCCTCACGCTCGGCATCGCGCTCGGCTCGTGGTGGGCCTACTACGAACTCGGCTGGGGAGGCTGGTGGTTCTGGGACCCGGTGGAAAACGCCTCATTCATGCCCTGGCTCGTCGGTACGGCGCTCGTGCACTCGCTGGCCGTGACGGAAAAGCGCGGCAGCTTCAAGAACTGGACGGTGCTGCTGGCGATCTCGGCCTTCTCGCTCTCGCTGCTCGGCACCTTCCTCGTGCGTTCGGGCGTGCTCACTTCGGTCCATGCCTTCGCCACCGATCCGCGCCGCGGCATCTTCATCCTCGCCTTCCTCGTCGCCGTGATCGGCACGTCCCTTGCGCTCTTCGCCTGGCGCGCGCCCAAGGTCGGGCTGGGCGGGCGCTTTGCCCTCGTCTCGCGCGAATCGCTGCTCCTGACCAACAACGTCCTGCTCGTCGTCGCCTGCGGCACCGTGCTGCTCGGCACGCTCTACCCGCTGCTGATCGACGCGCTCGGTCTCGGCAAGCTCTCGGTCGGCCCGCCCTACTTCGACGCCGTGTTCGTGCCGCTGATGCTGCCCATCCTCTTCCTGGTCGGCGTCGCGCCGTTCGCGCGCTGGAAGCAGGCGAGCGTCGGCGAACTCGCGCGCACGCTGCGCTGGGCTTTCCTTGCTGCGGCGGTGGCCGGTATTGCCACCCCGTTCCTGTTCGGCGAATGGAAGGCGCTCGTCGCGCTGAGTTTGCTGCTCGCCGCGTGGATCGTCCTATCCAGCCTCTTCAACATCGCCGAGCGCGTGCAGGCGACACGCGCCGGGCAATCGGTCCCGGCAACGCTCGCGCGACAGCCGCGCAGCTTTTACGGCATGCATCTGGCGCACCTCGGCGTCGCCGCCTTCGTCGTCGGCGTGACGCTGGTCAGCGCCTACGAGGCCGAGAAGGACGTGAAGATGGAGGTCGGCGATACCGTCGCCGTCGGCGGCTACACCTTCCGCTTCAACGGCGTGCGCGAGGAGAACGGCCCGAACTATACGGCGCAGGTCGGCGACGTCGAGCTGTCGCGCGACGGCAAGGTGCTGCATACGATGAATCCGGAGAAGCGCCGCTACGTCTCGTCGGCGATGCCGATGACCGAAGCGGCGATCGACACCAGCCCCGTGCGCGACGTCTACGTTTCGCTCGGCGAGCCGATCGACAAGGACCGACCCGACGCCGCGTGGGCCGTGCGCGTCTACCACAAGCCCTTCGTCGTCTGGATCTGGGGCGGCTGCGTCATCATGGCGCTCGGCGGCGCACTGGCCATGAGCGACCGGCGCTATCGCCGTGCCACAAAGGCGCTAGAAACGAAGGACGTTGCATGAACCGCTTTCTCTGGCCGTTGATCGGCTTCGTCGTACTCGTCGTGCTACTCGCCGTCGGGCTCAACCTCAACCCGCGCGAGGTGCCCTCGCCGCTCGTCGGCAAGCCGACGCCGGACTTCTCGCTGCCGCAGGTCGCGGACCCGGCGCAGACCTTTTCGCCGAAGGACATGCTCGGCAAGGTCTGGCTGCTCAACGTCTGGGCGACGTGGTGCGTGTCGTGCCGCGAAGAGCATCCGATCCTCGTCGAACTCGCGAAAAACAAGACCGTACCGATCGTCGGCCTCAACTACAAGGAAGTGCGCGGCGACGGCAGCCTGGACGCCGACAAGATCGCGCCGGATGCCGAGAAGAAGCTCGCGCTCGAACGCGCCAACGGCTGGCTCAACGAGCACGGCAACCCCTACGTGCTCTCCGCGCTCGACCTCGACGGCCGCGTCGGCATCGACTACGGCGTCTATGGCGTGCCCGAGACCTACATCATCGACAAGGCCGGCGTCATCCGCCTGAAGCACATCGGGCCGGTGACGCCCGACGTCTATGCGAAGAAGATCCTGCCGCTGGTCGCGGAGTTGAACAAATGACGTCGAAAAGTTGGGTTGGAACCGCTTTCAACGCAGAGAGCGCAGAGGCGCAGAGGGCGCGGAGCGGACTTGGCAACTTCTCTGATCGGTCTTCCGTTTGCTTCTTCTCTGCGTTCTCTGCGCCTCTGCGCTCTCTGCGTCAAGAGTGGTTGGCCGCGCTTGCAAGGCACATGGCCTTTCTCTGCCTGCTCTGTTCTGCAGCGGTCAATCCCGCCTATTCGAAAGAAGCCGCGCCGCTCGCGCAGGATGAGGCGGTGGAAAAGCGCATGGTCGCCATTTCGTCGGAATTGCGTTGCCTCGTCTGCCAGAACGAATCTTTGTCGGCGTCCAACGCCGAACTCGCGCACGACCTGCGGCGCGAAATACGCAGCCAGATCGCCGCGGGAAAAAGTGACGGCGAGATCCGCGATTTCATGGTCAGCCGCTACGGCGACTTCGTCCTCTACCGGCCGC
>NZ_JAGOIT010000003.1 GCF_017995515.1 Propionivibrio sp.
AGGTTCTCCAGTCCCGGCCAGCCCTGTACCAGCGTCCACTGCACGAAGTCGTGCCAGTGCTCGCCGGCGCCGGCGCGCACGTACCAGGCGTCGGCGTCCTCGGCAACCAGCGCTCGGCCGGGAATCGCCATGTGCAGCACGAGGCCGTCAAAGTCGCCGGACAACACGAGGTTGCTGCCGCCGCCGAGGATGAAGAGGCGCGTGTCGCTGGGCGAACAGGTGTCGGCCAGCGCGGTCAGCTGATCGGCCGAGCTGATCCGCGCAAAAAGCGCGGCGTGTGCCGGTAGCGCCAGCGTGTTGCGCCGTGCGAGGTTGGCGTCGCGTTCTACGAAATCCGGGAAGTGGCCGGGCATGCGCGAATCTATCCGAAGCGTTCCAGGCAGTCGCGCAGCATTTCGTTGAGGCGAATGAGCGCCGGCAGATCCCCGTCGGCTTTGGCGAGTGCGATCTGGGCGAGGATCAGCGAACGCCATTCGGAACTGTGCATCTCGGTCGCTTCGAGCAGCGGTTTGAGCGCTTCGCGTGCTTCCTCCAATTTACCTTCCTTGACCAGCAGCTTGACCAATCCGGTGCGAGCGAAAAAATACCCCGGATCAATCTCGGCTGCGCGTCGAACAAGCGTTGCCCAGCTTTCGAGCGGCTCGTTTTCGGCTTCGCGCAAGGTGGCGACGGAAGTCATCACGCGCGGGTAGTCCGGGTAGCGAACGAGCAGCTGCTCCATGATCGCCCGGGCTTGGCTGATTTTCTGCTCGGCGATGTAGTCGAGCGCATTTTCATAAAGCTTGAAATCGGGCGGGGAGAGAACGGTTTCTTCTTCCGTCGCATCGTTGTGAACCGTGAGCGCGAGTGGGCGAATCTCGGTAATCTTGCCGCCGATGAACATCGTGATCGGTGCGCCCTGGGGGAGCAGATTGTCTTCGATCATCGACATTTGCAGTTGGCTGCGGACCGAATCGGGGCCGCAAGGCAGCGCCAGCAACAAAAGCATGGCATCCCGCGCAGCGGCTTGGCTGTCACCGTCATTCGCCGCCAGGTAGCGCAGCGCCGCGATCGCTAGCGTTCGCGCTCCCTTCCCGCCATTGAGCGCGGTCGCGACGAGATAGTCGGGATGCGGCATCGGCGCTTGCCAGCGCTCGAACAGTTCGTCGTCACGGGCGAATTTCTCGGGGTGGAGCGACATGATGTGAGTGATCGGCCACCATTGCGCCAAGATACCGATCTTCCAGTCCGGGGTCTCTCCACTAATGCGGCCGATGAGGCATTGTTGTATGAATTCGGCGTAGGCATCGTCTTCGTCGGCGATTTTTTCCAGTCGGGTGACGGCGTCGCCAAACCGCGACTGGCGCCAGGCGACCAGTGCGCCAAGATAGTGCAGGCGGTCGGCCGCTCCCGGAATCGCTTCGTTGAGCTCGCGAAGCCACGAGGCATCCAGCGCCTGTTGATAGAGATCTTCGGCACGCTCGAGTTGATCGAGCAGGATCGAAGTTTCCATCTGGTAACGCGCTTCGTCCCGCGTGGATGTCTTGAGGGCAAGCAGCCGTCCTGCCATTGCCGTCGCGGCGGCTTTGCCGTCGAGCCAGAGACGAAGCGCGGTCAGCCAGCAAAGTGCGAAGAAGTTATCGGGATCATCTTGCAGAACAGATTCGAACAACCCGACGGCTTGCTCGATTCTTCCGGCGGCGAACACGGTCAGGGCGTAATTGTTCTGCGCTGCGGGGTGCTGGATCGACGCCACCAGCGCACCCGCCTCCTCGATTCGTCCGACCGCCATCAATACCCGGCTCAGATCGACGCGTATCCCTTCTTCACCGCTGAGCGCCTGCCCCCCGGCCGAGGTGCGCAATTCGTCCAGATCGACGTCGCAGGCTTTCCCCAAGGCGGTGAGGCGTTGTTCGGCGTGGATAAAGAAATAGAGATAATCCCCATTGCTGCTGTCAGAAAGCGCTTCGAAGGCCGGGACGCTATTGGGCGAAGCCTCGCACCACTCCCAGGCGGCCAAAACGGCCTGATTGGCGTCGCCGCTTTGCCAGGCAATTTCGAAAGCCAAACGTCGCAAGGGCTTGAAGCCCGGAAAGGCGGACAACAGGCGCGCGAGTCTCGTGTGTGCCTCGCCGAATTCGCCGCGCTCGACGCAGCGCTCGATTGCTTGCATCTGAGCGGGTTGGGGGCGTTCGGGGGTCGGGGTCTTCTTCATCTTGACTTGGTCCTTTCGGCGTTTCAAACGATGTCGCTACAGCACCGGCGCCAGCCAGCGCTCGGCCTGCGCAACGCTCATGCCGGTGCGTTTCGCCCAGTCTTCCAGCTGGTCGCGGCCGATCTTCGTCACTGCGAAATACTGGGCTTGCGGGTGCGCGAGGTAGAAGCCGGAAACGGCGGCGGCCGGGGTCATGGCGAAGGACTCGGTGATGCCCATGCCGGCATTGCCCGGCGCGTCGAGGAGTTCGAACAGCGGACCTTTGGCCGTGTGATCCGGGCACGCCGGGTAGCCGGGGGCGGGGCGGATGCCGCGATACTGCTCGCGGATCAGCGCATCGTTGTCCAGCGTCTCGTCGGCCGCGTAGCCCCAGTAGTTAGTGCGCACCTCGCGGTGCAGCCATTCGGCGCAGGCTTCGGCGAGGCGGTCGGCGAGCGACTTCAACATGATCGCGTGATAGTCGTCGTGTGCCGCCTCGAACTCGGCGAGCTTCTTCTCGATGCCGAGGCCGGCGGTGACGGCGAAGGCGCCGATCCAGTCGGGGGTGCCTTTTTCTGCCACAAAATCGGTAAGCGACTGGTGCGGCTTGCCGGCCGGACGCTCGTGCTGCTGGCGCAGGTTGTGCCAGGTCATCGCGACTTCGCTGCGCGTTTCGTCGGTATAGATCTCGATGTCGTCGCCGACCGCGTTGGCCGGGTAGAGGCCGAAAACGGCGTTGGCCGTGATCCATTTCTCAGCGATCAGTTTTTCCAGCATCGCCTTGCCATCGGCAAAGACCGAGCGCGCCGTCTCGCCGACGACTTCGTCGTCAAGAATCTTCGGGAAGGCGCCGGCGAGATCCCAGGTCTGGAAGAAGGGGCCCCAGTCGATGTACTCGGCGAGCGTCGCCAGATCGACGTCGCGCAGTACGTGCAGGCCGGGCTTGGCCGGCGCGACCGGCGTGTAGGCCGGATCGGCGTTCCAGGCGAACCGGTTCGCCTGCGCTTCGGCCAGCGTGACCAGCGTGACGCCCTTCTTGTTGGCGTGCTGGGCGCGCACGCGCTCGTAATCGGCGGCGACTTCTTCCTTGTAGCCTGCCGCATTGTCGATCGACAGCAGCTTGGTGACGACGCCGACGGCGCGCGAGGCGTCCGGTACGTAAACAACGGTGCCTTCGTAGTGCGGCGCGATCTTGATCGCCGTATGCGCGCGGCTGGTCGTCGCTCCACCGATGAGGAGCGGCACGTCAAAACCTTGCCGCTGCATCTCGGCGGCGACGTGGCTCATCTCTTCCAGCGACGGCGTGATCAGTCCGGAGAGGCCGATCGCCTGCGCGCCGTGTTCCTTCGCCGCGTGCAGGATCTTGTCGCACGAGACCATGACGCCGAGGTCGATCACTTCGTAGCCGTTGCAACCGAGCACGACGCCGACGATGTTCTTGCCGATGTCGTGCACGTCGCCCTTGACGGTCGCCATGATGACGCGACCCTTGCTGGCCGCGCCGGTGCGGCGCTTTTCTTCCTCGATGTACGGGATCAGGTGCGCGACGGCTTGCTTCATGACGCGCGCCGACTTGACCACCTGCGGCAGGAACATCTTGCCGGCGCCGAAGAGGTCGCCGACGACGTTCATGCCGCCCATCAGCGGGCCTTCGATCACCGACAGCGGCGGCTTGCCGGCGGCTTCCAGCGCGGCGCGGCATTCCTCGGTATCGGCGACGACAAAGTCGGTGATGCCCTTGACCAGCGCGTGCGAGAGGCGCGCCTCGACCGACAGTTCACGCCAACTCAGATCGGGACCGGCGTCCCTGGCCTTGCCTTCCTTGACTGTCTGGGCGAACTCCACCAAAGCTTCGCCGGCGTCCGGCGAAGTGTTCAGGACGACCGCTTCGACCTTGGCGCGCAGCACCGGATCGAGATCGTCGTAGATGCCGACCATGCCGGCGTTGACGATGCCCATTGACAGCCCGGACTTGACCGCGTGGTAGAGGAAAACCGTGTGGATCGCCTCGCGCACCGGGTCGTTGCCGCGGAACGAGAACGAGACGTTGGAAACGCCGCCGGAAATCTGCGCATACGGCAGGTTGGCACGTATCCAGCGGCAGGCCTCGATGAAGTCGACGGCGTAGTTGTTGTGCTCCTCGATGCCGGTGGCGATGGCGAAGATGTTCGGGTCGAAGATGATGTCCTCGGCGGGAAATCCGATGCCCACCAGCAGCTTGTAGGCGCGCTCGCAGATCTCGATCTTGCGCCGGTACGTGTCGGCCTGGCCCTGCTCGTCGAAGGCCATGACGATCACCGCCGCGCCGTAACGCCGCGCCAGCCGGGCCTGCTCAAGAAACTTCGTTTCTCCTTCCTTCATCGAGATCGAATTGACGATGCCCTTGCCCTGGATGCACTTCAGGCCGGCCTCGATGACTTCCCACTTCGACGAGTCGAGCATCACCGGCACGCGCGAAATGTCGGGTTCCGACGCGATCAGCTTGAGGAAGCGATCCATCGCGGCGACCGAGTCGAGCATCGCCTCGTCCATGTTGATGTCGATCACCTGCGCGCCGTTCTCGACCTGCTGGCGGGCGACGGCCAGCGCATCGTCAAAGCGGCCTTCAAGGATCATCTTGGCGAAGACGCGCGAGCCGGTGACGTTGGTCCGCTCGCCGACGTTCACGAACAGCGACTCCGGGCCGACGTTGAACGGTTCCAGGCCCGAGAGGCGCAGCTTCTTCTCGACCGCCGGGATGGCGCGCGGCTTGATCGTCTCAACCTTGCGCGCGATGGCGGCAATGTGCTCGGGCGAGGTGCCGCAGCAGCCGCCGACGATGTTGACGAAGCCATGCTTCGCCCAGTCGGCGATCTCATCGGCCAGCTGATCGGGCGTCTCGTCGTAGCCGCCGAAGGCGTTGGGCAGGCCGGCGTTCGGGTGCGCCGAGACGTAGCAGTCGCAGACGCGCGCCAACTCCTCGACGTACTGGCGCAGTTCATCAGCGCCGAGCGCGCAGTTGAGGCCGAACGACAGCGGCTTGATGTGCGACAGCGAGTTCCAGAAGGCTTCGGCGGTCTGGCCCGAGAGCGTGCGCCCGGAAGCGTCGGTGATCGTGCCGGAGATCATCACCGGCCAGCGGCGGCCAGTCGCTTCGAAAAACTGTTCGATGGCGAACAGCGCGGCCTTGGCGTTGAGGGTGTCGAAGATCGTTTCGACGAGCAGGATGTCGGCGCCGCCGTCGGTGAGGCCGCGAATCGCCTCGGTGTAGCTGACGACGAGGTCGTCGAAGCTGACGTTGCGATAGCCGGGGTCGTTGACGTCGGGCGAGATCGACGCCGTGCGCGAGGTCGGGCCGAGGACGCCGGCGACGAAGCGCGGCTTTGCCGGATCCTTGGCAGTGAACTCGTCGCACGCCTCGCGCGCCAGTCGCGCGCCGGCGACGTTCAGCTCATAGACGATGGCTTCGAGGTGGTAGTCGGCCTGCGACAGCGACGTGGCGTTGAAGGTGCAGGTTTCGAGGATGTCGGCGCCGGCCGCCAGATATTCGGCGTGGATGCCGCGAATGACCTCGGGCTTGGTCAGCAGTAGCAGGTCGTTGTTGCCCTTGAGGTCGAACGGGTGGTCGGCAAAGCGCGTGCCGCGGTAGTCGGCCTCCTGCAACTTGTGCCGCTGGATCATCGTGCCCATCGCGCCGTCGAGGATCAGGATGCGCTGTTGCAGGAGGGCGGTGAGTTCGGCGGAGCGATCTGGCTGCATTGATAAACCTCGAAAATGAAAAAACCCGTTCAGCCTCATCAGCGAACGGGTTTCGGAAAATCGTCGAATCACGCGCGCTTTAGCCAGATTTGTAACGCGCCTGCAAGCTGAACTTCAAATCGGCGCGGACCGGAAAACCGGCCAAGCAAGGGCGTGAATCTACGCGGCAAGCCCTTGATTGTCAATCCAAAGCGCCTTGCGCAGCGGACTCTTCAGGGTGAGCATCAAGCGCCTGCGGCCGCGTCGTATTTGCCGAGGTGATACCAGTCGATCTTGCGCGTGCCGAGCATCAGGCCGGCGAGCGCGAGGAAGAGCAGCAGCGAGCCGAGGAGCAGCGCGTTCTGTTCCGAGCGCAGGATGCCGTAGAGCGCGGCGTACAGGATCGTCAGCGCGCCGCCGAAGCCGAGGCCGCGCCACCAGGCGCGCAGGATCGCCGCCAGATAGACGCCGATCAGGACGATCGATGCCGCCGCCGCGGCGAGGTAGGCGAGCGGGAAGGCGATGTGTTCGGAGAGACTGGTCAGCAGCAGGAAGAACACCGCCTGCGCCAGTCCGACGAGCAGGTACTGGATCGGGTGGATCGGCAAGGTGCGCAGGTGCTCGAACATGAAGAAGGCAGCGAAGCTGAGGACGATGAACAGCACGCCGTACTTCACCGCGCGCAGCGCCTGGCGATAGATGTCAACGGGATCGATCAGGCGCACTTCAAAGCCGTCGGCTCCCGCCTTGACCGGATCGCCCGCGGCGTTGGAGGCGAGCGCGGTGGTCGCCCAGCGCGCCGAGAAGCCGTCTTTCGCCACCTCACGGCTGCGCGGCAGATAGTTGCCGCCAAAGCTCGGATGCGGCCAGTTGCCTTTCAGCTCCGCCGTCGTCGTTTCGCCGACGGGGACGAAGTCGAAGCTGCCGGTGCCGGCGAGGGCCAATTCCACGCGGAAGGGGAGCGTCGCGGGACGCGCACCGTCGATCTGTTCGGCGAGCGCGTGGAAGCCGTTCCTTGCCTCGCCGGCCTTCGAGCCACGGTGCGGCGTGAGCGCCGCGCCGGCCAGCACGATCTTCGGCGCGCCCGTGATCCCGCGCGCGTCGGCGACGCTCACCGAGAGCACCGGTGCGCCCCACGACAAGACCGCATTCTGGCCGAGCGTCGGCAGCGCCGCGGGGCCGGGCAGGTCGAAGCTGCCGGTGATGCCGCCCTGCATTTCGAAGACGGCGGTTTCGTGCAGCCCGTAGGCGCGCTTCTCGACGTTCAGCCCACCCTTGAAGTCGAGCTGGCGCGGCAGGACGGTGATCGTGTGCGTGCGTTTTCGGCGCACCGATTTCTTGCGCGTCTCGCCGTTCACCTCCTCGACCTGCTCGTCGTCGTATTCCTCGACGACGGGAATCGTCAGCATCGGGCCGCTGACCGACTGCTCGCCGGCCGAACTGGCGGCGATCGCCCGGATGGCTTCGGCCCGGTGCAGCGTGCGCTCGTCGATCGTGTGCTCGATCATCGCGAGCGGGATCAGCAGCAGGGCGCCGATCAGCGCCAGCAGCGCACATTTCAGGAACAGCGGGTTCTTCATGGCTTGTCTCCGTGGGGTTGGGTCGGAGGCCAGTGTGGCCGGGCGATGTGTGCACCGGATGCGCCTGCATGAAGGGCGCGTGAAGCGAATGTGAAGCGCCTTCTGGCGCCGTGTTCAGGCAGCGGTTTGCTGGCCGGCGATGGTCAGCGTGGCGATTGCGCCGCCATCCGCTGCGTTGTCGAGCGAGACCTTGCCGTCGTGCAAAGTGGCGATCTCGCGCACGAGCGGCAGGCCGAGGCCGGTGCTCTTGGGCGTTCCATTGGGGCGGGGGAGCGAGAAGAAGCGCTCGAAGAGACGCGCGCGGGCGTACTCGGGAATGCCGGCGCCGTGATCGCGTACGCCAAGGACAATCTGCCCGCCTCCTGCCGTCGCGGTGATCTCGACGGTGCTTCCCGCCGGGGAGAAGTCCAGGGCGTTCTGCACCAGATTGCCCAGCGCGAGACCGAGCAGGAAACGATCGCCGTTCGCCGTGAGGCTCGCATCGGCGGCCGAGAACGAAAGCGAGACATCGCGTTGTTCGGCGAGGGGCGCCAGGGCTTCCTCGATAGTGTCGAAGAGCGCCTTGAGCGGGAATTGCGCACGCGATTCGAGTTGTCTCAGCTGTTCGAGCTGGGCGAGGCGCAGCAGCTTGTCGATCAGCGCCTGCAGACGTTCGCTTTGTGCCTGCACATTGGCGGCGAAGCGCTGCCGTTCGGCCGGCGGAAGGTCGTCCTCACCGAGCAGCTCGGCGGCGCCGCGGATGGCGGCGAGCGGGCTCTTCATCTCGTGCGTCATGTGCTGGACGTAGTGCTCAACGTAGGCGCGGCCGTCGACTTCATCCCTTAACTGCGCGAGCGCGCGCGCCAGCGTGCCGATCTCGTCCTTGCCCTTCGCCGGCGGTTCGGCCGGTTGGCCGGCCGCGAGGGCGCGCGCGTAGCGGACGAGGCGTCCGAGCGAAACGCTGAGCCAGGCGGTGAACAGTCCGCCGATCAGCAGGGTCGCGCCAAGGAGCAGCAGCCCTTGCCGGAGCACCGCGTTCTCGCCGCGGGCGATGATCGGCGTCAGCGTGCGCGACGGCTTGGCGACGGTGACGACGCCGACGATCGCGCTGCCGGGGTCGTTCGTTTGATGGACGGGCGCGGCGACGTGCATGACGCTGCTCGTGCTGTCGTCGGGATCGTCGCGCGTCGAGCGGCTGCCGTATTCGCCGCGCAGCGTGCGGTAGACGTCGCGCCAGTCGCCGTAGTTCTCGCCGATGGCCTGGTGTTCGGAGTCGTAGCGCACGATGCCTTGTGCGTCGGTGACGTAGATGCGGAAATCGAGCGTCTGCTTTTCCAGCCCCCAGATCGTGGCCTTGACCGGGCGGCGGCGATACGCCTCGACGCTTTCGGAAAAACGTCCTGCCGGCAGGCGGTTGGCGAGCAGATCGTCGCGTGCGAGTTCGGCGAGCAGGTTGGCGCTGTCGACCATCACGTCCTCCACCGCGTCGCGCACGCCGGGTTTGACCTCGGAGACGAAGACGCGCAGGAGGAACCAGCCCGAGAGACCGACGATCAGGAAGTAGCCGAGGAAAACGCGCGCCCAGAGCTTCATGGCGCGAGGCTGTAGCCGATCCCGCGATGCGTGACGATGGGTTCGCCGATCGGGTCGACCGCGCGCAGCTTGGCGCGCAGCGTCTTGACATGGGTGTCGATGCTGCGGTCGCTCGTCTCGGGCGCATCGGACCACACGCGGTCCATGATCTGCTCGCGCGTGAACACGCGGCCCGGTGACGAGAGCAGCAGCGCGAGCAGCAGGTATTCATAGCGCGTGAGGTCGAGCGTCTGTGCGCGGAAGACGATGCGCATGCCCGCCGCATCGTGCTGCCAGGTGGTCGCCGGCTCCATTGCTTCCGTGCCGCGCGAGCGTGCCTCGCGGCGGAGTATGGCGCGCACGCGCGCGGCGACCTCGCGCGGCGAGAAGGGCTTTGTCACGTAGTCGTCGGCGCCGAGTTCGAGGCCGAGGATGCGGTCGATCTCCTCGGCGCGGGCGGTGAGGAAGATGACCGGCACATCGCGCCGTTCGGGCAGGGCGCGGATCTGTTTCAGCACTTCGAAGCCCGTGGTGTCGGGCAGGCCGACGTCGAGGATGACGAGATCGGCTTCGGTCGCGCGGAGTGTGGCTATCGCTTCACTGCCCAGCGCGACGTGGCAGACGTCGAAGCCTTCGCTGCCCAGCGCGTAGAGCAGCGTATCGGCGATCGCCTGTTCGTCTTCGACGAGGATGATTTTCTGGCGTTGCATGGGCGGACAGGAAGCGGGAGTGACGGGACGAGCAACGCTACCCGAAAGTCATCCCGCCGCCAACAACGTCGGGCGTGTGTTCGGCCTTACTTCAGTGCGCCGAACACCTTCTTGAGCAGGCTCGAACCGGTGCCGATCGGGTCCTTGCGGATCGACTTTTCCTGTTCGGCGATCATCAGGAAGAGCCCGTCCAGCGCCTTCTGGGTGACGTAGGTATCGAGGTCGGCGTCCTGCTCGCTCATCAGCCCAAGCTTCGCGGCCTGTCCGGCGTACTTGTTGTACTGCCCGGCGAGGTCGACCTTGGCGGTTGCCGTCTTGACGATGGGCAGGAACCTGGCGCCGATGTCCTTCGACGTCGTGCGCTTGAAATACTGCGTCGCCGCGTCGTCGCCGCCGGTGAGGATGCTGCGCGCGTCGTCGAAGCTCATCGACTTAACCGCGTTGGTCAGGATCGGCTTGGCTTCGACGACGGCCATCTCGGCGGCGCGGTTCATCGTCTCGATCAGCTCGTCGGCCTGCTTCTTCATGCCGAAGGTGCGCATCATCTTCTCGGCCGTTTGCGCGGATTTCGGCAGCGGTATCTTCACGCGCTTGTCGCCGAGAAAGCCGTTCTTCTGGCCAAGCTGGCTGATCGCGATGTCGGCGCCGCGCGTCAGCGCCTCCTTGAGACCGGACGAGGTGTCGGTTGCCGACAGGTCGCCCACGCCGGCGGCCGACGTGGGCAAGCTGAAGGCCAGCACACAGGCGATACCGAGTGCCTTGATCGTCCCGGCGATGTTTCTGGCGATGCTCATGCGTCTCTCCCTGGAAAAGGACAATGGTCGTCAAAGGGAGAGACTATGCTTGCGTCGCGCGGCCCGGCAAGTAAACAAGTGTGAAGGGGTCGGGCTTTCAGTCCGTTTCGTCGCCGCTGCGCGGCGTCATCGCGGCGCTCAGCAGCTTCATCGGGTCGGTCTCGTGGGCCTTGGCGAGGGTTTCGATCGTATCGGTGGCGTCCACCCGCGCCACACCGGCCTCGGCAAAGCGTGCCGTGAGCTCCGCCGTGGTAACGCCGACGACCGGCGCCAGATCCTTGAGCGGCGCGCGCATGACCGCCGTGATCGTCGAACGCATCGGGTTTGGCTGCTGGCTGGACGACGGATAGAGGAAAGCGAGCGAGATGACCAGCGTCAGCACGAGCAGGATATGCGTCCGGCTCTGCTTCATCATCAAGCCTAGCGGACGGCGATGGCGCAGGAGATGCAGCACGGCGGCGACGACGAAGCCCATGCCCAGCCACTCGTGCATGGCCTGGACTTCGCCCTTGTAGAGGTGGAAGAACATCATCACGCCGGTGACGCAGACGACGATGGCCGTCGCCGCGGTCAGCGGCGTCGAGTACTTCTTGAGCAGCGCGTCGGCATTGCTCGCCGCATCGGCCGGCTGGTTCGTGGGTGATGAGGTGGTGATTGCGTTCGTCATGGTTGTTCTCAGGGAGGGGTGATCGACGCGCGCAGTATGGCAAGCAGATATATCCCGTCTGTTTCAAGAAACCGCGTGGATGTTTCAGGATATTTCGGCGCTGCCGATGGGTGGTCAGGCGGGCCCGTGTCCGTCGTGCGGAGTGCGGCCGAGACGCACGGTCAGCCAGAAGGTGCTGCCTTTGCCCGGCTCGCTGCGGGCGCCGGCCGTACCGCCCATCAGTTCGGCGATGCGCTTGGTGATGGCGAGGCCGAGGCCGGCGCCTCCGTGCTTGCGCGTTGCCGAATTGTCGGCCTGTTCAAAGCTCTGGAACAGGCGGACGAGGTCGTCGGGTGGAATGCCTGTGCCGGTGTCCTCGACTTCGAACTGGACGAGGGAATCCTTCTCCCGCCTTTCGAGCGTATGGCAGCGCAGCGTGATCTTGCCGCGCTCGGCAAACTTGACCGCGTTCGATAGGTAGTTGACCAGCGCCTGGCGCAGGCGCTTGCGATCGCCGCGCACTTCCTGTGGCGCATCGCCAACGTCGATGCGGAGCAGCAGTCCCTTGTCGACCGCGCTCTGGCCGACAATGTCGGTCACGTCGCGGATCAGGTCGTTCAGGAAGAATTCGGTCTCGTCGATCTGCAGTTTGCCGGCCTCGATGCGCGAAATGTCGAGGATGTCGTTGATGACGGCGAGCAGGTGATTGCCGGAGACTTCGATCTTGTCCACATAACTCGTTTGCTTCTCGGTCAGGCCGCTGCGACGCAGCAGGTGCGCCATGCCGAGCACGCCGTTCATCGGCGTGCGGATCTCGTGGCTCATGTTGGCGAGGAAGGCGCTCTTGGCGACGCTGGCGACCTCGGCATTCGTCCTGGCGATTTCGAGCTCGCGTGTCCGTTCATCGACCAGCTGCTGCAGGTGGTGGCGATGCCGATCGAGTTCCTCGGTGAGGCGCTTCTTCTCGGTGATGTCCTGCTTGACCGCGAAGTAGTGCGTTATCCGTCCGTTTGAGTCGCGCATCGGCGAGACGATGGCGAACTCGGTGTATTCCGTACCGTCCTTGCGCCGGTTGATGAGTTCGCCGCTCCAGGTCCGGCCCTGCCTCAGTGAAGCCCAGAGTGCGTCGTATGTTGCGTTCGGTGCCCTGCCCGAGCGCTGGAGGCGTGCGTTTTGTCCGAGCAGCTCGTCGCGGCCGTAGCCGCTCGACGCGACGAACGCATCGTTGACGTACTGGATGTTGGCGTCGAGGTCGGTGATGACGATGGCCTCGGGGCTCTGCTCGATCGCCTGCGAGAGCTCGCGCACTTTCTCCTCTGCTTCCTTGCGCGCCGTGATGTCGATGATCGCAACCAGCATGTCGTCGCCCAGCCTCTGCCGGCTGATCAGAATGGTTTTTGTGCTGCCGTCCCTGCTTACGGCCGTGGCCTCCACGGGCGACGGGCGACGGGTTTCCTCGGCCGCCTCATTCCAGCTTTCACGCCAGTACTGTTCCTGCTGTGCTCTTTCGGCTGGATCGGGATACACGCGCTGGCGGAAGGTCTCGACGCTGGGAAGCTCCTCTTGCCGGTAACCGAACAACGTTTCGAACGCCTGGTTAACCAGAAGCACACGCCCTTGACGGTCACTGATGGCCAGCGCGATCGGCGCGCGCCCGAACAACTCGCGGAAGTGTGCTTCGCTTTGCGCGAGCGCGAGCGTCGCCATCCTTCGTCGTTGCCACTGGCGGTAGAGTGCGATGGCTCCGGCCGAGAACACGGCGAAGAGCAGTACTTTGGCGACTGCGAGGGGGTACCAGCGGGCGATGATCTTGTCGAAACGGGCCGAAATCGCGACGTCGATGCCGGTGTCGCCGACCTTGGCGAAGACGACGAGGCGCCTCGTGTTGTCGGCCACCGCGGCGCCGATATGCCGCGTGATGTTGGTCTCGGACTTGAGATAGTGCTGGAAGGATTCACCCCGTACGACGTTCTGGCCGGTATGCGTGTCGGAATCCGGAACGCGATAGAGGATGTCGCCCTGTCGGTTATGGAGGCTGGCCACATCGACCGTGTCGTTTGCAAGGATGTCCTGCAGAATCGACTCGAAAAAGCGCGGGATGACGGTGGCGACGACGGCGCCGTGAAATTCGCCGTCCTCGCCGCGAATCGCCCGTGAGGCGGCGATGATCCAGCGCTTGGACGAGCCGATGAACGGGCGCGAGAGGTGCATCCGGTCGAAGTCGTCGGACACCGCATCGCGATGGAAGCGGAAGTAGTCGCGCCCCGAAATGTTGAACGCGCGGATCACCGGGAGATCGCCGGGTGTCTGGAGGCTCTCCGCGGCGATGACCTGGCCGCTGGCGTCGGTTGCCGTCACGGTACGGATTTCGGCAAAGCTCTTCAGGAACGAGCGCTGATGTTCGGCGACAACCTTTTCTGGCAAGGGGACACCGGATTCGTGATCGGCGGCAAGGCCGTGCAGGCCGATGTCGAGTCCGCGCAGGACGCCGCTGACCTTGGCCTCGGCGAGGATCGCCTGACTTTCCAGCGTCTGGAACGCATCCGCGATGGTTTGTGCGTAGTCGCGCTGGATCGACACGCCGACGGCCAGCCCGACGAGCGCGAGGAACACGACGAGCAGCGCCGGGCCCTTGGCCGAGGCGAGCTTCTCCACACGTGATTGCCTTGCGCCAGGAGTCGTCATTGCCGCATCAATTCAATAATTCGAGCACGGACAAAAAAGGTAATCGAAGTTTTGTCCAATCGCGTGAAAGAAGCAACCAGCGCGACGTCATGCGCCACTCCGCTTCGTCATTGACCAACCCGGGGGACTTCCGGATACTGCAACGGGAATGACATCGGACAGGTTGGGTCGCAGAGTGCCCGATTGGGGCGGCGCCATACGTGTCCATTACCGACTTGTCAGGGCATCGACCGCCACCAGAAAACCACCGGACCCCATCGCCATGAACCTGGAAAAAGTCATCTTCGGTTTCTTCATCATTCTTGCCTGCACGCTGAACTTCGGCTTTGTCATCGGTGACCTGGACCGGATCGATCTGCACCATCCGTCGGAGCTTTTCGCCGCGCTGGTCGTCAACCTGATCGCCACCGTGCTCAAGTTCGGCGATCGCACGCACATCGGTGCGACACACCTGGCGACCAGCCTGGTCGCGCTGGTCCAGCTGATTACGGCAAGCTTTGTCTGGGCCTGGCAGCTTTACATTAACCAGCAGCCGATGGACGGCACCATCATTTCCATCGTGGTCTCCTTGTCGGCCGGCGCCTTGCTGGCCAACATCATTTCGGTGATCCTGCTGATCGGCGAGACGCTCAAGCAAAGCCGTTGAGACGGTCGCCGTGCGAGACGTCCTGTTCATCGCGCTGCGCCGGCTGCGCGTCCCGCTGATCACGCTGATCCTGGCCTACGCCATCTCGGTGGCGGGCCTGGTGGCAATGCCCGGCCTGGATGGACAAGGGCTGCCGGCCTCACTGAGCTTCTTCCACGCTTTCTACGTCGTCAGCTACACGGCGACGACCATCGGCTTCGGCGAGTTGCCCTTTGTCTTCACCGACGCCCAGCGCGCCTGGGTCACCTTCTCGATCTATCTCTCGGTCATCTGCTGGGCGTATGCGCTGGGCAGCATCTTCGCGCTGGTGCAGGAACCGGTTTTCCGCACTACCGTCGCGCGCGGCCGGCTGGCGCGCCGGGTGCGCTGGCTGGACGAGCCTTTCTACATCATCGCCGGCTACGGCCAGAGCGGCATGGCGCTGGCCCATGCCTTCGATGCGTTGGGAACGCGCAGCGTGCTGATCGAGCTGCGCCCCGAGCGTGCCGCGCAGGCTGACGTCGATGACTACAAGGAGCCGCCGCTCGCGCTGT
The DNA here is from genome assembly GCF_017995515.1 of Propionivibrio sp. Classification (GTDB taxonomy): domain Bacteria; phylum Pseudomonadota; class Gammaproteobacteria; order Burkholderiales; family Rhodocyclaceae; genus Propionivibrio. Next base: position 15,036 of record NZ_JAGOIT010000003.1, read on the forward strand.
GCGCCGACGCGCGCTGGCCCGAGGTGCTCAAGGATGCCGGCGTGACGCATCCGCGCTGCAAGGCCTTGATCGTGCTCGTCGGTGACGACGAAGCGGTGCAGGCGATCGCCATCGGCGCCGCTGCGCTGGCGCCTGAGTTGCCGATCATCGCCCGCGTGCATAGCGCGCTGGCCTGGGCCAACCTCGACAGCTTCGCCAATATCAGCGTCATCAATCCGTTCGAGAGCTTCGCGCTGAACCTGCAGATGGCGCTGGCCACCCCGGCCGTGCTCTGGGTGGCGGAGTGGCTGTCGAGCGTGCCGGGCAGTAATTGCCCGGTGCCGCCGGAGATCCCGCGCGGCCACTGGCTGGTCCTCGGCTTTGGCCGCTTCGGTCAGGCCGTGGCGCGCGCGCTGGAGCGCGGCGGCGCCACCTGGACGGCGATCGACTCGAATGACCGCCTGTGTGACCAGCCGCATCTGCAACACGGCGACAACTCGATCGACAGCCTGCACAACGCGGGGATCGCGGATGCGGTAGGCATCGTCGCCTGCGCTGACCGCGACGCGATGAACCTGGCGCTCGTGACGCGCGCCCGTCGGATCAAGCCGGATCTGCACGTCATCGTCCGTCAGAACAACGCCACGCAGCGCAGCCTGATCGAGGCGGCGCGTGCCAACCTGTGCTTCGTGAAGTGCGAGATCATGGTGCGCGAGTGTCTGCAGCTGCTGGTCTCGCCGCTGCTCAATCGTTTCCTGTTGCAGGTCAGGAAGCACGGGCCGAAGACGGCGGAGCAGATCGCCGTTCGCCTGCTGACCGAGCTCGACGAGCGCGTCCCGCACATCTGGGCCTTCAACTGCGAGCCGGCCTCACCCGGACTGCGCGCGGTGCTCAACGGGGAGACGGCGCATCCGCTGCGCTTGCGCGAGCTGCTGATCAATCCGCAGGAGGCGACCGAGACGCTGGCCGCCGTGCCGCTCCTGCTGTTGAGCGGCGACATCGAGATCATGTTGCCGCCGCTCGATACCGAGCTGATAGCGGGCGACCGCATCCTGTTCGCCGGACGGGGCGGGGTTGAGGGGTTGCAGAATCGCTTCTACCTCGATCCTAGCCCCCTGGAATACGTGCGCAGCGGCGTCGAGCCGCAACGCAGCTGGTTGTTCCGGACCCTGCGCGCGCGCTTCGCGGAAAAGGCGGCGATCGACGGCTGACAGTTCCAGATGCGGCGGTTGCGCCGTGCCTTGTCGGCCGAAACACCTGCCACAGAGCCGCAGAGCCGCGGAGTTTTCGCAGAGAAAATCTTTGGCAACGGTGCTTTTTCTCTGCGTTTCCTCTGCGCCTCCGTGTCTCTGCGGTGGCTTTGAGTTTCTTTACGGGCTCCGAGATCGCGCTTTATCGCTGCGCCGCTTCGGTCAGCACGTCGAGCAGTTCCTCGCCGTAGCGTTCGGCCTTGGCCTGGCCGATGCCGGGGATTTCGAGCAGGTCTTCCGCTGTCTCCGGGCGATGCGCGGCGAGTTCGAGCAGCGTGCGGTCGTGCAGGATGACGTAAGCGGGGACGCCCTGTTCGCGCGCCTTGTCGGCGCGCCATTGACGGAGGGCATCGAAGAACGGGGCGTCGGCGGGTGAGACGACGGTGCTGGTGTTCTTGCGGCCGCTTGCGCCTCCACTTGCGCCGGTTTTCGTCGCCTTGCCCTTGGCGCGCGCGATGTGGCGGCGCAGCGAGAGGACGGTTTCGCCCTTGAGCACGGGCCGCGCGGCCTCGGTCAGCTTGAGCGCACCGTAGGCCTGCGCGTCGGCCTCAAGCAGGCCGGAGGCGAGCAACTGGCGGAAGACCGAGCGCCAGCCCATGTCGTCGAGATCGGCACCGACGCCGAAGGTCGGTAGCCGGTCGTGGCCGCTCTGCCGGATCTTCTCGGTCGGTTTGCCGCGCAGGATGTCGATCAGGTGGCCGGCGCCGTAACGCTGGCCGGAGCGCAGCGCGGCGGAGAGTGCTTTTTGCGCGGCGACCGTGCCGTCCCAGACTTCGGGCGGGTCGCTGCATACGTCGCAGTTGGCGCAGGGCGTCGTCGCCTCGCCGAAGTAGTTGAGCAGCACGACGCGCCGGCACTTGGCCGACTCGCAGTAGGCGAGCATGGCGTCGAGCTTCTGCCGCTCGACGCGCTTCTGCTCGTCGGGCGAGGCCGACTCCTCGATCATCTGGCGGTGGATCACGACGTCGTTGAGGCCGTAGGTCATCCACGCCTCGGACGGCTCGCCATCGCGGCCGGCGCGGCCAGTCTCCTGATAGTAGGCTTCGAGGCTCTTGGGCAGATCGAGGTGCGCGACGAAGCGCACGTCGGGCTTGTCGATGCCCATGCCGAAGGCGATGGTGGCGACCATGACGACGCCGTCTTCGCGCAGAAAGCGCTGCTGGTTGCGCTGCCGCGTCTCGGCGTCGTGCCCGGCGTGGTAGGGCAGGGCGTCGATGCCCTGCTGCTTGAGCCAGGCCGCCGTCTCGTCGACCTTGCGCCGCGAAAGACAGTAGACGATGCCCGCTTCGCCGCGGTGGTCGGCGAGGAAAGCAAGCAGTTGTTTGCGCGGATTGTCGCGTTCCACCACGGTGTAGCGGATGTTCGGCCGGTCGAAGCTGGAGACGAAGACTTCGGCCGTGTCGAGGCCAAGGCGGGTGATGATCTCCTGCCGCGTCAGCTCGTCGGCCGTCGCGGTGAGCGCGATGCGCGGGATGTGCGGATAGCGTTCGTGCAGCGCCGAGAGCTGGATGTACTCGGGGCGGAAGTCGTGCCCCCACTGCGAGACGCAGTGCGCCTCGTCGATGGCGAACAGCGCGAGCTGGCCGCGCGCGTCGAGCTGGTCCATCAGGCCGCCGAAGCGCTCGGTGAGCAGGCGCTCGGGCGCGACGTATACCAGATCGAGTTCGCCGCGCATCAGGCGGCGCTCGGTGTCGACGACGGCGTCGAAATCGAGCGAGGAGTTGAGGAAGGCCGCGCGCACGCCGGCCTGCAGCAGCGCGTCGACCTGGTCCTGCATCAGCGCAATGAGCGGCGAGACGACGACGCCGACGCCGGGACGCAGCAGCGCAGGAATCTGGAAGCACAAGGACTTGCCGCCGCCGGTCGGCATCAGCACCAGCGCGTCGCCGCCGTTCGCGACGTGCTCGACGACGTCCTCCTGGTGGCCGCGGAACGAGGGATAGCCGAAGACGCGCTGGAGGATTTCGTGGGCGGGCGAGGACATTGCGAGGGAGACTTTCAGAGGGGCGGTGGTGTGATGCGCGGCGGAGGCCGCCATTATCCGCGATCACGCGCCCCTTGTTCCTGCTGCGCGGAAAAACGCGAGTGCTTTTCAGTCGCGCTGTTTCGTCACCAGCCAGATACCGGAACAGACGAGCGCCAGCGCGACGACGTTCTTCCATTCGAGGATCGTCTCGCCGAGAAAGATGGCCGAGAGCACCGCGCCGAATACGGGAACGAGAAAGTTGAACACCGTCACCAGTCCGACCCGGTTGTACTTGAGCAGGATGGTCCACAGCGCGAACGCCGCCGAGGACAGCAGCACGAGATAGAGCAGCAGTGCCGACGATTGCAGCGTGAAGCCGGTCAGCGAGCCGCCGAGCGCGTAGCCGACGACGACCAGCGCGACGCCGCCGATCGCCAGCTGATAGCCGGTGAGGACGACCGAATCCATCGTCTGCGAGATCTTCTTGCCGTAGATCGTCCCGGCGGAGAGCACGAACGCGGCGATGACGACGAATCCTTCGCCGAGCAGCGTGAAGTGAAAGTCGAGCAGCTCGCGGTTGAAATTCACCACCATCACCCCGGCGAAGCCGATCAGGCAGCCGAGCACCTTGTTCCGGCTGAGCCGGTCGTTGTGATAGATGAAGTGCGCCATCAGCACGCTGAAGAAGGTGCCGGTCGCGTTCATGATCGAACCCTTGACGCCGGTCGTATTGGCCAGCCCGATGTAGAAGAAGGCGTACTGGATTGAAGTCTGCGTCAGGCCGAGCGTCGTCACCTGGCGCAGGCGCGGCCAGTTCAGGTTGAAGACCTCGCGTTTGCCCAGCGCGGCCATGACCAGCAACAACAACCCGGCGAAGGCGAAGCGGTAGCCGGCGAAGACCATCTTGGCGGCGATGTCGTCGGGCGCGATGGCAAACAGCGCATAACCGTTCTTGATCGCCGGATAGGCGCTGCCCCAGAGCAGGCAGCAGAACGAAGCGAGCAGGACGACGACCTTGTGGTTCGAGAAAAGCGGGTGCGGAGCGGATGACGGATTCACAGAGCGGGACCAGGGCGGGCGAAGGCCCGAGCATAGCAAACAAAAACGGCCTCCAGTTCTGGAGGCCGTTCTATCGGGAGTGGGCGTTACCCACCGGCGGGTCACCGTCCATCGGGAATGTACTCCTCGTCCGCCGTTTCGGAACCGCGCGGCACGTTGAAGTACAACTCGAGCAGGAAGGGTATGGCCAGAACCGCCATGACGATCAAGGTTGAGAACATGTTTTTCCTTTCATGAAAAGTCAGGCAAGGCCACCTGACGACTGCACGATAGCAAGAACGGTTATCAATGAGTGTTGCCCGATTGACAGCCTTTGGTGCCCCCTTTGGCGGATTCTTGTAGCAGGCTGTGACCGGTTTGCAGAAATACAACAGGATCGGCGCGAACGGCGGGCAGGATGATTTCCGAACTCGAACAGTTGAACATTTCAATTTCGGCGGCTATAGTGCTGATTCGAGTTAGCACTCTGGCGAAATATGATTACCATCGTTGTATCGTTGAGTTTCGAGTCCCCTCTTCTCGCCGCTTCAACCCCTCACACCGCTGCCTGCGCTTGGATCGCTAACTGATTTTGATGTCTCTCCCGGTATCGCCACATAACACGAGGACAAACATATGAACGCAAAGCTTCTCCCCAAAATCGGCATCCGCCCGACCATCGACAACCGTCGCCTGGGCGTGCGCGAGTCGCTCGAAGAGCAAACGATGAACATGGCCATTCGCACGGCCGAGTTCCTGCAGAAGAATCTGCGCCACGCCTCCGGCGAGCCGGTCGAGTGCGTGATCGCCGATACCTGCATCGGCGGCATGGCCGAATCGGCCGCGTGCGAAGACAAGTTCAAGGTCTCCAACGTCGGCCTGACGATCACCGTCACGCCGTGCTGGTGCTACGGCAGCGAGACGATCGACATGGACCCGCTGCGGCCGAAGGCGATCTGGGGCTTCAACGGCACCGAGCGCCCGGGCGCCGTCTATCTGGCCGCCGCACTCGCCGCGCACAACCAGAAGGGCCTGCCGGCTTTCTCGATCTACGGCCGTGACGTGCAGGACGCCGGCGATACCTCGATCCCCGCCGACGTGCAGGAAAAGCTCTTGCGCTTCGCCCGCGCCGGCCTCACCGTCGCCGCCATCCGCGGCAAGTGCTACATGTCGCTCGGCAACGTCTCGATGGGCATCGCCGGTTCGATCGTCAATCACGACTTCTTCGAGTCCTACCTCGGCATGAAGGTGCAGGCCGTCGACATGACCGAACTGCGCCGCCGCATCGACAAGAAGATCTACGACGAAGCCGAACTCGAACTCGCCGTCTCGTGGGCTGACGCCAACTTCCGCTTCGGCGAGGATCTCAATCCGAAGGAACAGCAGCGCAGCGCGGAAAACAAGAAGCAGGTCCTGCGCGAAAGCCTGGCCATGACCATCTGCATGCGCGACATGATGCACGGCAACGCCAAGCTCACCGCCAAGGGCTTCACCGAAGAAGCGCTCGGCTACAACGCCATCGTCGGCGGCTTCCAGGGCCAGCGCCACTGGACTGACCAGTACCCGAACGGCGACACCGCCGAAGCGCTGCTCAACAGCTCGTTCGACTGGAACGGCGTGCGCGAGCCGGTCGTCATGGCCACCGAGAACGACAGCCTGAACGGCGTCTGCATGCTGCTCGGCAAGCAACTCACCGGCACCGCGCAGATCTTCGCCGACGTGCGCACCTATTGGTCGCCGGACGCGATCAAGCGCGTCACCGGCCACACGCTCGAAGGCGTCGCCCAGCACGGCCTCATCCACCTGATCAACTCCGGCGCCGCCGCGCTCGACGGCTCCTGCCAGCAGAAGGATGCGGCCGGTAAACCGACGATCAAACCGTTCTGGAACGTCTCGGCGGCAGAAGCCAAGGCCTGCCTCGACGCCACCGAATGGTGCCCGGGCGTCGACGAATACTTCCGTGGCGGCGGCTTCTCGTCGAAGTTCCTCACCGCCGGCGGCGTGCCCTTCACCATGACGCGTCTCAACCTGGTCAAGGGCGTCGGCCCGGTCCTGCAGATCGCCGAAGGCTGGAGCGTCGATCTGCCGAAGGACGTGCATGACAAGATCGACCGCCGCACCAACTTCACCTGGCCGACGACCTGGTTCGCCCCGCGCATCACCGGCCAGGGCGCCTTCCGCGACGCCTACTCGGTGATGGCCAACTGGGGCGCCAACCACGGCGTGCTCACCATCGGCCACGTCGGCGCCGACTTCATCGCGCTGGCTTCGATGCTGCGCATCCCGGTGTGCATGCACAACGTGCCGGACGAAGCCATCTACCGCCCGACCGCCTGGTCGGCCCTCGGCATGGACCCGGAAGGCCAGGACTTCCGCGCCTGCAACGTATTCGGCCCGCTCTACGGCTGATTGCGCACGAGACTCGTCACTTCAGCGAACGCCGGGGTGACGAGGGCAACAAGTGTTGTGAAGAGAGTCTCCTTTGTGGGTTCACCGCTTTCCGAATATGAGGCCGGAAAGCGGTTTTTTTTGTCTTGTTGAATGGATCGGTGCAATTCCGCTGCGCTGCATTGACACCCTACGGGGCGGGGGCGTCTTGCGCCGAATGCGGTGACTGATATCAAGCGTGCTTGGCTTTCCAGTTCACCATCAGGTCAAGGCATTCATCATCTGACACTTTTGATGACCGCATTAGGGCTTCTAGTCGGCGTAAACAACCACGTTGCAGATCCGATAGACCCTCGAGTGAGAGTGAATCAGGCGTGGGCTCCGCTGTCGGGTTAACTGAAGCGATTTCGTTTTGAGGGAGATCCATGTACCCGTGGGGTAATCCTAACTTCTTCTCGACCATGCGAGCGATCTGATCGCCGACGTTCTTTCTTCTGCTTTTTATTTGCGACATATACGACGGGTTCATTTCGATCATCTCGCAAAATAAATTCTGTCTCTTATATTGCTTTGCAAGCTCCATCAAATTTTCACGACGTATGTCAAAGCTGTCCATTATTATCCTCGAAGGTTTGTTTTGAGGAAGAATTATCTAACGGATAATCATATTTCTGCAAGTCAGCCTGTTGGGTTTGGTGAAATTGCTGCCAGGGTAGTATTTCTTATGTTGCGGCTAAACTTGACACGCGGTTGCGAGGCTACTCAACTCGGTCGAGCTGCAATACAGTCGAACTTGTGTTCGTCGGCTCCGCTAGCCTGAAAACGAAGCCGAACGATTATCTGCGAGATAAGACGCCATCAGCGCCTACTTCTCGCCGGACTGCGCCTCCCAATTGACGCCGCCGACGAAGTTGTCGCCGGAGACCGCAATATTGTCCTCTGCAATGAAAACAAGCCGTGTGCGTTTCCACCGCCGGGGTGCGGAAAAGACAGCGTGCATTCTGCTCCATTCGATGTCCATAGAGTCCCCTTTGCGGTGAATCCGCGGGCCAATTGCCGCGGATTGTGCGGCGAATTTCTTGGCTTTTGCGGTGAAAGACTCGCATAATCGCCGCATGAACTACGGTGATTGCATTTACATCTGGCAAATACACGATTGGCCGCGTTGGCAGTACGACCTCGCGGCCCTGGCCGGGCCCATGGCCGAGGTGAGCCGGGCGCAAGGCTTGTTGCTCGGACGCCTGGTCGATGTCGGTGCGGCTTTGCGCGATCAGGCCAGTCTGGTGGCGCTGACCGACGATGTCGTCAAGACCAGCGAGATCGAAGGCGAGCAGTTGAATGTCGCTTCCGTCCGCTCAAGTATTGCCCGCCGACTGGGCGTCGATATCGGCGCCGTCGCACCGGTGGACCGGTACGTCGAAGGTGTGGTCGAGATGGTGCTCGATGCGACGACGAACTGTCAGTCGCCGGTGACTCAGGCGCGTTTGTTCGGCTGGCATGCCGCGTTGTTTCCCACCGGGTACTCCGGGCTTTCCAGGATACGGGTCGGCGACTGGCGGGATGATGCCAACGGGCCGATGCAGGTGGTGTCCGGTCCCTTGGGTCGGCAGAAGGTGCATTACGAGGCGCCGCCGGCGGACCGTCTGGCGGCGGAAACCGCGCGGTTTCTCGCGTGGCTGAATGCGGATTCCGGCGAGCCGCCCTTGATCAAGGCGGGCTTGGGGCACCTCTGGTTTGTCACTTTGCACCCCTTTGACGACGGCAACGGGCGGATCGCGCGGGCCATTGGCGACCTGCTGCTCGCACGTGCCGACGGCTGCCCGCAGCGCTTCTACAGCCTGTCCGCTCAGATTCAGCGTGAGCGAAAGGCTTACTACGAAATTCTTGAGCGAACACAAAAGGGAACGATGGACGTCACGGCTTGGTTGCTCTGGTTCCTCGACGGTCTGCAGCGAGCGGCGGAAGAGGCCCAGCAGACGCTTGATGCAGTCTTCCTGAAAACACGCTACTGGCAGCGCTGGGCGACGCTACCACTCAATGAACGGCAGGTGAAAGTACTGAATCGCTTGCTCGACGGCTTCGACGGCAAATTGACGAACAGCAAGTGGGCGGCCATCGCCAGGTGTTCGGCGGATACGGCATTGCGCGACATCAATGATCTGCTGGCGCGCGGGATACTGAGCAAGACGGGCGCGGGCGGGCGCAGCACCGCTTATTGGCTCACGGAGGGGTAGTGCGCTCCCGGTGTGACGACGAGTGCTTAGCCGGCTGAATCGCTGGCGTCAGTCGGGCGGCGGAACATGTCGGGCGTCAGCTCGTGTTTTTGCAGCAGGCGATAGAACTCGGTGCGGTTGCGGTCGGCGATGCGCGCGGCGTCGCTGACGTTGCCGTCGGTGAGCTTCAGTAGCTGGACGAGATAATTGCGCTCGAAGCGCTGCTTGGCCTCGGCGTAGGAGAGCGCTTCGAGCGTCGGCACGCGCAACGCGCGCTGGATGAGCGCGAGCGGGATGAGCGGCGTCGTTGCCAGCGCGCAGCATTGCTCGACGACGTTGTAGAGCTGGCGCACGTTGCCCGGCCACGCGGCGTTGATCAGCGTCTCGATCGCCTCGGGCGCGAAGCCGACGATGCCCTTGTCGTACTTTTTGACGAGCTGCTGGACGAAGTGGCTGGCCAAGAGCGGGATGTCCTCGCGCCGTTCCTCGAGGCGCGGCAGCGCCAACGTGACGACGTCGAGCCGGTAGTAGAGGTCCTCGCGGAACTGCCCGTCGGCCATCGCCGCTTCGAGGTCGCGGTGCGTCGCCGAGAGCACGCGCACGTCGACCGGCTCGGCGCGTGTTGCGCCGACCGGGCGCACGGCGCGGTCCTGCAGCACGCGCAAGAGCTTGACCTGCAAGGCGAGCGGCATGTCGCCGATCTCGTCGAGGAACAGCGTGCCGCCGTTGGCTGCCTGGAAGAGCCCGGTGTGCGCCGTCGCCGCGCCGGTGAAGGCGCCCTTGACGTGGCCGAAGAGCTCGGATTCGAGCAGCTGCTCGGGGATCGCGCCGCAGTTGATGGCGACGAAGGGCGCGCCGGCGCGTGGGCTGGCGCGGTGGATGGCGCGCGCGAGCACTTCCTTGCCGGTGCCGCTCTCGCCGCGGATCAGCACGCTGGCGTCGGAGGCGGCGACGACGCGCGCTTCCTCGATCAGCTCGGCCATGCGGCTGCTGCGGAAGACGAGCCCGGCGCGCCAGGCTTCGTCCTGTCCGGCTTGCGGGACTTCGCCGGTCGGCGAGAGCTGCAGCGCCTGTTCGATCTTCTCGCGCAGGACGGCGCTGTCGAAGGGCTTGGTCAGGTAGCCGAAGACGCCGCGCGACATCGCATCGACGGCGTCGGGAATCGTCCCGTGCGCGGTGAGCAGGATCACCGGCAGCGTCGGCCGGGTGGCGCGGATCTCGTCGAACAGCGCGAGGCCGTCCTTGCCGGGCAGCCGGATGTCGCTCAGGACGAGTTGCGGCGGCTCGACGGCGATGCGCGCCAGCCCTTCCTCGGCCGAACTCGCCGTCGATACGCGATAGCCCCAGGCGTGCAGGCGCATGGTCAGGAGGCGCAGGAGGTCCTGGTCGTCGTCGACGACGAGTAGATGCGCGCCGTTTGCGGCCGTCGCGCTCATCGGCTGCCTCCCGCGCCATCGCCCCCGGCCGGCGGTTTGGGCAGCGAGCGTTCGATGTCGGCGAGCGCGTCGATCTTGCGTTGCAGTTCATCGTTGCTGCGCTGGCTGTCGCCGAGTCTTCCTTCGAGTTCGTTCATTTGCGTCGTCAAGCGGGCGTTCTGTTGTTCCAGTTTCTGCCGTTCGCCGTAGTGCGTCGCCAGCAGGCGGGCGAGCGGATGCAGGCTGTTCGCATTGGCCTCATTCGATTTGAGAATGCCGGCGAGCACGCTCTGCGCGCGCGCCAGGTTGGCCGGCGCGCGCGCCTGGCCGAGCAGCATCGCCATGCGCAAGCGCACGCTCGGCGTCTGCGGCAGCGCGGCAAGCGTCTTGCGCTCACGCGCCAGCTCCTGCGTGCTCATGCGCGGCAGCAACTGGAGGTAGCCGAGCAACGGCAGCATCGCGGTCTCGTCAACCGTGACTTCGACGCGCGGTGTTTCCTCGCTCGTCGCTTCCTCCGCGATCGGCTCGGGCGCCGGCACAGTGGCGCAACCGGCCATGATGACGACGACCGGCAGCCAGCAGCCCCGGCGGAGAAGTCGTTTGATCGGCACGTTATTCACAGGGCACCTCGATGCGCAAGCTGGCGCCGGGCGCGTTGCTGCCGTTGCCGTACTGACCCTTGACCAGTTCGATGCTGCCGCCCATTGCCGTCAGCAGCTCGCGCACGATCGACAGGCCGACACCGCTGCCCTGGCGTTTGGTCGGCGCCGGGCGCGCGCCCTGCACGAAGGGCTCGAAGATGCGTTCGGCATCCTCGGGCGCGATCCCCGGCCCCTGGTCGGTACAGGTGATGCGCACGCGATCGTCGCCGACTTCGGCTTCGAGCCGGATGACGCCGCCTTCCGGACTGAAGTCGATGGCGTTGGAAAGCAGGTTGTCGAGGACGACGAGCAGCTTGTCGCCGTCGAGTGCCCGGGCAACGGCCGGCGCCTTGGGCACGACGACGAGCCGCCGCGCCTGGATTTGCAGCTCGCGCCCCTGGATGGCATCGGTGAGGAGTTTCTTCAGCGGCACCGGCCGGTAGCGCAGGCGGCGCGCCTCGAACGACGCGGCGTTGAGACGCAGCAGGCTTTCGATGTGCTGCTGCAACGTCATCACGTTGTGCTGCAGGATGTCGACGACCTCCTGTTGCGCGCCTTCAAGCGGCCCGACGACCTTGTCCTGCAACAGCGCGACGCCCTCGCGTAGGGCGGTGAGCGGCGTCTTCAGTTCGTGCGAGACGTGGCGCAGCGTGCGCTCGCGTTCCGATTCGAGCTCGCCGAGGCGCTGGCGCAACCAGTCGAGCCGCCGTCCGACGCGGCGCAGGTCGGCCGGGCCGCGCACGTGGACCGGCTCCTCGAAGCGGCTCTCGCCGAGGCGCTCGATCGCGCCTTCGATCGTCGTGATCGGGCGCGACAGCCACCAGCTCATCGCCAGCGCGACAACGAAGGCGCCACCGACGGCGACGGCGACCATGCCGGTCAGCTGCAGGCGGCTTGCTTCGAGCGTCGTCAGCGTCGCCTGGTGCTGCGCGTCTATCCACTGCCGACCATGCCGGTCGAGCGCGCGGTTGAGGTCGCCGAGCCGGGTCAGGAACGGTTGCAGTTGGTCCTTGTCGGCGAGGCGATGCAGACCGGCGCCGAGCTGTTCGAGGTTGCTGCGCCAGTCGCGCGGCAATTCGCCGAGCGCGACGCCCGGCAGCGCCTCGAGCCGGCCGACGGCGGTAAGCGCCAGCGCCGAGTGTTCGTCGAAGCGCTTGAGCAGCACGGGATCGTTGAGCACGAGAAACTGGCGCCCGCTGCGTTCGAGGTCGACCGTCCGCTCGGCGAGTTCCTGAATCGCCGCGTTGAGTTCGAGCGCCTGCGCACTGTCGCGCTGGCTCTGCGCGACAAAGTACTCGAGCGTGAGCCAGCTCTGGATGGCGGCCCAGCCGAGGAGCACGGCGATCAGCAGAAAGCCGGCGAGCATGCTCTGGCGGAAGGAGATTCGGAACATCGCTTGGCGTGAAGACATCCGGGGAAGTTTCGCCGCCAGCGGAAAAGCGATCGCCGGCGTGGCGCGAGAGCGCAGTTTAGACCGCTCGCGCGCCATCGTGGGAACGAAAATGCGTCCACGGCGTTCGTGGCCCGGGCGCATTGCTGCGGTAAAAATCATTGTGTAGCAAGGACTTGCCGCGCCTGTCGCCAGCCGGCGACAGGCTAATCCGCTGTCTCGCAAGGCAATTCGAAAAAGCCGGCGAAGCACTGTCGCTTTTTCCCGACATCTTCCCGTAAGAATCTAATAGATAATATGAGGAGTGTTGCGTAGGTCGTTGTTTGTCATTGAAAAACCGTCGTGGCACGGATATCGCTAAGGCCTTGGCGTCTTTAACGCTGAAAAACCTTGGAAGGAAATAGCATGTTCAATAAATCCGGCGTCTTCGGGCGCAACGAACCCGTAAATTCGACTAACCGCCGCGATTCCGCACCAATGACTTCGTCCGGCACCGCGTCTCCCCCGCCGGCAGAGCGTTTGCCCGGGCGTCCCGCGCCGACGGTCAAGGAGGCGCTGCCGGCTGCGCCCGTCGTCGATGCGGCGCAGCCTGCCGTGCCCGTACTGTCGAACGAGACGCCGGTCGCCGGCAACGACGCGATGGGTGCGCGTCTGATCGTCGGGCCCGACGTCAAACTCAAGGGCGCCGAGATTCTCGATTGCGACACGCTCGTCGTCGAAGGCCGCGTCGAGGCGACGATGGACAGCCGCGTCATCCGCATCGCCGAGAACGGCTCGTTCTCCGGCAAGGTGAGCATCGACATCGCCGAGATCCACGGCACCTTCGAGGGTGAACTGACGGCGCGCTCGCAGTTGATCATCCACTCGACCGGGCGCGTCAGCGGCACCATCCGCTACGGCAAGCTGGTCGCCGACGAAGGCGGTGAGTTGTGCGGCGACATCAACGTCATTGCGGCAAATTCGGGCAGTTCCGCCCACGCCATAAACAGCGCTTCCACGCCAAAACCTGCCGGTCTCGTCCTTGGCGTCGTTTCGGCCTGACCCAGTTCATTCGGATAAAGAAACCAGGACATGCAGTATTCAACTTCCTCCCGCGTGCATCCGATCGAGCGCGCGCCAGAGTCTCTGCCGCCGCTGCGTTCGCTGTGGGCGGCTTTGTCCGGCCCGCGCGGCGTCGATATCCGACCGGCGCGCACGCCGAAGCAGCACGGGCTGACCAACTCGCTGGTGCAGCGCATGTACGCCTGGCGCGGTTACCGGACCGAAGCCCGCAGACAACCGCTCGACGAGCAGAACCGGGTGACGCTCGCCGCCTGGCACTACGAAGAGGTTGTCGCGACGCTGACGCTGCGCCGCGATTCGCCGATCGGCCTTCTCGCCGACGCGCACTACGGTAATGTGCTCGACGGCCTGCGCGGTCCGGATCGCGTCGTCTGCGAAGTCTCGCGCCTGGCCATCGATCCCGACTTCAGCTCGCGCGACTTGCTGAACAACCTGTTCAGCGCGGCGCTCGACTACGGCCGCGAGCATTTTTCGGCGAGCGACGCGGTGATGGAAGTCAATCCGCGCCACGTTCGCTACTACGAACGCTGCCTCGGATTCCAGCAGATCGGCGACGTTTGCCGGTGCCTGCGGGTCGATGCGCCGGCCGTGCTCATGCACCAGGAAATCGACGGCATCACGATCCCGGATGACGCGCCGCTGGCGGCCGAGCGCTAGAAAGCGCACTTGTGGCGGGATGCAAGGCACCGAGAAGCGAGCCCCTTTGTATTCCGATCAGTCCGCTGCTGCGTTAGCTCCGCAGAACGGGTGAAAACCGGTTCCTCAACCTATACTCGACATTCCCGGACCGAAAACTTGGAGGTACCACCATGAAAAAAACTGCCCTGATGATCACCATTGCCACCTTCGCCGCGAGCAGCCTGGTCGGTTGCGCCAACATGACCGAGACGCAGAGCGATACGGCCAAGGGTGCCGGTATCGGCGCCGTCGCCGGGGCCGTCATTGGCGCGGCGACCGGTGGCCGCAAGGGCGCGGCGGCCGGTGCGGCGATTGGCGCGGCAGCGGGGGCCGGCGGCGGCTATCTCTGGTCCAAGCGCATGCAGGAGCAGCGCGCGGCAATGGAGCAGGCGACTCAAGGCAGCGGCGTGACGGTGACGCAGACGCAGGATAACCAGCTCAAGCTGGAGATCCCGAGCGACATCTCCTTCGACTCGGGCAGTTATCAGATCAAGTCCAGCCTGCGGCCGATCCTCGATCGCTTTGCCACGACGCTCAATCAGAATCCGGCCACGACCGTGCGCATCATCGGCCATACCGACAACCGCGGCTCCGATGCCGTCAATAATCCGCTCTCCGTCAACCGTGCCGACGCGACGCGCGACTATCTCGTCACGCGCGGCGTGCTCCTGAGCCGCATCGGCATCGACGGGCGCGGTTCGCGCGAACCGATCGCGACCAACAGCACGGAAGCAGGGCGAGCGCAGAATCGCCGCGTCGAAATCTTCGTCGCCGAGGCGGCGCCGAAGTAAGGAAGCAGGTGACGGGCCGGCGGATGCCCCGGCGTCAGTAGATCCCGCCGGGCCGCTTCCGCATCAGCGTGCTCTTGCCGAAGAGGCTTTCGATCAGGTCGACCGCCAGCTCGGTCGTCCGATTCCGCACGTCGAGCGCCGGGTTGAGCTCGACGATGTCGAGCGAGGCGAGCCGCCCGGTGTCGGCGATCATCTCCATGCACAACTGCGCCTCGCGGTAGGTCGGCCCGCCGCGTACGGTGGTGCCGACGCCCGGCGCGATGTCCGGGTCGAGAAAGTCGACGTCGAGGCTGACGTGCAGGTGCGTGTCCGGCCCGATCAACGCGAGCGCCAGCTCCATCGCGTGGCGCATGCCCGTTTCGTCGATGAAGCGCATGTCGAAGACGTCGATGCCCATGTCGTGCACCATGCGCTTCTCGCCTTCGTCGACGCTGCGGATGCCGATCTGGCGCACGTCCTTGGCGCTGAGCGCCGGCACCTGGCCGGCGAGTTCGATCAGTTCCTGCGGGCCGTGCCCGCACAGGCAGGCGACCGGCATGCCGTGGATATTGCCGCTCGGCGTCAGCGTCGCCGTATTGAAGTCCGCGTGCGCGTCGAACCACAGCACGCGCAGCTTCTTCTTGCGCTCGCGGCAGTGGCGCGCCACGGCGCTGATCGAGCCGATGGCCAGCGAGTGGTCACCGCCGAGCAGGATCGGTAGCCGCGCGTCGCTGAGTTCGGCGTAGAAGGCGTCGTGCACCGCCCGGTTCCACTCGACGATTTCCGGCAGATGGCGGAAGCCGTCGATCGCAGGCAGGCCGGGGTTGGCCGGGCCGCCGACGTTGCCGCAGTCGCGCACGTCGATGCCGAACTGCGCGATCGCCCCGGCGATGCCGGCGACGCGCAAGGCGTCCGGGCCCATGCGCGAACCGGTGGTGCCGGCGCCGATATCGGTCGGTGCGCCGATCAGGCTGACAGCCGTCTTGTTCATGGTCTTGGCCTCTGCAATCCAGGTGGGGAAAATCAGGCGCGAATGGTAGCGCCGATTCGGGTCAGGCGCGAAACACGCCGTGCAGGAGCGCGATTTCCTCGCCATAGCCAGGCAGGTCGTTCGGCGTTTCGAGCAGGAAGGGCAGGTGGCGCAGCGCCGGGTGGTTGATGAAGCGGGTGATCGCCTCCAGCCCGAGGTGGCCGTGGCCGATGCGTTCGTGCCGGTCCTTGCGCGCGCCGAGCGGGTTCATGCTGTCGTTGAGGTGGATCGCGCGCAGACGATCGAGGCCGACGACGCGGTCGAAGGTTTCGAGCACGCCGTCGAGGTCGTTCACCACATCGTAACCGGCGTCGTTGATGTGACAGGTGTCGAGGCAGACACCCATCTTCTCGTGCAGCACGACGCCGTCGAGGATGCGCCGCAACTCCTCGAACGTGCGCCCGACCTCGCTGCCCTTGCCTGCCATCGTCTCGAGCAGCACCGTCGTCGTCAGCGCCGGCGTCAGCACCGCGTTGAGCTGGGCGACGATCAGCGCGATGCCGGCGTCCTCGCCCTGGCCGACGTGGCTGCCCGGGTGGAAGTTGTAGAGATTGCCCGGCAGCCGCTCCATGCGCACGAGATCGTCCTGCATCGTCTCCAGCGCAAAGCGGCGCGTGTTCTCGTCGGCCGAGCAGGGGTTCAGGGTGTAGGGCGCGTGTGCCAGCAAGGGCGCGAACCGGTGTTCGGCGGCGAGGGCGAGAAAGGCATCGAGATCCGCCTGATCGATCGCCTTCGCCTGCCCGCCGCGCGGATTGCGCGTGAAGAACTGGAAAGTGTTGGCGCCGATCGACAGCGCGTCGCGGCCCATGGCGAGAAAGCCCTTGGCGGTGGAGAGGTGACAGCCGATGTTGAGCATGGGAGTTCCGTGAGGAAGGTCGAACGGGGCGCCGACTATACCAGCAGCTCGGTTAAACGCTGATGTCCACCGCGCCCGCCGAGAGCGTCGGCACGATCGCCAGGCGGGTGCTTGAAGCCGATTTTCCAGGGTCGCCGAGCTGCGTATAGACTTGAGCAATGGAGCCTTGCGCCAAGGTGTTGTCGAGCTTCTGCCAGTTCGGCCAGTTCGGCCAGCTCAAGCTCGCCGAGATGATCCCGCTGGCGCACCGGCGCAAGCGGCGGATCGGCATGATCTTCATCGACATCGACATCGACATCGACATCGACGCGCTGGCGCGGCGCTCAACGAGAACCGGAACACCAGGAAGCGCGCCTTCGAGGCCTTCGCCCCTGTCCTGCTACAGACGGTACGCGATTGATCCGGCGCGATAATGTTCGAAGTCCGTTCGCCCTGAACTTGTCGAAGGGTGGGGCGGGCTTCGACAGGCTCAGCCCGAACGGGAGTTGAGACTTCTTCGTGCCGGATCAATATCGAAATAGAAGGTCGTCAAGCGAGACGAAACCCTGCCGGCCTGTGCCGGCGTGCAGACGATGGCCGGGCGAGTGCAGGTGCGCTGGGAGACGGAAAGCGCCGCCACCCCGATGGGGCAGCTGGCGTATTCCATCGAGTTTCTCAACCTGACCGGTTTGCCCTGTACGGGCATCAGCAAGGCGCTGTGATCGGCTACAGCCCGAAGAAGCCAGGACGACCCTCGCATGCCTGTCACACCTACCTCATGGCCGGACTGCGTCAGGTGCTGTGGGCGTCGAGGAGTGTCCAGGCAACGAGCACATTGCCACGCATGCGCAGCCGGGGCTGCTGAAGACGCCCGATACGCGTCGTGAGGCGATCACCAGCCGTCCGTGGCTGATGGCTTCGGTCGGGCGCAGAACCGAACATGCGGGTCAAACGACGGTCAAGCCGACCAGCATGCATGCCCATTTTGCACAGGCGCGGGTAGCGCTGATGCGTGTCTCCGCCCTGCTTCAGGGCTTTGCCCTTCGCGCTGCGGAGCAGTTGAACCCCCCATCGGTCTGGCAACACGTTGGTGATCACCTTAAGCGCACCCTCGCCGGTATCGTTCCGCCGATCCAGCCGGCGTTGACCGGAAATGTCGCCTGATGTATCGGCCAACTGCGGTTTGCAGGTTGAATGATGAATGTGTAAGCGATTGTCGCAACCGGGCCGAATCATTTCGGGCAAGCAATGGGACGAACGCTGTATCCGCGAGCGCGGTGCCGTCTTGTTCGAAACTGCTACAAAGCTCTGGCCGCGATGAGCCGCGTGCCTATGCCACGAGTGGCGACTCGTGCGATTCAATCATCGAGCAGCGCCTGCGCGACGTCGAGGTCGGTGATCAGCGTCGTGATCCACTTGCCGCGCAGGGCGGCGCGGATCGATTCGAATTTGCGTTTGCCGCCGGCGACGGCGACGCGGCGCGGCGTGGCGAGGATCTGCTCGGCGCTGATGCCGACGACGCGCTGATTGAAGTGCGAGTCGACGAGCTTGCCGTCGCGGTCGTAGAAGCGCAGACAGATGTCACCGACCGCGCCGCGCTCGCGCAGTTCTTCC
This sequence comes from Propionivibrio sp., assembly GCF_017995515.1. GTDB lineage: Bacteria > Pseudomonadota > Gammaproteobacteria > Burkholderiales > Rhodocyclaceae > Propionivibrio. Next base: position 33,305 of record NZ_JAGOIT010000003.1, read on the forward strand.
ATGTCCTCGGCGTCGAGCACGTTGCCGCTGTCCTGCAGCAACCGCGACGGCGTCAGGCAGCCGATGCCCATCAGGATCATCGACAGCTTGCCGCAGTATTCGAGGACGTGCTGGCAGGAGACGTCGTTCATCAGCATCTCGTGCATTGGGGTGGACGAGACGACGCCGGGTGCGAGCAGGAACATCGCCTCGGCGCTCGAGATCTGCGCCAGCCGCTCGGTCAGGCGCGTCGCGTAGACCTGCGAGTTGGCGCGGCCGAAGCCGCCGAAGACCTGGACGATGTGCGTCGTCGCGCCCGTGGAGAGCGGGCGCATCAGCTCGACAGCGGTGAGCAGCGTTTCGCTCCATGACGACACGCCGATGATCTCGCACGAAGGAACGACGCGCTCGAGATAGGCGGCGGTCGCCGAGCCGAGCGCGGGCAACACGTTCTCGTCGGCGAGGTGCGCGGCGTCGACGACGACGAACTCGATGCCGCCGAACTTGCGTTGCAGTTCATCCTCGATGTCCGAGAAGATGCCGGGCGGGACGTGCACGGTCGTGCGGATGATGCCGTTTTCCGAGGCGAACTTGAGCATGCGCGAGACGCGCGTCTGCGTGATGCTCAAGAGCTGGGCGATCTCCGGCTGGGTGCGATTCTGCTCGTGGTAGAGGCGGGCGATCTGCGTCGCGAGGCGCAATTGCTGGTGCGTATTGTCGTTATGGATGGCCATTCGTGCCCTCGGTGCGGTTCTCATGATGAGCATGCTCGATGCCGCGCGACGGCTCGCGCGTCGTCTTCGGCGTGGAGAGTATACCGGCACGCGCGCCGCGCTTCGTGGCAAATTTCTCTGCAAAAACCGGCAATTATGACTCTGGCAACGCGCGTGGCGCACGAAAAAAGGCCGGACGCGCTGCGTGTCCGGCCAAACGGGGAGAGTTCGCCAGTCAGGCGACAGCACAACGCCAGGGGCGCGCGCCGTGCCGTCATCGTTCAGTTGCCCGGGGTCAGCGGTTGTGCAGCGACCTTACGCATGGTGATAGACGTCCCACTTGAGGTAGCGCGAGACGGCCTCGTCGACCACATCCGCATGGCTGCCGCGCACCATCGCGACGTGGTGCTCGAAGCCCTGGCGACAGAGGTGCGTGAACAGGTCGCGCATGCGCGGCAGGTCGATTACCGCGATGCCGCCGTCCATGGCGAACGGGTCGGCGGTGAAAGTACCCTGGCCGACGTAGCCCTTGACCTTGCCCAGCCGGTCGTCGGTCGAGATGCGGAAGTAGGTCATCGGGCCCGGGGCGACCTTGCCCTTGACCGCGCCGAAGCACTTTTCCGGCCCGATCGTCGTGCCGAGCACGTCGAGGTTGGAGATTTCCGGCTCGACGCCGAGGAAACTCTTCGGGAAGTTGCCGCAGTGCGTGCCGACGCACTTGTTCGGCTCGCGCCCGTAGTTGTTGTTCCAGTCGAGCAGGGCGGGTGGCGCGCCGGAAGCGAGCGCCAGCGCGTACATCGAGATGGCGCCGGCGACGTCGACTTCGCAGGCGCTCGGCATCAGCCGTTCGCTCAACATGCTCATCGACAGGCAGGTGGCACAGCCGTAGTTGTCCTGCACGCTGGTCCAGCACTGAATGGCGCTGGCGTCGCACTCGTTTTCCTCGATCCAGCGATTGACGGCGAGCGAGAGCTTGGCCTGCTTGACGATGTTCTCCTGCCTGATGTGCGCCGGGATGCGCCCGTAGCTGGCGATCTTGTCGAGCTGCGCCTTGACTTCCGGCGCGTCGCTGTTGATCGCCTGCGCGGCGCCGAGGATCTCGGAGAGGTCGACGGTGACGACGGTGACGCCCGAAGCCTGCAGGATCTTTTCGCTGAAGCGCACCGTCTGGAAGGCGCCGGTACGCGCGCCGATGCTGCCGATGCGTGCGTTCTTCAGCCCCTTCACGGTACGGCAGACGCGCGCGAAGCGGTCGAGGTCGGCGGCGAATTCGTCGCTGGCGATGTCGGAGGTATGCGTCGTCGTGTCGGTGAAGTCGATGCCGTACTGGTAGAGGTTGTTGCACACCGAGAGCTTGCCGCAGAACGAGTCGCGGCGGCCGCGCAGGTCGACCTTGTCGAGGTCGTCATTCGATGCCTGCACGAGCACCGGCACGTTGAGCTTCGAGCGCTGGATCGTCTCGATGACGGCGATCTCGTCGCCGAAGTTGGGCAGCAGGACGACGAAGCCGTCGATGTCGTGGCGGTGCTCGTCGAACAGCTGCACGTACTTGCGCACGTCTTCCTTGGTCTCGACGGTGCCGTTGTTCGTCGCGTCGACCGGCAGGATGTGATAGCCGATGCCGAGCTTGTCGAGCTGGGCGATGACGTCGCGCCGCGCGTCGAGCGCCAGCGTGCCGTTGAAGAACTCGCGGCTGGCGATGATCAGGCCGAGCGAGACTTGTCTGTCAAACATCTTCATTGCGTTTCTCCATTAAGCGCTGGTCGTCAGGATTGACTGACGGCCAGCATATCGAATCGATCCAGCGCTTTCCTTTAACGCTTGGCCATTTTGCGTTGCATCTGGTCGAGCACGACGGCCGCGATGATGACTAGGCCTTTGATGACCATTTGCCAGAACTCGCTGACGCCCATCATCACCAGGCCGTCGCTCAGGACGCCGATGACGAAGGCGCCGATGATCGTGCCGCCGATCGTGCCGCGCCCGCCGGCGAGCGAGGTGCCGCCGAGCACGGCGGCGGCGATGGCGTTCATCTCGAACGAGGTGCCGGTCGCCGGGTGCGAGGCGACGAGCTGCGAAGAGATGATCAGGCCGACGATCGCGGCGCAGAAGCCGGAAATGACGTAGACGATGACCTTGACGCGATTGACGTACACCCCGGAGAGCAGGGAGGCGCGCTCGTTGCCGCCGATGGCGTAGATCTGCCGGCCGAGCGGCGTGCGTCCGGCGACGTAGGCGGCGGCGAGCGCGACGATGGCCATCAGGATCACCGCGACCGGGACGCCGAGCACCGTGCCGGAACCGAGGATCGGGAAGCCGGTGTTGCCGAGATCGGCCTTGCCCACCAAGTTGGGGAAGGTCTCGCCGTTCGAGATGAGCAGTGCCGCGCCACGCGCGATGTACATCGTGCCCAGCGTCGCGATGAAGGGCGCGACCGAGAACTTGGTGATCAGCAGGCCGTTGATCAGTCCGACGAAGATGCCGGTGAGCAGGCCGAAACCGATGACTTCGAAGACGTTGGGGTAGGCCGTGGCGTCCATGAAGGGAATCGGTATGCCTCTGGTGATCAGCAACCCCGAGATCATGCCGACGAGGCCGACGGTCGAGCCGACCGAGAGGTCGATGCCGCCGGTGACGATGACGTAGGTCATGCCGATGGCGAGGAAGGCGGTGAGCGCGACGTGTTTGGAGATGATCACCAGGTTGCCCAGCGAGATGAAGTTCGGCGCCATGATGCAGAAGTAGGCGGTGACGATGATCAGCGCGATCAGCGTGCGCAGCTTGAGCAGCAGCATGACGGCGCCGGAGTTCTTGTCCTCGCTTTCGGTGCCGCCGGGGAGTGTGGCGTTTGCGGTGGTAGCCATTGTTCAGTGCTCCGTAATCGGGGTGAGCGGCTCCTCGCTGGAGCGCGCCGTTTCATGGTTTGTGGCGAGGTCGGCTTCGGTCATGGTCGATGCGGCAACGAGCTTGCGTTCGGTCGCTTCGCTGCGCGGGAAATCGCCAGTGACGAGTCCGCGCGACATGACGAGAATGCGGTCGGCGGCGCTCATGATCTCCTTGAGGTCGGACGTCGCGAAGACGACGCCCAGCCCTTGTTCGGCCAACTGGCGCATCGTCTTGAACACCTCGGCCTTGGCGCCGATGTCGATGCCGCGCGTCGGTTCGTCAAGCAGCAGCAGCTTCGGCTGGGTGAGCAGGCTCTTGCCGATGACGACCTTCTGCTGGTTCCCACCCGAGAGTGCGGTGACTTCGACGTCAGGCGCCGAGACCTTGACGCGTAGCGCCTTGATCATCTCGTCGATGCGACCTGATTCGCGGTTCTGCTGGATGGCGATGCCGCGCCGGAACTGCCACAGGCTGGAAATGCTCATGTTCTTGAGTACCGAGAGATTCTGCAGCAGACCGTCGCGTTGGCGATCCTCGGGGACGAGGAAGAGCCCCTTGCGGATGCGTTCGGCGATCGAGAGGCCGGCGAGGTTTTCGCCGTTGAGGTGGATGTTCCCGATGGCGTCCGGACGCAGGCCGAACAGGCACTCGAACAGCTCGGTCCGCCCGGCGCCCATCAGGCCGTAGATGCCAACGATCTCGCCGGCAGCGATCGACAGCGAGACGTGGTCGACGAGGTAGCCGCCGCCGACTTTCGGCAGACAGACGTTCTCGGTACGCAATACCTCGATTCCGCCGGCGAGCTTTTCGCTGCGCTGCGGCGGCATCATCGTCTTGCCGACCATCTGGTCGATGATCCACGGCACGTCGACGTCGGCCATGCGCGCGCTGTTCTGCATCTTGCCGTCGCGCAGCACCGAGACGTAGTCGGCGATGCGTGTCAGCTCTTCGAGGCGGTGCGAGATGTAGATGATGGCGACGCCGCTGCGTCGGAGTTCGTCGATGACGCGGAAGAGGACCTCGACTTCCGATTCGCTTAGCGCCGAGGTCGGCTCGTCCATGATGAGGACCTGCACGTCGCGCGACAGCGCCTTGGCGATCTCGACGATCTGCTGTTCGCCGATGCGCAATTCACCGACCAGCGTGTCGGGCGAGAGATCGTGTTCCAGCCGCTTGAGCAACGCGGCGGCGTGCGCCGTCTGGCGTGCGCGGTCGATATGCACGCCGCCCTTGGTGTAGGGGTGCGTGAGAAAAATGTTCTCGGCGATCGAGAGGTTGGGGCAGAGGTTGAGTTCCTGGAAAACGATGCCGATGCCCTTGGCCGACGCGTCATGGACCGAATTGAAGACGACCGTCTCGCCGTTCAGGCGCAGCTCGCCGGAGGTCGGTGAGTTCACCCCGGCGAGGATCTTCATCAGCGTCGATTTGCCGGCGCCGTTCTCGCCGACGAGCGCCGTGACCGCCGACTTGCGCACGACGAAATCGGCGTTGTCGAGCGCGATGGTGCCGGGGAAGACCATCGACACGCCGATGGCTTCCAGAATGACGCTCTGGTCGAGCGTCGATGCCACCTCGTTCGCCGCGTTCGCGACCGGCGCGTTCATTGCGCGCTCCCGGCGGCTTTCAGCGAAACCGGCGTGACGACGAAGGTTTCGGGGACGCTGGTCAGGCTGATCGCGCCCTTGAACTCGACGGCGGTGCCCGGCGTCTTCAGCTCGGCGAGCGGCTTCTCGACCTCTTTCAAGGCGCGCTCGTTGAAGGCGCGGCCGACCTGGGCGAATTCGATCTGGTTGGTGACGTTCGCGAAAGAGAAGAACGGCAGGCTGTCGCGGATCGCCGTGCCCTTGACGACCGGGCCGATCTGCAGCGTGATTTGTTGCGGTCCGGCATCGCTCGCGATTTCGACGATGAGCGTTCCGGCGCGGGATTCGGTATTGACGGAAACGACCTTCCCCGTCGACTTGACGGCAAAGCTCCACGGGCTGCCCTCGCTTGCGGCGCGATGGCCGTAATCGTGCCCGGCCTTGTCGAGATCGGCCTTGACGGCGGCGATGACCGTCGCCAGATCATTGGCCTTGCTGTCGAAATGAGGGGTGAGTTGCGAAGCCCAGACGCTATCCACGTAACCGGCGGCGTTGAACCCCTCGGCCGTCTGGTTGGCGGAGGAGCCCGTAGTCTTTGCGCGCTGATCGTTCGGCACGATCTTGCAGCCAGAGAGCGGCAGCAAGATCGCGCACAAGGATGTGATCAGCGCCGGGACGAGCTTCTTGCGAAGTGTGTGCATCCCGGCGGCCCTCTTACTTGCTCAGCGCAAAGGTTTCGAGTTTGTCGGCGTTGGCCTTGGTGATCAGCACGCAGTCCATCGAAATCTTCTCCGGCTTGCCGGTGGACTTCGTCTTCAGGTACTGATCGGCCAGTTCAACGGCCCATTGCGCCTGGCGGTGCGCCGGCTGCAGCACGGTCGCGGTGATCTTGCCGGCCTTGATCGCGTCGCGCACGTCGTTGCTGCCGTCGAAGCCGACGACGATCACGTCCTTGCGGCCAGCGGCTTCGAGCGCGGCCATCGCGCCCATTGCCATCGTGTCGTTACCCGAGATGATGCCCTTGATCTTCGGGTTGGCCTGCAGGATCGACTCGGTCTTGGCGAAGGCTTCGGTCTGGCTCCAGTTGGCGCTCTGGCGGGAAACCATCTTGAGTTCCGGGTATTGGTCGATCACGTCGTGGTAGCCCTTGGAGCGGATGCCGGCGTTGGTGTCCGATTCCTTGCCGACGAGCTCGGCGTAGTCGCCTTTCTCGCCCATGACCTTGACGAACTCTTCGGCACCGAGCGTTGCGCCCTGATAATTGTTCGAGACGATCTGTGCAACGGCGACGCCGGTCGCGTTGATCTCGCGGTCGATGAGGAACGAAGGAATCCCGGCGTCCTTGGCCTTCTTGACGGCGGCCACCGTCGCGTCGGCGCCGGCGTTGTCGAGGACGATCGCCGACGCCTTGCGGGCGATGGCGGTGTCGAACAGTTCATTCTGCTTGTTGGCGTCGTCGTTGTGCACGAGCACCAGCGTCTTGTAGCCGAGGTCCTTGGCACGCGCTTCCGCGCCGATCGCCTCGGCCTTGAAGAACGGGTTGTCGTGCGATGGCGTGATGATCACCATCAGTTTGTCAGCGGCCGAAGCCGTCATCGGAGCGGAAGCAAACCCCGCCGCCATCAATGCCATCGTGACCAAAGCCATGCGTCGCGTCAGTTTCATGCAGATCTCCTCCTGAGATACTTCATTTGCGTAACGATCAGGACGCTGTTGCCGTCCTCCTCTTGTTGCCGGCATCGAGAAATCGGTGGATATCTGCCGCACGCTCCGCCAACCCCGCTGCCAGTTCCTGCTCCAAGGCCATCGGCCCGATCGATCGGCGACGGCTCCAGACTGTTTCCGGCCAAGCTGCCTTGGTTCGTGTTTCATTCGCATGCCTGCGGTGCATTTATTGCGCGCGACTAAATATGCAGTGCAGGCTATATATTCTTTTGTTAAAGCTAATTCCGGTCGAGTAGGTCTGTCAAGCGAATTTTTCTTTTTCCTGCTCGGGTGTTAGGGCGATGGGCATGAATGCCGAGCGGGCGACCGCAGGCAGGCGTCTCCCATGCGCGGCATTTGCACTAGGTAACTGCGGGCTATGAAGATTTTGGCTGTCGACGATTGAGAAAATTGGTTGACAAAGGGCGAAACGAGTTTTAATTTATTAAAAAGCATATATATTCAGTGCGGAATAAATAAACGAAACCAAAGTTGATCGTCAGAAGGAGCAAGGTGTGAATTCCTATTTCTCGTCGTTGAAACCCAGCAGCACTCGGGTGTCGTCCGTCCGCAACGCCGCGCCGGCTGAGCGCGAGGCGCAGTTGCGCGAGTTCGCCCGCGAGCTTCGCGTGTGTGTGCTCAATGTCATCAAAGGTGCCGGGCTGGGCCACGTCGGCGGCGACTTCTCGGCCGCGGATACGCTGGTCACGCTGTTCGGCGGCGTCATGAACTACGACGCGGCCAACCCTCAGTGGGCCGAACGTGATCGCTTCATCCTGAGCAAGGGGCACTGCTCCGCTTCGCTGTATTCGGTGCTGGCGATGTGCGGTTTCATTCAGCCGGAAGAGCTCGCAACCTTCGCCAAGCCGCTTTCGCCGTTGAACGGTCACCCGAATCGCAACAAGGTGCCGGGCGTCGAGACCAATACCGGGCCGCTCGGCCACGGTCTGCCGGTTGCCGTCGGTTGTGCGATGGCGGCGCGTTTGTCGAAAGCCGATTGGCGCACCTTCGTCGTCCTCGGTGACGGCGAACTGCAGGAAGGCAGCAACTGGGAGGCGATCATGTTCGCCGGCCACAAGGGGCTGTCGAACCTCACCGCGATCGTCGATCGCAACCGCCTGCAGCAGGGCGCGCGCACCGAAGACACGAACCGCCTCGACCCGCTTGGCGACAAGTGGGCGGCGTTTGGCTGGGAAGTGTGCGAGATCGACGGTCATGACTACAACGCGTTGTACGACAGTCTGGCCGGTCCGCGCGGCGACCGTCCGCGCGTCGTCATTGCCAATTCATTGAAGGGGAAAGGTGTGTCGTTCATGGAAGACCGGGTGGAGTGGCATCACAAGGTGCCGTCGGCCGAGCAATTCGATCTGGCGAAAGCCGAACTGGGAGCCGCGAAATGAGCGCCAACGAAACCACTCAAGTCTCCAGCGTGCCGACCTTCGACTGCCGGCAGACCTTCGTCGAAACGCTGATCGAACTGGCGACCGCCGACAAGCGCATCGTCGCCGTGTGCAACGACTCCGTCGGCTCGAGCAACCTCGGCGCCTTTGCCAAACAGTTCCCGGATCGTCTGGTAAACGTCGGCATCGCCGAGCAGAACATGGTCGGCGTCGCCGCCGGTCTGGCCAACGGCGGTTTTCTGCCCTTCGTCTGCGCCGCCGGCCCCTTCCTCTCCGGTCGCGCGACCGAGCAGGTCAAGGCCGACATCGCCTACAGCAATTTCCCGGCCGTGTTGTGCGCCATGAGTCCCGGTTTCTCCTACGGCGAACTTGGCCCGACACACCACTCGATCGAGGACTTCGCCTGGATGCGCGCCATCTCCAACATCGTCGTCATGGCGCCGGCTGACCCCAAGCAGACGCGTGAAGCGATGCGCTGGGCGGCCACCGCCGGCAAGCCGACGTACATGCGCATTGGCCGCTACAAGATTCCGGCCGTGACGCCGGAAGATCACAGCTTCGCCATGGGTAAGGCCGATCAGCTGCGTGACGGGAACGATGTGACCCTGATCGCCATCGGCACGCTCGTCTCGCGTGCGCTCGCCGCCGCCGATCTGCTGGCTGCGGAAGGCATCAAGGCGCGCGTGCTCAACATGGCGACGGTCAAGCCGATCGACGCCGAAGCGGTGATCGCCGCGGCGAAGGAAACCGGTCGCATCGTCACCGCCGAGGAAGGCATCCTCTACGGCGGCCTGGGTTCGGCCGTCGCCGAAGTGACCGCGCAACACGCGCCGGTGCCGATGCGCATGCTCGGCCTGCCCGGCTTCGCGCCGACCGGCAGCGTCGACTTCCTGTTCGAACACTTCGGCCTGACCGGCGCCGGCATCGCCGCCGCAGCGCGTGAGCTTCTCGGCAAATAACCAGTGTGCAACCGTCATGACCAATAACTACATCATCGCCATCGACCAGGGAACGAGCGCGACCAAGTGCGTTCTCGTCGATACCACGGGGAAAATCGTCGCCAAGGCCGCCGCGCCGCTCGGCGAGCGTTATCCGCAAAGCGGCTGGGTCGAGCAGGACGCCGACGAGATCTGGCGGAGCGCGCAGAAAGCCGTCGCGCTCTGTCTCGAACAGTGTCCTGACGCCAAGGTGCTGGCCGTCGGCCTGAGCACGCAGCGCGAGTCGGCGCTGATCTGGCAACGTTCGGATTCCAAGGCGGTGACGCCGCTCCTGAGCTGGCAAGACCAGCGCACGGTCGCGCTGCGCGACAAGCTGGCGAGTTCAGAAGCGATGGTGCGCGAGCGCTCGGGGCTGCCGCTCGACCCGATGTTCTCGGCGCTCAAATTGAGCTGGCTGCTCGACGAGATCGATCCCGGCCGTACCCGTGCCGCCTCCGGCGACTGGTGCATGGGCACGATCGACGCCTTCCTGATCGCGCGCCTCGGCGGCGAACAGGTCGTCGAGGCAGGCAATGCTTCGCGCACGCAGTTGATGAACGTGCACACCGGCGAATGGGACGACGATCTGCTCAAGCTCTTCAACATCCCGCGCGTCGCGCTGCCGAAGATCGTTCCTTCGATCGGCGTCTTTGCCGACGCGGGCGGCCTGCATCCGGCGCTGAAGGGCGTGCCGGTCCGTTCAGTGATGGCCGATTCGCACAGCGCGCTGTTCGCGCACGGCGCCTACGCGCCGGGTCAGGTGAAGGCGACGATGGGCACCGGTTCCTCGGTGATGGGCCTCACCGACGGCAAGCAACCACCGCATCCGGGTATGTGCCTGACCATTGCCTGGGATCGCGGCGACGGCCAGCAGCAGGCGCTCGAAGGCAACATCCGCGCCGCCGGTTCGACGCTGCGCTGGATCTCCGGCGTCTTCGGCATCAGCAGCGAAGAAGCGGCGGAGATCGCCGCGCAGAGCAAGAGCGACGGTGTCTGCCTGGTGCCGGCGTTCAACGGTCTCGGTGCGCCGTGGTGGGATTCGCGCGCGCTCGGCCTGATCAGCGGGCTCACGCTCAACACCGACAAGGGCGCGTTGTTCGCCGCCGCCGTCGAGTCGATCGCGCATCAGGTCGCCGACGTCGTCGACGCAATGAACGCGAGCGGCGTCGAGGTCCAGCGGCTGCTGCTCGACGGCGGCCCGTCGCGCAACGCCAAGCTGCGCGAGATGCTCTCGGCCTACATCGCCAAGCCGGTCGTGCATTGCTCGGACGCCGAACTGTCGGCGCTCGGTGTCGCGCACCTGGCTGGTGTCGGCGCCGGCATCTGGGACTGGGAGGCGATCGCCAGGTTGTCGCGGGCACAGACGGCAACCGATGTCTCCGAGCGCAATGCGGCAACGAAGCCCGAGCGCCAGCGTTGGGCGCACGCCGTCGCGCAATCGCGCCTGCCGGCCAAGAGCCAGGGCTGACTTAGAGAAATCGTGAATTCAGGAGAGGTCAAACCGTGAGTACAACTGCATCCAACGTATCGGACTCCACCAAGCGCGCACAGGAAACGGTCTTCGCCGACCAGTTCTCCTGGGGCGACCGCATCATCGCCTACGCGCCGGCCCTGAGTCTTCTTGCGCTGTGCATCCTGTTCAGCCTGACGACCAACACCTTCTTTACGATCCGCAATCTGCTGAACGTCATCGATCAGCTGACCGTACTCGGGATCATGGCGCTCGGCATGACCGCGGTGATCGTCATCGGCGGGATTGACCTCTCCGTCGGGTCGATCCTGGCGCTGTCGATGATGGTCATGGGCTGGCTTTCCAACGTTGCCGGAATCCCGATGTCGTTTGCCATCATCGCTGCGCTGCTGACCGGCGCACTGTGCGGCATGACCTCGGGCTTGCTGGTTACGCGCGCCAATCTGCCGGCATTTATCGCGACGTTGGCGGTGATGTCGATCGCGCGCGGTCTGGCCAACATGGTCACCGACGGCACGCAGATCGTCGGTTACGTCGAGTGGTTCTCCGAGTTGTCGATCAACCGCTATTTCGGCTTTATCTCGGTCACCGTCGCCCTGTTCCTCGTTCTGACGGCGATTGCCTTCGTCTTCATGAAATATCGCTCGGGCGGGCGCGCGCTGTATGCCATCGGTGGCAATTCCGAGGTGGCGCGTCTGGCGGGTATTCCGGTCAAGCGCGTCACGGTGCTCGTCTATACGGTGTGCGGCGTGCTGGCCGGTCTGGCAGGCGTCGTCATGTCGACCCGGCTCGATTCGTCGCAGCCGAGCGGCGGCTTGGGCTACGAGCTCGACACGATCGCCGCGGTCGTCATCGGCGGCGCCAGTCTGTCCGGCGGGGTCGGCTCGATCTGGGGCACCTTGATGGGCGTCCTGACAATCGGTGTTCTGCGTAACGGCCTGAACCTGCTCGGGGTCTCGCCGTTCGTGCAACAGGTGGTCATCGGTCTCGTCATCGTCATGGCCGTGGCCGTCGATTCAAACAAGCGAAAGATTCGTTGATTCACATCCCAGGTAGTTGTTTTTCCGCAGTTTCCCAGGCAGTCGTTTTACTGAAGTTGCATAACCCACACACAAGGAGAGGTTCATGTTCAAGCTAAGCAAAATCGCCACCGTTATCGGACTCACTGCTGTTATCGCGACCAACTGTGCTTACGCACAAGGTTCCGGCAAGAAAATCGGTCTCGCCGTCGCCAACCTGCAGGCCGAATTCTTCAACATGATCAAGCAGTCGGTTGAAGCCTACGGTAAGGAAAAGGGCTACACCATCATCACCATGGACGCCAAGGGCGACGCAACGACGCAGGTCAACCAGATTCAGGACTTGATCACGCAGAAGGTTGACGCGCTGATCTACATCCCGGCCGGTGCAACGGCCGCCAGCGTTCCGGTCAAGGCCGCACGCGCAGCCGGCATCCCGGTGGTCAACGTCGACCGCAACGCCGATGGCGCGCCTGGCGATACCTTCATCCGCGGCGAATCGATCAAGGCGACCAAGGACCTGGGCGAGTGGATCTGCAAGCAGACCGGTGGCAAGGGCAACGCGGTGGTCATTCACGGCCAGAAGGGAACCTCGCCGGAAGTCGACCGCTTCAAGGGCTTTACCGAAGGCTTGAAGGCTTGCCCGGACATCAAGATCACGCAAAATCAATGGACCGAGCGCTGGGCGGCTGACGAAGGCAACAAGTTCGCACAGGACATGCTGCAACGCGATCCGACCATTTCGATCATCTTCGGCCAAGCCGACGGTATCGCGCTGGGCGCCGCACAGGCGGTCAAGCTGGCGAAGCCGGATCACAAGATCTGGGTCGTCGGTTACGACGGCGACATCGGCGGTCTGAAGGGCGTGCAGAACGGCACGCTCGACGCTACCGTGACGCAGCCGACGTTCACGATGGGTCGCATGGCGGTCGATACCGTGACCGAATTGCTGGCCGGCAAGAAGGTCAATCCGGATCAGCCGATGGAAGGCGTGTTGACGACCAAGGATAACGTCGAGCAGTTCCTGAAGAACCACCCGTAACCTCGATCCGGGTGCCCCGTGCGTCAGGTGCGGGGCACCCTTTTCCGGTTTCGTGAACAACACATGAATAGCTGAAATCTATGAGCGAGCGCGACGAATCATCTGCCGGGTGGGTGCCCGATCATCCGGGACTGGTCCTGCGCAACATCGGCAAGACCTACTACACCGTCAATGTGTTGAACGGCGTCAATTTGGAAGTCCGTCCGGGCGAAATGGTCGCCCTGATCGGCGAGAACGGCGCCGGCAAGTCAACGCTTTCCTCGGTCATTGCCGGCCTCATTGCGCCCGACGAAGGCGGCAAGATGTGGTGGCAGGGCAAGCCCTACTCGCCGACTGCGCCGGCGGATGCGCTGCACGCCGGGATCGGCCTGATCCACCAGGAAATGCGCTTGCTGCCGCACCTGTCAATCGCCGAGAACGTCTTTGTCGGGCGTCTGCCGATGAAGAACGGGCGGATCGATACCGCGTCGATGATCGAACGTTCGCAGCGCCAACTGCAGCGGCTCGGGCTCAACGTACCGGCGACGCGCAAGGTCAGCACCTTGCGCGTGGCTGCGCAACAGCAGGTGGAAATCGCCAAGGCGCTGACGCTGAATGCGAAGCTCCTGATCCTCGACGAGCCGACGGCGGCTCTGGGCGACGAGGAAACCGATCGCCTGTTCGAACAAATTCATAGGCTCAAGGCGGAAGGCGTGTCCTTTATCTACGTTAGCCACCGCCTTGCCGAAATCGCGCGCATCGCCGACCGTATTGTGGTCCTGCGCGACGGCCAGCAAGTCGCACAGCACGAAACCGCGCAGTTGCCGACGTCGGTCCTCGTGCGCGACATGGTCGGGCGCAACGTCGATCGTCTGTTCCCGCAGATTCCCGAGCCGCCGGCCGAAGCCCGGACGGCTTTGTCGGTGCGCAATCTGTCGGCGCCCGACGGGAGCTTCAAGGATATTTCCTTCGACATCCGTGAAGGCGAAGTCTTCGGCCTGGCCGGCATTATCGGCGCGGGGCGAACGGAATTGGTGCGCGCGATTGCCGGCGTCGACCCGATCGAATCGGGCGAGATCGTCATCCGCGACAAGAAGATCGAGATGAGGTCGCCGGCCGACGCGATCCGCGAAGACCTGGTGCTCGTCCCCGACGATCGCAAGGCGCTCGGCGTCGTTCTCACCCACTCGATCGGCGAGAACATGACCTACAACAACTTTGACCACGTGGCCCCCGACGGTTGGGTGCGTCCGACGAAGGCACGCCAATTCGCCGCCGAGATGATCCGTCGCCTGGGCGTCAAGGGCGCGCCCGAGCAGCTGGCCGGCAGCCTCTCGGGCGGCAACCAGCAAAAGGTGGTGATCGCCAAGTGGATCGCCCGCAATCCCAAGGTCATCATCCTCGACGAGCCGACACGCGGCATCGACGTCGGTGCGCGTGCGGCGATTTATGAAGTCATTGCCGAGCTGGCAAAGAGCGGCATGGCGGTGATCGTCGTCAGCTCGGATCTGGAAGAGGTGCTCGGGCTGTCGCATCGCGTGATGGTGATGTCGCGCGGCGAGGCGCGCGGGGTACTGCCACGCGCCGAAGTCGATAGCTCCAAGGTCATGGAACTGGCGGTCATCTAGGCCGACAGTCGATTCAATTCAGTCATCAGCGGTATTTCATTCTGAGGAGATAAACAATGGACTTGTTTCAACTGAACGGCGACGTCGCCTTTGTTACCGGTGCTGGCAGCGGCATCGGCCAACGTATCGCCATCGGCCTGGCCGAGGCGGGCGCAGCGGTTGCGTGCTTTGATCTGAAGGGCAGCGCCGGACTGGCGACGACGGTCGCGAGCATCGAGAAGTGCGGCGTCAAGGCGATCGCCATCGAAGGCGATGTGACGGTGGCCGACGACCTCGCCGCAGCCATCGCGCGCACCGAGAAGGAACTGGGCGCGCTGTCCGTGGCGGTCAACGCTGCCGGCATCGCCAACGCGATCGCCGCCGAGGACATGCCGATCGAGCAGTTCCAGCGCCTGATGAAGATCAACCTCGAAGGTGTTTTCCTCTCGTGCCAGGCCGAAGGTCGCGCGATGCTCAAGCACGGCCGCGGCAGCATCATCAACATCGCGTCGATGTCCGGTTCAATCGTCAACCGTGGTTTGCTGCAGGCGCACTACAACAGCTCCAAGGCGGCAGTCATGCATCTCTCCAAGAGCCTGGCGATGGAATGGTGCGATCGCGGCATTCGTGTGAACAGCATCAGCCCCGGCTACACGCTGACGCCGATGAACCTGCGCCCGGAAGTCGCCGAGCAGCGCAAGATCTTCGAGCGCGATACGCCGATCGGGCGCATGGCGACCGTCGACGAAATGGCCGGACCGGCGATCTTCCTCGCCAGCCGTGCCGCGTCGTTCGTCACCGGCGTCGATCTCTTGGTCGACGGCGGCTTCTGCTGCTGGTAAGCCATCTATATCGCCGAAGGGAAAGCAACATGGAAAAGCGTTTTGAAGGAAAAGTCGTCGTCATTACCGGCGGCAGCCGCGGCATCGGTAAGGGCATTGCCGAGCGCTTCGTGCGCGAGGGCGCCAAGGTCTGCGTCGTCGCCAACGATCCGCTGGTGCATGAAACGGCGGCTGAACTGCGCGCCATGGGGGCACAGGCGATCTCAGCCGAGACCGACGTGACCAGCAGCGAGCAGGTGAAAGCGCTCTACGAGCGCGTGGCGCAGGAGTTGGGTGAAGTCGACATCTCGATCCAGAACGCCGGTGTCATCACCGTGGCACGCCTGGAAGACCTGACCGAAGGCGAGTGGGACAAGATCCTCGCGGTGAATACCAAGGGTGTCTATCTCTGCTGCCGCGAGGCCGCGCTGCGCATGCGCAAGGCCGGCAAGAAGGGTCGCCTGATCAACACCGCGTCGACGCAGGCGCGCCAGGGCTTCATTTACACGCCGCACTACGCGGCGAGCAAGTTCGGCGTCATCGGCATCACGCAGAGCCTGGCGATCGAACTGGCGAAGACCGGCATCACCGTCAACGCCTTCTGCCCGGGCATCATCGGCACTGACATGTGGGCCTACAACGACGCCGTCTGGGGCAAGCTGCTCGGCGACTACAAGCCGGGCGAGCTGATGGCCGAGTGGGTCGAAGGCATCCCGATGGGCCGCGCCGGCACGCCGGAAGACGTCGCCGGGCTGGTCACCTTCCTCGCCTCCGACGACGCCGCCTACATCACCGGGCAGACGGTCAACGTCGACGGCGGCCTGTTCATGTCCTGATCCCTCCAGCGTCGGCGTCCGGCGCCTAGCGCCGCTGTATGCCGGCGTCCTTTTGGAAGGCGCCGTCCTTCCATTTTTTTGAGGGCTGTGCGTCGCTACCGACGGGCAGCCTTCGCCTTTTCCGGCCGCCGCGCGCGTCGCCTTGGCCACGTAATGCTAGCGCCCGATATTTGGGCGTGCGAAAATGTCCCATTGTCCGGATGGCGCCGTTATTGTGTTTTCGCGTCGTCGAGGCGGTTCCGCTGCGTTTCCCCCGACCGTTTCCGCGTGGTTCTGGCGACGCACGCGTTGCGGCGACTGCGCCATCCTCTTCTCCCTTTCAGATTGACTCTCCGGAGGTCACACATGTCACCACAAAGCGAATCGTCGGCCATTGCGTCGGTCGAGGAAATCGTCGAGGAAATCCGAGCCGGGCGCATGGTCGTGCTGGTCGATGATGAAGACCGCGAAAACGAGGGCGACATCATCCTCGCCGCCGACCACGTGACGCCGGAAGCGATCAACTTCATGGTCACGCACGCGCGCGGCCTCGTCTGCCTGACGATCACCGAGGCGCGGGCGCACCAGCTGGGCCTGGCGCAGATGGCGCACCACAATACGAGCCCGAACGGCACCGCGTTCACAATGTCGATCGAAGCCGCCGAAGGGGTGACGACCGGCATCTCCGCGCAGGACCGGGCGCGTACGGTGCAGGCCGCCATGGCGCGCAACGCCAAGCCGTCGGACTTCGTGATGCCGGGGCATACCTTCCCGATCGTCGCGCGCGAAGGCGGCGTGCTGGTGCGCGCCGGGCATACTGAAGCCGGTTGTGATCTGGCGCAGCTGGCCGGGCTGGAGCCGGCATCGGTGATCTGCGAAGTGCTCAAGGACGACGGCACGATGGCGCGCCTGCCCGATTTGATCAAGTTCGCGCAGGAACATGGTATCAAGATCGGCACCATTGCTGACCTGATCCATTACCGCAGCCGCAACGAGACGCTGATCGAGCGCACGCTGTCGAAGACCATTCAGACCGGGCACGGTGAATTCACGCTACACGCCTATACCGATCGTACGACCAACGACGTGCATCTGGCCTTGACCAAGGGCGCGATTCGTCCGGATAGCGAAGCGCTGGTGCGCGTGCATGAGCCGCTGTCGGTCCTCGACTTCCTCGACTCGACGCGCGGCCGCCACACCTTTTCGCTCGATCAGGCGCAGGCGGCCTTGTCCAAGGCGGAGTCGGGCGTCATCGTTCTCCTGCGTCGTCCGGAGAGCGGTGAAGACATCCTCGCCGCACTCGGGGAGCCGGCTGCGGGCCAGATGCCGGCGGCGAAGTGGGATCCGCGCATCTACGGGATCGGTGCGCAAATCCTGCGCGATCTTGGCGTGCGCAAGATGAAGCTCCTGGGCAGCCCGCGCCGCATGCCGAGCATGGCCGGCTTCGACCTGGAAGTGACCGGTTATATCGCCTCGCCGGCCGACCCGGCCTGATCTTTTTGCTGTCTCAGGATCTATTGGAAAGTACTGCAATGCCACGTTACGAAAACATCTACGAATACGAAACCGTCCTCGCCGGCAAGGGTCTGGCGGTCGGCGTCGTCATGAGCCGCTTCAACCAGGACATCGGCGAGGGTCTGCTCGCTGCCTGCACCGGCGAGCTCAAGCGCCTGGGCGTGGCTGAGGGCGATATCGAAATCGCCGCCGTGCCCGGCGCGCTGGAAATCCCGCTCGTCCTGCAAACGATGGCGCAGAGCCGGCGCTTCGACGCGCTTGTCGCCCTCGGTGCCGTGATTCGTGGCGATACCTATCACTTTGAGGTCGTCTCGAACGACGCCTGCCGCGCGGTCATGGAAGTCCAGCTCGAAACGGGCGTACCGGTGGCGAACGGCATCCTCACCTGCGAGAACGACGATCAGGCGCTTGCGCGCATGCAGCAGAAGGGTTCGGATTGCGCACAGGCGGCGGTTGAAGTCGCCAACCTGTTGCGCGCTGTCAGGGAGAAATCGGCATGAGCCACGTATCCGGAAAACCGGCAAAGGACGCCAAGTCCGAGAAGAGCGGCGGCAAATCGCCGCGTCGGCGCGCACGCGAGTTGGCGCTGCAGGGACTGTATCAGTGGCGTATCGGCGGCAACGATGAGGCGGCGATCGAAGCGCACCTCGCCGACGTGGAAGGCTTCGACAAGGCCGATCGCGAGTTCTTCGTCGGCCTGCTGCGCGGCGTGCTTGCCCAGCAAGCCGAGCTGCAGGAGCAGCTGCAGGCCTTCCTCGACCGCCCGTTCGCCGAACTCTCGCCGATCGAGGCGAGCATCCTGCTTGCCGGCGCCTTCGAACTCGCCAACTACCAGCAGACGCCGTATCGCGTGATCATCAACGAAGCCATCGAACTGACCAAGGGCTTCGGCGGCACCGACGGCCACAAGTACGTCAATGGCGTACTCGACAAGCTGGCGTTCAAGCTGCGTCCGGTCGAAGTCGAAGCCAAGCGCGCCGAGCGCAGGGGCTAAAAGCATTTTCCGGGCGTCGCCAGATTGCGCTCAAGGCAACGGCGCGGTCTCTGCGCGCACCCGGTTGTTGAACAGGTGTCTCAATGCCCTCTGAATTTGCTCTGATTGACCGTTACTTCGTGCGCCCGACGCCGCAGGCCGTGCTCGGGCCGGGGGACGATTGCGCCTTGCTGGCGCCGTCGCCGGGCATGGAGCTGGCAGTGACGACCGACATGCTGGTCGCCGGGACGCATTTCTTCGCCGATACCGACCCTTTTCAGCTCGGCTGGAAATCGCTGGCGGTGAATCTGTCCGATCTGGCCGCGATGGGCGCCCGTCCACGCTGGGTGCTGCTCGCCGGCAGCCTGCCCAAGGCCGACGAGGCGTGGATCGCAGCCTTCACCAAGGGGTTTTTTGCCTGTGCCGAACGCTACGGCGCCGACCTCGTCGGCGGCGACACGACGCGCGGGCCGCTCAACCTGTGCCTGACGGCGATGGGCGAGGTGCCGTCCGGCGCGGCCCTGCGTCGCGATGGCGCTCGCGTGGGCGACGACCTGTGGGTTTCCGGCCAGATCGGCCTCGCCGCGCTCGGCCTCGCGCAGTTGCAGGCGCGAACGCAGCTGCCTGAGGCGCTAGTCTCGCGCTGTATTACCGCGCTGCAGCGGCCGCTGCCGCGTGTCGAACTCGGCCTCGTCCTGCGTGAACGCAAGCTCGCTCGTTCGGCCATCGACATCTCGGACGGTCTGCTCGCCGATCTCGGACATATCACTGAGCGTTCGCGCGTCGATGCGGAAGTCGTTCTCGGTCAGCTGCCGTATTTGCCCGCCGGCGCCGATCCGCAACTGGCGCGCCAGTGCCAGCTGGCCGGTGGTGATGACTACGAGCTTGTCTTTTCGGCCGCACCCGAAAAGCGCGCCGAGATCGCTACCCTCGCCGCCGAGCTCGACCTTGCCCTCTGGCGTATCGGGCAGATCGTCGCCGGCTCCGGTGAAGTCCGCCTGCTCGATGCGGACGGGCAGTCTGTTCCCGTTTCCGACAAGGGGTTCGACCATTTTGGACATCAAGAAAAGTAAGCCGCCGTCCTGGCGTTTCCTCTTCTCGCATCCGGCGCATCTCGTTGCCTGCGGCTTCGGCAGCGGGCTGTCGCCGTTTGCGCCGGGCACCGTCGGCACGCTGTTCGCTTGGGCCACCTTCTACCTCTTCCGTCCATGGCTGGGCGATCTGGCGCTCCTCGCCGTGTTCATCGCCTGTTTCGTCATCGGTGTGGCCGCCGTACACAAGACGGGTGCGGATCTCGGTGTCGTCGACCATGGCAGCATCGTCTGGGACGAAATCGTTCCTTTCTGGCTGGTGCTCCTCTTTTGTCCGGCTGGCTGGCTCTGGCAGACGGCGGCGTTCCTGCTCTTCCGTTTTTTCGACATCGTCAAGCCGCAACCCGCGCGTTACTTCGATACCCGGGTCAAGAACGGTTTCGGCGTGATGACCGACGACCTGTTTGCCGGCGTCTACACCGTCCTGGTACTGCAGGGTGCGCTTTTCCTCCTCTCATGAACTCGCCGCAATCCGTTCCCGACCAGACCGCGCTCGAGGCGCTCGCCGCTGAAGTCGGCGCGCTGCTCGGTGCCAACGGGCAAAAACTTGCGACTGCTGAATCATGCACTGGGGGCTGGGTTGCACAGTGCCTGACGGCGATTGCCGGCAGTTCGGACTGGTTCGAGCGCGGCTTCGTCACCTATTCGAACGAGGCCAAGCAGGAGATGCTCGGCGTCGCCCGCGAAACGCTCGATCGGCACGGTGCGGTGAGCGTGGCGACGGCGCAGGCGATGGCACAGGGGGCGTTGCGGCGTAGCCGGGCCGACTGGTCGGTGGCGATCACCGGCATTGCCGGCCCCACTGGCGGCTCGCCTGACAAGCCGGTCGGGACGGTCTGCTTCGGCTGGGCCGGCCCCGACGGCTTCACCACCACCGAGCTGTGCCACCTCGCGGGTAGTCGCGCAGAGGTGCGCGCGCAGTCGGTGGCGTACGCCTTGCATGGCGTCCTGCAGCACGCGGCGATCCTGCGCGCCTGAGTACGCATCGTGGGCGCTGCCGTTTATGCACAGTGCAAAAACAGGGAATAGTTCCTCGCCCGAGGCTGTAGTCCCTCGTTTAGAATGCGCCTTGGAATATATCGTCGGATTCTGATGTTCTCACTCACTCCCAACGCCCTGCGCAGTAGCGTAACTGCAGCGGTTCTATCGGCCTTCCTGTTTACATCGGGAAATGCCGCGGCGCTGGGTTTGGGGGATCTCGTCGTGCGCTCGTGCCTCGGCCAGACGCTGCGTGCCGAGATCGGGCTGCTTGAGGCGCCCGGACAGGGCAACCTTGGCGAAACGTGTTTTCGCCTGGGCGAGGCGGCAGGCGGCGAGAACCTGCCCGTTCTGACGCAGGGCCGATTGCGCCTCGAACAGAGTGGAGGCCACAACCGGCTGGTGATCACGTCGTTGCAGACGATCAATGAACCCGTGCTCCAGATCAATGTGCACGTGGGCTGTGGCGCCGAGCTGGTGCGCAGCTATACGTTGTTGATCGATCCGGGTCCGACTGACGGAGGCGTGCCGGCCGATGTCGATGACGGACGTGGCCGGCCGGCGGTGCATGACAATCCACCGCATCCGCGGCCCTCCGTCGCGCCTGTCGATGATTCCTATCCGACGCTCTGGGAGTCGGTCGAGGGCGAATCGGCAAAGTCCATCACCCAGGCGCTGTTCCCGCGCCAGCCACGCGCGCAACGGCGCTTTCTCAACGCCTTGCGCGAGGCCAATCCGCAGGTCGAATTCGGCGAAACGGGGGAGCAGCCGCTGGACGCCGGGGTGTCGCTGCTCATCCCCGATACCCGGCGCGCGCCTGTCATACGCAAGACGACGAAACCCAAAGACCGACCGTCTTCGCCGCCGGCGCAGAAGCCGGGCGAGCTTGCCAGCGTCTCAGCGACCGGGCAGATGTCGGATCGTCTGACGATTTCCGGCGATGCGGTTACAGCAAGCGATGCCGGCAGTGTCGGCGATGCCTTCGATCCAGCCTTGCGCTATTCATCCGATCTGTCGATTGGTTTCTCGGACAAGGTCAGCGACAACACGCGCGCTATGTTGCGCGTTGAATACAAACTCTTGAACGCGCTCGTCTTCCAGGCGGAAAAGCAGCTTGAGCTGGCCGAGCAGTTGCGCAATCTCGAAGCGCGTTTCGGGGAAATGCGGGCGATTAACGAAAGTGTGGCGAACCCGGCCGTGGCGCAATCGCAGCCGCCGCTTGCCGCAAAGGCGCCGGATGAGGCAGTGCTCGCCGACGCCGCGCAGCCCAAGGAGAAGGTCAAGCCGGCAACAGCGGTTCCGGTGACGGACGCGCCCGTGTGGTGGCCGCCCACACTCTTGCTCCTGGCCTTGTCCGGCCTTCTCGCCTGGTGGCTGGCGCGTCGTTCGCGCGCCGGTAAAGCGGCCGTTGTAGCGGCGGACTCGTCTGAATCTGATTTGCGCGCTACGCCCGGGGCGTTCGTCGTACACGACACGCTGACGCGAGCCGATCCCGTGGACGCGGTCGAGAGCAAGGTTGCGGCGACGGCGCCCGTGTTCCAGGCCGACATTCCGCTCGACGTCTCCAAGCCGTTGCCCTTCCACGACGACCATGACGCACGAACGGCTCCGCCGGCCTCTGCGATCGAAGTGAGCCACGTGGAAGAAGCCGACGATTCTGGCACGGTGCTGGAACTGGCGGAAATCATGGTCTCCTTCGGCCGGATCAAGGGGGCGTGCCAGGCGCTGGCCGAGTACCTCGAAAATAACCCGGACGCGTCGCTACTCCCGTGGCTGAAGCTCCTGGAAATCTACCGGATGAACGATATGCGCGACGAGTTCGTCGACTGCTCGACGCGCCTCCGGTCGCACTTCAACGTGGCGCCGGCAAGTTGGGACGAGGCCGGCGCGTGCCTTGGCGAGAAAATCGAGCCGCTCGACGAGAGCGAGTTGTCGATTGACGACATCCTGCAGAAACTGCCCACGGTCGGGACATTCCCTCATGTCCGGGAAGGCATCGCCAAAACCTGGGGCACGAACGAGGGCCTGACCTACCTGAAGCACTTGCTGCGCGATACGCGTAACGGCCAACGCACAGGGTTCCCGCTGTCGATTGCGCGCGAAATCCTGTTCCTGCTCGATCTCCTGGAGGCGCGTCTGCTTACCAGGGTGTGAGCGAGACGCAAGCCGCGTTATGTCGATTACTGTTTCTTGTCCAGATTGCTGTATATAATCACAGTAATTGGCCGTGACGTTCGGGCGCAGCTTCAACGCCGGTCGAACATGAGATAATTTCCGCCGATCAGGACAAAGGACAAGAAATGGACGACAACAAGGCAAAAGCACTCGCCGCGGCGCTGGCGCAGATCGAGAAGCAGTTTGGCAAGGGCTCGATCATGAAGATGGGCGACGGCAGCATCGCCAACGACATCCAGGTCGTCTCGACCGGTTCGCTCGGCCTCGACATCGCGCTCGGCATCGGCGGTCTGCCGCGCGGCCGCGTCGTCGAAATCTACGGACCGGAATCGTCGGGTAAAACCACGCTGACCCTGCAAGTTATTGCCGAAATGCAGAAACTGGGCGGCACGGCGGCCTTCATCGACGCCGAACACGCACTTGATCCGACGTACGCACAAAAGCTTGGCGTCAATCTCGACGACCTCTTGATCTCGCAGCCGGACACCGGCGAGCAAGCGCTCGAAATCGCCGACATGCTGGTGCGCTCCGGCAGTGTCGACGTCGTCGTCATCGACTCGGTCGCCGCACTCGTGCCGAAGGCCGAAATCGAAGGCGAGATGGGTGACTCGCTGCCCGGTCTGCACGCCCGCCTGATGAGTCAGGCGCTGCGCAAGCTGACGGGGAACATCAACCGCACCAACACGCTGGTCATCTTCATCAACCAGATCCGCATGAAGATTGGCGTCATGTTCGGCAGCCCGGAAACGACGACCGGCGGCAATGCGCTCAAGTTCTACGCCTCGGTGCGCCTCGACATTCGCCGCATCGGTGGCATCAAGAAGGGCGACGAAGTGGTCGGCAACGAAACGCGCGTCAAGATCGTCAAGAACAAGGTGTCGCCGCCGTTTCGCGAAGCGATCTTCGACATCCTCTACGGTGAAGGTACGTCGCGCGAAGGCGAGATCATCGAACTCGGCGTCGCGCACAAGCTGGTCGAAAAATCGGGCTCCTGGTACGCCTACAACGGCGAGAAAATCGGTCAGGGCAAGGACAACGCGCGCGAGTTCCTGAAGGCCAACCCGGCGATCGCCGAGGAGATTGAGGCGAAGATCCGTGCCGCCGTGAACGTGCCGTCGGCCAAACCCGTTGGCGCAGCCGCCACCGAATAAGAAGCAAGGATGAGCGTCTCCCTGCGCGAACGGGCGATACGCATGCTCGTGCGGCGCGAGCATGCACGCGCTGAGTTGGCGCGCAAACTGGCGCCGTACGCGGAGTCGGTCGAGGAAGTCGACATCCTGCTGAACGATCTGACGGCAAGGCGTCTGCTATCGGATGCGCGCTATGTCGAAGCCAGAGTTGGCGCGCGACGAGCCCGCTTTGGCGACGCGAGGCTGGCCTTTGAACTGCGTACGCAGGGCGTTGCCGATGAGCTGGTCGACGCTGCGTTAGCCGGTGGTGAAGATGAATTGACCCGGGCGCGCCAGATCTGGGAAAAGAAGTTTGCGGGAAAGCCGTGCGCAGGCGATGCCCACGAGCGGGCGCGCCAGAGCCGCTTCCTGATGAGCCGCGGATTTTCCGCGGAGACTGTCCGCCGCGTGCTGCGTGGCGATTTTGAAGACGATTGACGATGTCCCTCCACATTGAAGGCAATGATCCGCAACGTGCGCAGAGCCTGCTGACCACGCGCAACCTGAAGAAGATCTACAAGAAAAGAACGGTCGTTCAGGACGTCTCGCTCGAGGTACGCAGCGGCGAAGTGGTCGGTCTGCTCGGGCCGAACGGCGCCGGGAAGACGACCTGTTTCTACATGGTCGTCGGCCTGGTCGCCTGTGATGGGGGCGACGTGTTCATCGACGAGACGAAGATCACGCACTTGCCGATCCACCGGCGCGCCAGGCTCGGCGTTTCCTATCTGCCGCAGGAGGCGTCGGTCTTTCGCAAGCTGACGGTCATCGAAAACATCCAGGCCGTTCTCGAATTGCAGAACCTGACTCCGGCGGTCATGGAGAGTCGTGCAGAAGAACTGCTCGAGGAACTTCACATCGGGCACATTCGCAACAGCTCCGCCGCGTCGCTGTCGGGCGGTGAACGCCGGCGTGTCGAGATTGCCCGCGCCTTGTCTACCGATCCGCGTTTCATTCTGCTCGATGAGCCGTTCGCCGGCGTCGATCCGATCGCCGTGCTCGATATCCAGAAGATCATCCGCTTCCTCAAGGAGCGCGGAATCGGCGTCCTGATCACCGATCACAACGTGCGCGAGACGCTCGGTATCTGCGATCACGCCTATATCCTCAACGAGGGAAGCGTGCTCGCGGCTGGCCGTCCGGATGAAATCATTTATAATGAAAATGTCCGGAAAGTATATCTGGGCGAGAACTTCCGCCTCTGAACGTGATTTGTTGCTGCGGGAGTCAAAGAATAAGCGGTAGCCTCCCTCAATCCGGCAGCTGATCAGGCACCGACAATGAAGCCATCCCTCCAGCTCAAGCTGTCACAGCATCTCGCGCTGACACCGCAGTTGCAGCAGTCGATACGATTGCTGCAACTGTCGACGCTTGAACTCGAGCAGGAGCTGGAGAAATATCTCCTCGAAAATCCGCTGCTTGAGCGCCAGGAGGAGGAATACGCACCGCCCCCGAGTGCGCCTGGCTCGAATGATACAGAATCCGCAGCGGAGAAAACCGACTCGGAACCGGCTGAATCACCAGCCTCGGCCGACGAGGAGAGTTGGCTGGGCGAGGAAAGCACGTACGCAACTTCGTCCGGCAATTTTGACGACGACGACAGCGACTTCCAGGATGTGCAGGCGGCGACGACCTCGCTGCGCGAACATCTGACCTGGCAGTTGGGCCTGATGAACATTCCCGAACGGGACAGCACGCTGGTCCAATGTCTGATCGACGCGCTCGACGACGACGGTTACCTGACCCAGTCGCTGGAGGATCTGGCGGAAACGCTCCCGGCCGAACTCGAAATCGAGCCGGACGAGTTGCTGATCGCCTTGCGTCGCTTGCAGCATTTCGACCCGACGGGGGTTGGCGCGCGCAATGCGCAGGAATGCCTGGCATTGCAACTCTTGGCTCTGCCGGAGGACTTGACGCAGCTACTGGCCTTGAAGATCGTGCGCAACCATCTCGATCTGCTCGCTGGTCGTGACTTCACGAAGCTGAAGAAACAGATTGACTGCGATGACGATCAGCTGCGCGATGCCCAGTTCCTCATTCGCAGCCTGAATCCGCGACCCGGTTCACAGTATGCGGCGCTCGACGCGCGCTACATCACGCCCGACGTTGTCGTGCGCAAGATTCGCGGGCAGTGGACGGTGAATATCAACTCCGACGCCTTCCCGCGGTTGCGCATCAACAGCATGTACGCGCAAATCCTTTCACGTCATCGTGGTTCCGGTTTGGCCGGGCAACTGCAGGAAGCGCGCTGGCTGATCAAAAACGTGCAGCAGCGCTTTGACACGATCCTGCGCGTGGCACAGTCCATCGTCGACCGTCAGCGCCAGTTCTTCGACCACGGCGAAGTGGCGATGCGGCCCTTGGTGCTGCGCGAGATCGCCGATACGCTCGGCCTGCACGAATCAACGGTGTCGCGTGTAACGACGCAGAAGTACATGGCGACGCCGCGTGGTATCTTTGAGTTGAAGTACTTTTTCGGTAGCCATGTGGCGACTGAGGCCGGTGGAGCGTGTTCGGCGACGGCGATCCGGGCGCTGATCAAGCAACTCGTCGGCGTGGAGGACTCGAAGAAGCCGTTGTCCGACAGCCAGATTTCCGAACTCCTCGGGCAACAGGGGATCGTTGTCGCGCGGCGGACCATTGCCAAGTATCGGGAGTCCCTGAATATCGCGCCGGTCAAACTGCGCAAATCCATTTGATTGCATTGCTGAAACGACCAAAGCGAAGATGAAGGCGATGCGCTTACCCTCAACCCCGATCCATCTCCAGCGAGTTGGCTAGGGGAGAACCGACAGTCGCGCAAGCGGCTATCACCTTGAAAAGGAGCCAAACCATGAACCTGCAGATCAGTGGACACCATCTTGAGATTACTCCGGCTCTCCATGACTACGTGACGAGCAAGCTTGAGCGTGTTAAGCGCCACTTCGACCACGTGATCGATGTGAACGTGATCCTGTCGGTCGAGAAACTCAAGCAGAAGGCCGAAGTGACCGTGCACCTGCCTGGCAAGGACATTTTCGTCGAAGCGATCGACGAGGATCTTTATGCTGCCATCGACGGCCTCGGCGACAAGCTCGATCGTCAGATTCAGAAGCACAAACAGAAACTGCAGGACCATCATCGTGGCGAGAAAATGAACCACGCCGAAGCCGAATAAGTAGCATAATCACGGCGGATTCGACCGGCAGGTCGAATCCGCCTTTTTAATTTGGGCTTTTGTTTTTTTTCCAAGCTTTCAGCTCAAAACATCTCCAGCAATACTGTATGAGCCAGATCAATCAACTCCTGCCGCCCGAAAACATCCTGCTCGACCTCGATGCGAGTAGTAAAAAGCGCGTCTTCGAACAAGCCGGCTTGCTCTTTGAAAACAATCAGGGCATCGCCAGCAGTACCGTTTTCGACAGCCTTTTTGCCCGTGAAAAGCTCGGTTCGACCGGACTCGGGCGCGGAATCGCCATCCCGCACGGCCGGATCAAAGGGCTGAAAGAAGCCAGCGGCGCTTTTTTGCGGCTGACAACGCCCGTTGCCTTCGACTCGCCCGATGGCATACCGGTCAATCTGCTATTCGTGCTGCTCGTTCCCGAACTGGCAACGGAGCAGCATCTGCAAATCCTCTCTGAACTGGCCGAGCGTTTCTCCGATAGCCAATGCCGGGAAGCACTCTGCAAGGCCGACAGTCCCGAATCCGTGCGCAGGATTTTCGCCAACTAAAGGTCGCGTCAGCATGATTGCCACACGTACTCTGAGCATTACCCAGCTTTACGAAGACCACATCGACAAGCTCAGACTCAGCTGGGTGGCGGCCGTGGGTGTCGAGCGACTGGTTGAGCTCAGGGACATGGAAATTTACGGCCCGGACGTCGTGGGGCACCTCAACCTGATTTACAGCCATCGTGTTCAGGTGATCGGCAAAGCCGAGCAACGCTGGCTTGAGC
Source organism: Propionivibrio sp. (assembly GCF_017995515.1). Taxonomy (GTDB): domain Bacteria; phylum Pseudomonadota; class Gammaproteobacteria; order Burkholderiales; family Rhodocyclaceae; genus Propionivibrio. The sequence continues at coordinate 61,134 of NZ_JAGOIT010000003.1, forward strand.
AGGTCGGCGAAGAGCGCTGGCTACGTCAGCTCAGCGACCTGATGGTCGCCAAACCGCCGGCGCTGATCGTCGCCGACGGCCTTGAACCGCTGCCCGGTGGGCGCGAGATCTGCGAAGCGATGCAGACGCCTTTGTTTACCAGCCCGAAGGACTGTTCAGCGGTCATCGACCTGCTGCACCTGTATCTGGCCCGGCGCTTTGCCGACACGGTTTCGGCGCACGGCGTTTTCATGGATGTCTTCGGTCTTGGCGTCCTGATTACCGGCGATTCCGGCGTCGGCAAGAGCGAACTCGCGCTCGAACTCGTCTCGCGCGGGCATGGTCTTGTCGCGGATGATGTGGTCGAGCTGGCGCGGATCGCGCCGACGACGATTGAAGGCCGCTGCCCGGGCATGTTGCGCGACTATCTGGAGGTGCGCGGGCTTGGGCTGTTGAACATCCGAACCGTCTTCGGTGAAACGGCGGCGCGCCGAAAAATGAAGCTCAAGCTCATCGTTCACCTGCACAAGACGGTCGCGGGTGAAGAGTTTCAGCGCCTGCCGCTTGACTCCCAATCGCAGGAAATCCTCGGTATCCCGATCCGCAAGGTGGTCCTGCATGTCGCGGCGGGGCGCAATCTCGCTGTTCTGCTCGAAGCGGCGGTGCGCAACTGCATTTTGCAGATGCGTGGTATCGACAGCATGAGCGAATTCATAAATCGCCAACAACAAGCAGTTCTTGATGACAATATATAGAGTTGTTGTTTATAATTTCGGAAGCTTCACCAACCAAGCCAAGGAGTTTCTGATGCTGAAAACTTTGATTGCCGTTGTTGTTCTCACCTTTGCTGCCGGCCATTCCCTGGCAGCCGAGAAAGAAACGAAGGAGCCGACGCCCGCGCAGCAGGCGCAGCGCGAACGAATGAAAGCTTGCAATGCCGACGCGAAAACGCAACAGCTCAAGGGTGATGAGCGCAAGACCTTCATGAGCAGTTGCCTGAAGGCCGATAAAGCGGCAAAGGCAGAAAAGACAGAGAAAGCCGATAAACCCTGATCGCGCCTGAACGAAAAAAGCCGGTACAAGCGCTGAGCGCCTGTACCGGCTTTTGCTTTTTCGCCTAATCGAAGACTTCGAAATGGGCGCAATCGCGCTTGATGTCCGTTTCCGGTGCGGTGGCCGAGCCGGCTAAACAGATGGTTCCCTTGCCGCGTAGCGCGACTTCCGACCGGCGGAGGAAGACCTCCGGGTTGTTTCCGAGCGCGACGAACGTGCCGTTGGTGCTCCGGTCGATGAGAAACGGATGGCCATTGCGCCATTCGATTGACGCGTGCTTGCGCGAGGCGCGCCGGTCGTGGATGACCACATCGCAATCCTGGTCACGCCCCAGGCTGATGGCGGAAGCGTTCCGTTCAAGCACGAGCACTTGCGCCTTGTACTGAATGCGGACTTTGCTGCCCCCCGGTTCGTCTTCGCTGCGCCGGGTTGGCGCGTGGTTTGTCGCCGATTCGTGCAGTTCGTGCACGACTACCTCGCTGATCGCCGTCGCCGCGAGCTTTCCATCAGCGGGAGGTGTGGCGAGTTCGCGGGTCAGCTTGAGCAGGGGAGGCGAGAGCGTCGCGAGGCTTGCCTGACTCGTCAGTATCTGTCCGGGCTTGGCCATTCCGGCGAGCGAAGCGGCGACATTGACGGTCTCGCCAACGAGCGCGCCGGCTTCTTCACTGACTTCGCCGTGCGCGAAGCCGACGCGGATTTCGAGCTTCACGCCGGACACGGGCGGCAGATCGGCAATGCGTTGCTGCATATCGACCGCGGCTTGGAGCGCTTCGTCGGCATACGGAAAAGTCGCCATCAACTCGTCGCCGACGATCTTGACGATTCGGCCGTTGAAGCCTTCGACGGTCCGCTCTATGCGCCTCATGCAGCGGTCGACGGCGCGCAATGCCTCGGCCTTGCCGAGTTTCTCGTGCAGGCGAGCGCTGCCGGACACATCGGCGAGCAAAACGGATACGTGGAGCGGCACAACTTCCATGATGATTCCGTTTCCTGAAAAGGCGGTTTCGGTCCCGCCAGACGATTGTTCGGAAGCTTCGCTGCTCATCTCGGCGTTATGGTGGCTACAGCGCAGTCCATCGCCCTAGCCCAATCATAGCAAACGGCCCTTGATTTCGCCTCACGCGCTAATCAAATTGAATGTGCCGAACGGCGACAACGAAGCCTTGTCGGCGAGTTGAGGTTCGTCGAACACGATGTCGCCACCATCCATTTGGTCCAGGGCGCTGCCGACGCGCAGGCCCTTGAAGTCGAACAGGTTGTTGTCGGCCAGGTGCGACGGGACGATGTTCTGCAGCGCGGTGAAGACCGATTCGGTACGCCCGGGATAGCGCTGATCCCAGTCAGCCATCATTTCGCGGACCTTCTGCCGTTGCAGGTTCTTCTGCGAACCACACAGGTTGCACGGGATGATCGGGAATTCCATGCCGCGCGCGAACTTCGCGACGTCGTTCTCGCCGCAGTAGGCCAGCGGGCGGATGACGACGTGCGCGCCGTCGTCCGTCACCAACTTCGGCGGCATGGCCTTGAGTTTGCCGCCGAAGAGCAGGTTGAGGAAGAGCGTATGCACAATGTCGTCGCGGTGATGGCCGAGCGCAATCTTGTTGGCGCCGAGTTCCTTCGCCGTGCGATAGATGACACCGCGGCGCAGGCGCGAGCAGAGCGAGCAGGTGGTTTTGCCCTCGGGGATCTTCTCCTTGACGATCGAGTAGGTGTCCTGCTCGACGATGCGATATTCGACGCCGAGTCCGGCCAGATAGTTGGGCAGGACGTCAGCCGGGAAGCCCGGCTGCTTCTGGTCGAGATTCATCGCGATCAGGCGGAAATCGACCGGCGCGCGCTGCTGCATCGCCATCAGCAGCGAGAGCATGGCATAGGAATCCTTGCCGCCCGAGATGCAGACGAGCAGCGTATCGCCGTGTTCGATCATGTTGTAATCAGCGATGGCTCTGCCGACATCGCCTTCCAGGCGCTTTTTCAGGCGCTGAAGATTCTTTGAATTTTCCACCGGACCTCTAGGGATTGAATTGAACTGCGGGTTGTACCGTGATGAAACGAAACTAGAGATGCGCCGTCCTTCCGCCGTCGACGTTGATCACCTGTCCCGTCACGTAAGGCGCAGCGTTGAGCAGGAAGTTCACCGTGCGCGCGATGTCCTGCGGGCTTCCCGAGCGCTTGAGCAGCGTGTGCTCGATGATGTGGTCGCGCGCCGACGGGTCGAAGCTCGCGTCCTCGGGCCACAGGATCGGACCGGGCGCGACCGCGTTGACGCGCACCTCCGGTGCCAGCTCGATGGCCAGCGCGCGGGTCAGTCCGAGCAGGCCGGCCTTGGCCGCGCAATACAGCGGAAATCCGGCGAGCGGGCGCTCGGCGTGGATGTCGGTGATATTGACGACGGCACCGTGTGCGGCCTTCAGATACGGTGCCGCGGCCTGGGTCAGGAAGAGCGGCGCCTTGAGATTGCTGCCGATCAGGTCGTCCCACGCCGCCTGGTCGATCGCCGCGAGCGGCGTCGGGAAGAAACTCGAGGCGTTGTTGACCAGCGCGTCGAGCCGCGCGAAGCGGTGCAATGCGTAGTCGACGAGACCAGGCAGCGCCGTGTGATCGAGCAGATCGGTCTGAAAACAGGCGGCGGAATCGGCGCGGAGCGCGTTCAGCTCGCCGACGAGCGTTTCGGCCGCCTCGGCGGCGAGCCGGTAGTGCACGACGATATTGGCGCCGGCCGCGTGCAGTTCGCGCGCGATCGAGCATCCGACCCGCTTTGCCGCGCCGGTGATCAATACCGTTTTACCAATCAAGTTCGGCTCCACAGGAAGAATGAACCAAGGGCATGGATTTTAACGGAAATTCCGGTCGCTCAAAGCAAGAGCGGCTATCGTCGGCGGTCGGCAAACGCTAAACTCCGCCGGTCAAAAAAGGAGATAAAGACATGCATGAAACGATGGGCCGGGAGGTGGAGGCGGGCGAGCCGCTCGACGCGGAAGAGCTGATGGCTTTTTCCGAACGCATCGACGCGCTGGTGCCGGCCGACGCCGAGTGGGTCAGGCGCTTGTTCGACGAATGTCTGCGCGCGCGCATGCGCGAGGCGGACTTGCTCGCGGCCGGCGCCGGCGCGGGTGCGCCCGCTGCCGATACGTGCAATCGCGTCCGCCAGTTCGACGAGCAGCTGGCGCAGGTCGCGCTCGACGCGGCGGAGTGGCTGAAGACGCTGTGGGACGTCGGCTACATGGGCGCGCACAGCTTCCCCTCGCAGCCGCGTTCTGCCTTTCCCCTGATCGAACTCGAGGACGTGCTCAAGTCGGCGCTCTTCGCCCGCATCCGCGAAGGCAAGCGGCCGCTGCCGTTCCCGCCGCCGACGCGGAACGGGCTGCCTTGGCACGCCCTGGTCGAATGCGACAAGGACGCGACGCACGAGGTCGACGCCGAGATCGTGCGCGACGACGAGGGACGGATCGCCGGCGTGATCATCGAGGGCTGCGCCGAGTGGCAAGCCGTCGACGAAGTCATCAGGGACGGCGAGTACATCGTGCAGCATCGCGGCAAGGGGCCGCTCTACCGCCTGCGCCTCGATTTCCTGCTGGCGACCTTGCGCCGCGAGCCGCCGCGCTGGACGCGCGTCATCCGGCAACAGGCGCGCGGCGGCTTTCGCAGCTACATGCTCGAGTGGCCGGATGACGGCGGGCAGCTGCGGAGCGAACCCCTGCGCGCGGTGACCTGGGAACGCGCCGAATCGGAGGCCGACTTCTGGATTGCGACGCACTATCCCGAGATGTACGGGCAGGTAAGTTTCGATCGGGAGGGTTAGCTGCCGGCAGGTGCCTTGAAGCCTCTTTCGTAAATAAGGGTGAAGACCTGGTCGTGGCCTGACGGCTTTCGCGTAGACTGTCGCCTTGCGTGTAGCTCTACTGTTTTCATTTGTCTGACTTCAACTGAGGAACTTCATTGGCGGCAAACGGCTCGGATACACCGTCACAGTCTTCAACCGCATCCGGCGTGGGCGATTTCACGGCGGATCTGCGCGAGGATCTGCTGCATCACGACCCGCTGCTCGACTGCCTGATCGAGCTGACGCGCCTGCACGGCCGGCCGAGCACACGCGCAGCGCTGTCGGCCGGCTTGCCGCTCGCGGGCGGCTGCCTCACGCCGTCGCTCTTTGCGCGCGCTGCGGCACGTGGTGGACTGTCGAGCCGGATCGTGCGGCGCAAGCTCGACGCGATCGACGCCGCGCTGCTGCCGGTCATCCTGCTGCTCAAGGGCGACGAAGCCTGCGTCCTGCTCGGCTGGAACGCGACCGGAGACGAGGCGCGCCTGCTCTTTCCCGAGACCGGCCAGGGTGAAGTCACCCTCACGCGCAGCGAACTCGCCGAACGCTACGTCGGCATCGCACTTTTTGCCCGGCCGCGCTTTACCTTCGATGCACGTACGCCGGAGGTCGGCAAGGTCGTGCAGCGCCACTGGTTCTGGGGCGCCTTGCTCGAGCAGGCGCCGCTTTATCGCGACGTACTCGGTGCCGCCTTGCTGATCAACGTTTTTGCGCTGGTCATGCCGATCTTTTCGATGAACGTGTACGACCGCGTGGTCCCCAACAACGCGACCGAAACGCTGTGGATGCTGGCGCTCGGCGTGCTCTTGGTGGTCGGCATGGATTTCATGATGCGCCTCCTGCGTGGGCACTTCATCGATCTCGCCAGCGCGCGCATCGACGTCAAACTCTCGGCCTTGATCATGGAACGCGTGCTCGGCATGCGGCTCGAAGCCAAGCCGGCTTCGGTCGGCTCGTTTGCCTCGAACCTGCGTTCGTTCGAATCGGTGCGCGATTTCATCGCCTCGGCGACGGTGACGGCGCTGATCGACTTTCCCTTCGCCCTGATCTTCCTGCTCGTCATCCTCTGGATTTCGTGGCCGCTAGTGCTGATCCCGATCGTCGGGCTGATCGTCGGCGTGATCTACGCCTACGTTGTCCAGCACAAGATGCACGAGTTGTCGGAGACGACCTATCGCGCGGCCGCCTTGCGCAACGCCGCGCTGGTCGAGAGCCTGACCGCGCTGGAGACGATCAAGACGCAGGGCGCCGAAGGCGTCGTGCAGAACAAATGGGAACGGACGAGCGCCTTCCTCTCGCGCACCAACGCGCAGATGCGCCTGCTGTCGGCCTCGGCGACGAACGGCGCGGCGACGATCGCGCAGGTCGTCAGCGTCGCCCTGATCGTTGCCGGCGTTTACCTGATCCACGAGCGGCTGTTGACGATGGGTGGGTTGATCGCCGTCAACATGCTCGGCGGGCGGGCCATTGCCCCGCTCGGTCAGGCGGTCGGCATGCTGATGCAGTTCCAGAACGCGCGCATGTCGCTCGAGACGCTCGACAAGCTGATGGCGCAGCCGGTCGAACGGCCTGATGCCCTAGCGTTCATCCATCGCCCCGAAATCGAAGGCGAGATCGAATTTCGCGACGTCTCCTTCAGCTATCCGGGGCAGGATGAGCCCGCCTTGCAGAATGTCTCCCTGCGCGTTGCGCCGGGCGAACATGTGGTGATTCTCGGGCGCACCGGCTCCGGCAAGACGACGCTGCAGAAGCTGATGCTCGGCCTCTACCAGCCGACCGCGGGTGCCGTGCGCATCGACGGCATCGACCTGCGTCAGCTCGACCCGGCCGATCTGCGCCGCAACGTCGGCTTCGTCGGCCAGGACGCGACGCTCTTCTACGGCACGCTGCGCGAGAACATCGCCATCGGCGCGCCGTATGCCGACGATTCGGCTATCGTCCATGCGGCGGAGGTCGCCGGGCTCACGCAATTCGTCAATCGGCATCCGAAAGGTTTTGACATGCTCATCGGCGAGCGCGGCGAGTCCTTGTCGGGTGGGCAGCGGCAGGAAGTCGCGATCGCGCGCGCGGTGCTGATGGACCCGCCGGTGCTCTTCTTCGACGAGCCGACGAGCGCCATGGACTTCACGACCGAAGCCGCGTTCAAGGAACGTCTGCGCCGCTTTGCCGCGCACAAGACGATGGTGATCGTGACCCACCGCAGCAGCCTGATCGATCTGGCGACGCGCATGATCGTCGTTGACGACGGGCGGATCGTCGCCGACGGGCCGCGCGAAAAGGTCGTCCAGGCGCTGCAATCGGGACGCATCGGGAGGGCGCAATGAGCCAGAAGTCGGGTTCAACCCATTCGCGCCTGATGGCGATCGGCGCTCGCCTGCTCAAAGTGCTCGAAGCCGTGCGTGTGCCGTTGCAGCCCAGCGCTGACCGCTGGCTCGCGCGCATGGATGTGGCGCAAAAGGAGCGTGAACAGCAGGGGTTCGCCGCCGATACCGACTACGCCATCCTGCAACAGGAGCCGTTGCGTGCCCGCGTGCTCTTGAGGACGGTCGGCGTCGCTTTCGCGATTGCGCTGATGTGGTCGGCGGTAAGCCGGATCGACGAAGTCACGCGCGGCGAGGGCAAGGTGATTCCGTCTCGGCAGCTGCAAGTGCTGCAGAGCCTGGATGGCGGTGTGGTGTCGGAGATCCTCGTGCACGAAGGCGACGTCGTCGAGCCCGAGCAGATCCTGCTGCGCATCGACCAGACGCGCTTTGCCTCGTCGGTGCGCGAGAACCGCGTGCAATACACGGCGCTCGTCGCCAAGGCAGCGCGCCTGAAAGCCTTGAGCGAAGGAACGCCATTCGTCGTGCCGGCCGAGGTGGAGAAGGAAGACCCGAAAACGGTTGAAGAAGAGCGCCGTCTCTACGAATCGCGCCGCACCGAGCTGGAGACGACACAGTCGATCGCCCGCCAGCAGCTGTCGCAGCGTCAGCAGGAACTCGTCGAAGTCCGCGCCAAGTACGAGCAGGCCGCGCGTGCCTACGAAATCTCGGCGAAGGAGCTATCAGTGACGAAGCCATTGATCGAATCGGGTGCCGTGTCGGAAGTCGAGTTGCTACGTCTTGAGCGCGATGTCGGACGTTTCCGCGGCGAACGCGACATGGCGGCAGCGCAGAGCACGCGCATCCAGGCGTCGATCAGCGAAGCCAATCACAAGCTGGAAGAAGTGAGCCTGGCTTTCCGCAACGAGGCCGGGAAGGAACTCGCTGAAACCATGGCCAAGCTCAACAGTCTGGCCGAGGGCAGCGTCGGTCTGTCGGACAAGGTGACGCGCTCGGTACTGCGTTCGCCGGTCAAGGGCACGGTCAAGCGTCTGCTGATCAATACGGTCGGCGGTGTCGTGCAGCCGGGCAAGGACGTCGTCGAGGTCGTCCCGCTCGAAGACAACCTGCTGCTCGAAGCGCGCGTCCTGCCGCGCGACATTGCCTTCCTGCGTCCTGGGCAAAAGGCCGTCGTCAAGTTCACCGCCTATGATTTCTCGATCTACGGTGGGCTGGAAGGCAAGCTCGAACACATCGGCGCCGACTCGATCGTCGACGAAAAGGGCAACGCCTTCTACACCGTGCGCGTGCGCACCGACCGCCCCACGCTTGGCAACAACCTGCCGGTGATTCCGGGGATGGTCGCCGAGGTCGATATCATTACCGGCGAGAAGAGCGTCCTCTCGTATCTGCTGAAACCCGTGCTGCGCGCCAAGGCGCGGGCCTTGTCCGAACGGTGAAGATGGCGCCAGTTTTTCTTTCGATTGACGCGCGCAAGCGGGACAACTGGTGCGAAGCCTTTCCCGAACTTGCGGCCGCCCGACTGGATGCACCGCCGCTTGGCGACGGCCTCGTCTGGCTCTTGCAGCCGGCGGGCCGCGGCGCGGCCGAGGTGATCGTCGGGCTTGCAGGCCACCTTTCCGGACGCCCGCTCGTTCTACTTGCCGACGAACCTTCCCAGGACGAAGCCATGGCCGCGCTGGCCGCCGGCGCTGCGGGGTACTGCAACGGACATGCCGCGCCAGAGGTGCTCCGGCAGGTCGCCACCGTCGTCGAGAACGGCGGAATCTGGGTCGGCCGTGGGCTCATGCAGCGCCTGCTGACGGCGACCGCGCGCCTCGTGCCAGCAGGTGAGGTCGATGAGCAGGCGTGGCGTGCGCCTTTGACACCGCGCGAACAGGAAACTGCCGTCCTGCTCGCCAAAGGCGCCAGCAACAAGGAAATCGCCCGCCAGCTCGAGATCACCGAGCGTACCGTCAAGGCGCACGTCGGCGCCATGCTGGAAAAGCTCGGCGCGCGCGACCGCCTGCAGCTCTCGCTCATCATCAACGGCATCGAAAATCCCCGCTGATCCTTATCGGGCAAGGGTTTCCGGCTATCGTACTTCGGTACAGTAGGCGGCTCGCGACGATCTGCGTATCGTCGCGCAATCAATTCTTCCGTCTCGAGGTTCCAGCATGGCTGCCAATACCCCCGTCGCTCGCGTTTCCGCCATTCAAGGAAAAGTCTTCGCCAAGAGCGAAGACGGCTCCATGCGCGAACTGAAAATCGGTGACCCGGTATTCGAAGGCGAGATTCTGGTCGCGCTGCCCGGTTCGCAGGTCGACCTGGCGACCGAAGACGGGCGACTCCTGACGTTGCGCGAAAACGAAGTCCTGACCGTCGACGCCGAAGTCGCGGGTGATTCCAAGGCTGACGCCACCGATTCGGCCCTCCTCGCGGCTAGCGACGACACGAACCGGATCATCCAGGCAATCAACGAAGGCGGCAATCTCGATGCGCTGCTAGAGGAAACAGCTGCGGGCGAAGCTGCTGGCGGGAGTGACGGCGGCCCGACCTTTGTCCGGTTGTTGCGGATTGCAGAGAGCGTTGACTCGCTCAGTTACGAGTATGAGACCGAGACGGCGAGATCGGCGCTTGTTGAGGAGAATGTGAATGGCGGTGTTGCTGTGGAAGCTACCGCCAAGCCCGTGAACGACGCCGTCAACGACGCCCCGGTCGCAGCGAACGACACGGTCTCGACGAACGAAGAAACGCCGGTCACGATCGCCGTGCGCAGCAACGACAGCGACGCCGACGGCGACGCCCTGACGGTGAGCGCGGTGAGC
>NZ_JAGOIT010000186.1 GCF_017995515.1 Propionivibrio sp.
TCAAGGAGTCGCGGTAGCGTCGCGGAGCCTTCGGCGGCACGGTTGGTCGTAGGAGCCCGGTTTTACCGGGCGAAAAGGCGTGCTTCTACGAAGAAAAGCCGTTATCGCGCAGAAAATCTGCACTCCTACATTAGCGTTGAACCTCAGGCAGCGGCCACCTGCGTGGCGGCCAGATACGCTTGGCAGCCCGCGTAGATAGCAGAAACCGTCTGCAGGTAATCGCCAATCGGCACGCCATCGACCGAGACGTCATTCTTGCGCGTGCAGCCGTCGACGGCGCCGACGGCGACTTGCGCTTCGAGCACGGCCAGCTCGTCTTCCGGCCTGATCAGGATAGCCTTGCCGCTGAGTACGGCGAGCGAAGCGGCGAGCGCGTAGGCGCCCCAGTTCGAGATGCCGGCCGGGATGACGTGGTCGGCCTCGGTATCGCAGAAGATGAGTTCGCCGAGGTTGATGCGGTCCATCAGTGAATCGCGCAGGTGGCCCATGCCCAATTCGTTGCCGCCGTCGCCGACGGCGATCGTCGCGTAGTTGCGCGTGCCGGGGGGCGCGAGCAGGCGATCGGTCGACGGTACCAGTTCGTCGAGGATCTCGCCGCGCATCGAGTAGCGGTGGCCGTCGATGGCGCTGCCCGGCCGCTCGATGGCGACGACCTGGGTCGGCGCGAACGAGGCGAGCAGTTCGTCGATGGCGCGATCCGATTCTTCCTGCACCGGGCTCAGCACGGTGATCGGGTACGGCGCGCCGAGCACCCTGGCGCCGGCTTCGAGCAGTCCGTCGCTGAACTTGTCGCTGACCAGCACGACTTCCTTGCCGAGCTGGCGCAGCGCGTGGGCGACCGCCAGCGTGCCGGACGGGCCGTCGGTTTCGCCGATCATCGCGGCGCGGATGCAGAAGCCGGTGACCAGGATGACGCGCTCGGCGCCGAGCAGGTGGGTCGCCGCCGAGAGCAGATGGCTTTCGGCGTCGGACGAGGCCAAACCGCGGCCGCCCGGGTCGTGGCGGGCGAGCAGTTCGAATTGACGGATGGTTTCCTTTGCGGGCATTTCAGTTTCCAGTGCAGTTTTCAAGAAAGCGTTTACGACTCGGCCAGATCCTTGTCGCGGATGTCGGTGATGAACATGTGGCCCGGCGCGTGCGTGATCACGAGGTCCGGCTTGGCACGTTGCAGCGCCATCTGCGGCGTGACGCCGCAGGCCCAGAAGACGGGCACTTCGCCGTCGCGAATCTCGGGCGCGTCGCCGAAATCGGCTTTCATGATGTCCTCGATGCCGATCGCCGCCGGGTCGCCGACGTGCACGGGCGCACCGTGCGCGCGGCGATAGCGCGCGGTGACGGCGGTCGCCTTTTCAATGAACTCGGGCTTCATCGGACGCATGCTGACGACCATCGGGCCGGAGAAGATGCCGGCCGGCTTGCACTCGCGGTTGGTGATGTACATCGGTACGTTGCGGTCGAGTTCGATGTGCCGGACCGGCACGCCGTTGTCGAGGAGATCCTGTTCGAAGGTGAAGCTGCAGCCGAGCAGGAAGGTCACCATGTCCTCGGTGTAGACGTCGAGGATGTTATCAACCTCCTTCTCGAACTGCCCGTGGCGGAAAATCTTGTACTTCGGGATCTCGGTGCGGATGTCGCCGGTCGGCCCGGCGACGGGCGGTGCGATGACGCCGGCTTCGGCGACGTCGATCACCGGGCACGGTTGCGGGTTGCGGTCGCAGAAGAGCAGGAAGTCGAAGGCGTAGCGCTTGGGCAGGATGACCACGTTGGCCTGGGTGAAGCCGGCCGCGACGCCGGAAGTCGGTTTTCTCCATTCGCCGCGCGCGATCGCGGCGCGGATTTCGTGAACTGTTTCGACGCCCATGGCGCGTCCTCCTGGAATGATTTACGAAAGGGATGCCGGATAAGCGGCGCAGACTTTAGCATGGGAGAAACCGGTGCGTCTTGACGATTTGCCGTAAAAACAAGGGGTTGCCGACGGTTGCAAGGGGCCGTTCGCGCCTGTTTGCACCAAGCTTGTGCATTGCAGGATGCCTGGTTTCGTCCCGGCGTCCACCGAACGGAAACAGCGCCGGGCGTGAAAACACAGACGATTCAATCGCTTGCCGGCGCGTGCGCATTTTCCGGCGCGGCATGGCACGCAAACTGCAAAAGGGATCACGTCTGAAAATGAAGAAGCCGGCGCTCCGGCTGCAAATGGCGCATTAATGTTTCTAATGCGGTCGGTCAGGATGGTCTTTTTGTCTCCTTTTCGCTAATCTGGCGAGCGTTTTGCCGCCGGGTTTGCTTCTTTTCAGCCATTCGCCCGCATCAACGTTACTAGCCGACTCATCACAGGAGAGAGACCAACGATGAAGAAATTGACCCTGATTGCCGCCGCTCTGGCGCTCAGCACTACCTTTATCAGCCCGGTGGCCATGGCCGAGCAGAAATTCGTCACCATCGGTACCGGTGGCGTGACCGGCGTTTACTACGCGGCCGGTGGCGCGATCTGCCGCCTGATGAACAAGGACCGTGCCAAGCACGGCATACGCTGCTCGGTCGAGAGCACCGGCGGGTCGGTCTACAACGTGAATACGATCAAGGCCGGCGAACTCGACTTCGGCGTTGCCCAGTCCGACGTCCAGTACAACGCCATCAAGGGTCTGGCGCAGTTCAAGGAAGGCGGCGCCCACGCCGACCTGCGCGCCGTCTTTTCGGTGTACCCGGAGCCGCTGACCGTGCTGGCGCGCAAGGAAGCCGGCGTCACCAGGTTCGAGGACTTCAAGGGCAAGCGCTTCAACGTCGGCAATCCGGGTTCGGGGACGCGCGACACGGTCGGCACGCTGATGGT
>NZ_JAGOIT010000042.1 GCF_017995515.1 Propionivibrio sp.
TCTACAAATCCTTTACCGTCCTCGGCACGCAGGCGCTTTTCGGCTACGAGGCCGCCGGTGGCGTGCAATTCCTGACCGAATTGCTGGCGTCAGGCGACATCGACCTGCTCTACGACCACCGCCAGAAGATGACGTTGGTTTCCAGCAAGCTGGACGGACAGGGCCTGCTCGGCCTGCTGAAGCGTGCCGACCGCAGTTTCGAGTGCATCCGCAAGCGCGGCTTCCGCGCCGCCAACGCCGGCCAGTTCATGGTCGACCTGATCGTACCGCCGCGCGGCATGCACGTCGGCGACCCGGTCAGTTTCGCGGAGGATGACCTCGTCGCCGCCGAGGTTCCCGGCCTGCAATGGCTGCTCAACGCGCCAAAGCTCGACACCGTCGCCGTCGACGAGACCGGTTGGCCGACCCCGCTGCGCGTTCCCGATCCGCGCGCGTTCGCCCTGCACAAAGCCTGGCTGGCCAGTCGCCCGGACCGGGACGCAATCAAGAAACCTCGCGACCTCGCACAGGCACGTGCAGTCGCCGCCTTGGTTCGCGAACACATGCCTCATCTGCCGTTCAGCGAGGCGATCAGTTCATTGCATGGGGATGTGCGGGGGTTGGTGGATGTATTGTGATGGACCACTATTGCTCTGGCCCGATGAAGTAGAAAGTCGCCGTCATACCGGCGAAAGCCGGTATCCAGTATCGGAGAGCAGCCACCGACCTGGACCCCGGCTTTCGCCGGGGTGACGAGTTCATACATCTTCGGGCCTCATCAATAGCGTTCTCCGCCGGAGAAATGCCGGCTCTGCAGCGCATTCCGCCACGTCGCCTCGTCGAACAGCAGGTCGCACGCCAGCTCCACCCGGTTGCCGCCTTCCAGCGTGAACTCCCCGCCGCGCACGTGCCGTTTGTCGCTGAACGCCGCTGAAAGCCGTTCGAGCAGCGCCTGCTTGTAGCGCGTGTCGTCCGAGCCGCCGAGGTGCAGGCCCTTGGTCTCCAGCAGCACGAGCTTTTCGACGCCCGGCTCGGCGACACAGGCGAAGACGAAGTCGGGATAGACCTTGTGGCGCTTCCAGCCCTGCAGGCCGTACTGCGATTTCGCCACGTTGCGGTGCCACCAGCGCAGCGCCTGCTGGCTGTCGAGGTAGCCGGCGCAGGCGAGTTCGTAGGCGTTCATGTCGGGCGAGCGCAGGGCCGGTTCGAGCAGGCTCTTTTCCACCGGCCGGTGGTCGTCGCGCATGATCGGCAACTCGGCGGCCCTGGCCGGCAGCGCCAGCGTCGCTGCCGACGGCAGTTCGAAATCGGCCGCGTCGGCGCGCAGCGCGAATTCGACGCGGCCCTCAGCCACCAGCGCGAGAAACGCCGCCTCGGCGAGCCGGTCGCGTTCGCGTTCGACGTCGATGCGCAAGCGCTCGATCAGCGCGGCGCTCGATCCGGCCAGCCGCGTCTCGCTGCAGCCGCCGCCGAGCAGGCGGGCGACGACGGCATCGACCCAACCCCATACCTGCCAGGCATTCGGCGCGAGGTCGAGCAGCGCGCGCACGATGCGCGCGCGATCGAGGCGGCCGCCGTTGTCCGCATCGCCGTTGCGGTCGCGCAGCACCCCGCCGCGTCCGAGGATCGACAGGTCGACGTCGAAACGCTCGCTCATCGCGTAGGGGTCGTCCGGCGCCCAGTCGCGCGCCAGCGCCGCGGCATCGACGCGCTCCCACGCCACGCGGGCGAGGATGTCGCTCTCGTAGTCCAGCTCGCGGCGCCCATTGTTCTCGGTGTTTTCGACCCACGTCACCTTCGGCACGAACAGACGCAAACCGGCAAACCCGGCGCGGCGTGTCTGGCGTACTTCCTGTTGCCCGGTCGACGACGTCTCCCCGTCGCTCACCGTCAGCGCCAGGTCGCCCATGCCCTCGTCCTCCAGCGATTTCTTGATCGCCCGCACGACCTCGCCGGTGCGCGCGTCGTGGCACAGCACGTAGCAGGCGTCGAGCGCCTCGCGCCCGGTCTTGGCCACCTGCGGCTGGCGCAGGATGCGGCCGACCAGCTGCATCATCGCCGCCGGGTTGCGGCCGGCGGCCAGCGCGCACAGCACGTAGGCGAAGGGGCAATCCCAGCCTTCCTGCAGCGCCTGCTTGGTGATGATCACGCGCACCTCGCACTGGCTGGAGAGCAGGTCGATGTTTTCCGGCTGCGCGAGGTCGTTCTTCTCGGCGGTCTTGATCGCAATCTGCCGCTCGGACAACCCGAGCTGCAGGAGATACGCGCGCGCGTCCTCGGCGTGGATGAAGCCGGCGTCGCGCAGGTCCGCGCCGGTGCGCTCGACCTGCACCAGCAGGATCGGCCGGATGTAACGCGCCGTCTCGCCCTGCAGGACCTGCGCCTCGCGCTGCAGGGTTTCCAGTCGTTGCACCGCCGCCGCCAGGCAGCTCTGCCAGTCGTTCCAGTGCTGCACGTCGACGTGGATCGGCAGCTTGATCATCTGCGCCTCATCGAGATCCGCGCCGCGCACGTCGACCAGGATGTTCGAGCCGCTGCCCTTGGCGGAGGCCACGCGCGGCGTCGCCGAGAGTTCGAGCAGGAAGCACGGATTGAAACCGTCGAGCGTCCTCAGCGCGTTCTCGGTGTACGCGTGATGGCCCTCGTCCATCACCACCAGCGGCCGCAGCAGGCGCATCACGTTGCCGAGCGAGCTCTTGACGACGCTGCCCTTCTGCGCCCGCGCCTCCTCCTGACTTTGCCCCCAGGCGGCATACACGTCGAGGTTCGGCACCTGTTCGAGCAGCGCCCAGTGCGCGTCGAGATCGTCATCGCGCGGCAGGAAGCCGCGCACGTTGCCGCGGTCGCGGAAGAAGCGCAGCGTCTCCTTGCTCTGCCGCGCGGCCGAGGCGAGCATCAGCACCATCACGCAGAGATGACTCTCGACGTCGAGGCGCGACAGCGGCGAGTTCTTCTCCAGGATCTTCACCCGCCCCGCCCCGGCCACATTGAGAATCTGCCGGTACGGATGGTCGCGGTCGGCCAGCGCCTTCAGCGTCTGCCGGTAGATCGCCTCGTTCGGCACGATCCACAGCACCAGCCCGGTGTGGCGGCCAAGGTACGCAGAAAACACGCGCGCCACGGCCGACGCCGCGAGCAGCGTCTTGCCGCCACCCGTCGGCACCTTCAGGCACACGTTCGGAATCGGCCGGCCCGCGCCGTCGAAGCGGCTCGAATGCGGGCGCTCGGCGAACGCCGGCGGCAGCAGCCGGCGCGCGTTCAACGCCTGCCAGGCCTGCTTCGGAAAATCGCCCGCCTCGCGCGCCAGGTCGGCCATGTTCTCCATCGCGCGCAGCGCCTTTTGCGCCGCCTGCGCCGTCGCCGCCTTCTTCTTCAGTTCGTCGATGTAGTCGCCGAGCGCGGCCAGCACGCGGCTCTGGAAATCCTTGAGCGCGATGCCGCCGACCGCCTCGACGTTCGCCGCGTGGCGGCGGGGTTGCCAGAAGAGCTTGCGGTCGCGTTCGATCCGAGCGCGGAAATCATCGTTGCCAATTGTTTGCCAGCGCGTAATGTCCAAGTCGTATATCAAACCGTCGTCCTGAATTTCCAGCTTCAGGTGGACGTAATCGCCATCCGACATGGACGGCGCATCGATGCACAAATCAATATCCGAGTCCGGCCGGTGACTGCCGCGCGCACGCGAGCCATAGACCCAGACCCTTTCGATACCAGGCGGCGCCTGATCGAAGAATTCGCGCAATCTCTTCGCGATACCGGGCGCAATGCCAAAGTCGTCGATCACCGGTCAGCGCTCCTGCATCAGCTTGTCGTGCAATGTATCAAGTGCGGGAATCGCCGTTGATCTGACGAATGCCGACAAGGCGATGGCGTGAGCTTCGTCGTAGGCGTGAACAACGCTGTTGCGCGCATCGCGCAGGTCTTTCCAGAGCGCCGGATCGGTGATCCACGCGAGCTTGAACGCCGTCTCCAGCGTCGCGAAAGCCAGGCGTGGCGTCTCCCGGTCGCCGAGATCGGACATTGCCTGCCGCATCGACTGCCACGCCATTTCAAAGGTGAAGACGTAGCGCAGCAGCAGTGAGTCGCGAACGATCTTGTCTTCCTCCAGCGCAGCCGCTTCCTTCAGCGCAGCCAACGCATCCGAGAATTTTCTCAATTCGAGCAAGGTACGATCCGAGTACTTAACCTTAACCATCTCACGCCTCCCGATACAGCGCGAACGGCAGCGGGGCGAAGTCGATGCCGTGGTCCTTGAGTTGCCGGTTGCTCATGTACTTGGCCGGCGCGAAGACGAGGTGACCCTTCGGCTCGCCGCGCGGCGCGTCGTAGGCGAGGCCCCAGCGGCGGAAGGCATCGGCCACCGACAGCGTCAGCGCCGCCTCCGGACTTTTCAGGAAGGCGAGTTCCGGGCGATAGATCAGCCACACGTGCCTGTCGGCTGCCTCGCCGAGATACCAGAGCGGCGCGTCTGCGGCAACAGCAGGCAGCACGCCGCCGGTCGCCGTATAGAACAGCCACGCGCCGAGCGCGTCGAAGGCCGGCAGCGACTCGCCGGAGAGCAACTTTTCCAGCTCCACCGCCGCGCCGAGCGTGCAATAGGTGAATTCGCCGCTGAGGCCCGGCGCGCGATCGGAGATCTGGCGCACGCCTTCGACGCGCAGCACGCCGTCGTCGAGCTTCACCTCGATCTTGCCGAAGCGGCGCGGTTTCTTCGCGCTGCCCTGAT
The DNA here is from genome assembly GCF_017995515.1 of Propionivibrio sp. Taxonomy (GTDB): domain Bacteria; phylum Pseudomonadota; class Gammaproteobacteria; order Burkholderiales; family Rhodocyclaceae; genus Propionivibrio. Next base: position 4,703 of record NZ_JAGOIT010000042.1, read on the forward strand.
CGGCAAGATCGCCTGGCGTCTCGGCCAAGCCGTGCTCGCGGCGGATCGCCTCGATCTTCTCCAGCCAGGCATCGGCCTTTTTGAACTGGGTGAAGGTGATCTTCTCTTCGAGCAGCGTCTCGCGCTGCGTGCCGACCCAGGCGTAACCCTTGATCGCCCGGCGCACGCGCTCGGCGGTCAGCCGGTCGGCGTAGTCCTCGCCCTCGACGAGGATGAAGCGCCGCCGCCCGCCGTCGCGGGCGTTGGCCTTGAGCACCGCATGCGCGGTGGTACCGGAGCCGGCGAAGGAGTCGAGGACGAGGGCGTCTGATTGGGTACCGATCGCCAGCACACGCTCAACCAATCCGGTCGGCTTAGGCGTAACAAATATCTCGTGCTCTGTCCCACTGGCGAGCACATTCAGAAGCTCTGTCTTTGCGTTGCGGGTACTTCCAACGACTTGCCAAGGCCAAATAGTCTGCGGAACCACGCCATCCTTTACCTCCGACAGAAAACGTTTGATATTTGGGGCAGCATTTCCGTCGACTCCCCACCATATCCGGTTGTCGGCGTCCATTTCCTCAAATTTCTCTTTGCTAATACGCCAGTATTTGCCTTTAGGCGGCCCGTCTATTACTCGTCCTTTTGGTGTCGTTATTGAATAAAGCCCTTTGGAGTACGGGTTGCGTGCATCAAGGTCGCTCAGAAGCCAAGAACCTCGTGGATCGTTGTCCGGGTTCTGGTATCTGGCCAGCATCTCTTCCGTTCGAGGCAGGAGATTAAGCGACCATTGGTCTACGTTCTTGGCATAGACGATCACATAGTCATGATCGACACTGAAATGCTCCGCGGTGTTTTTCGGGCTATCCATCTTGTGCCACACACAGGTAGCAACGAAGTTCTCCTCCCCAAAAATCTCATCCAGCATCATCCGCGCCCGGTGCACCTCGTTGTCGTCGAGCGTCATCCACAGCGAGCCGGTCTCCGAGAGCAGCTCGCGCAGCAGCACGAGGCGCGGCCACATCATGCACAGCCATTTGTCGTGGCGCAGCAGGTCTTCGCCGTCGACGGGGTTGGTCGACAGCCATTCCTTCATGATCGGCGAATTGACGTTGTCGCTGTAGCACCAGCCTTCGTTGCCGGTGTTGTACGGCGGGTCGATGAAGACGAGGTCGACTGCGCCGGCGTAGCGCGGCAGCAGGCTTTTCAGCGCGTGCAGGTTGTCGCCGTGGATCACCAGATTGCTCGCCAGGTCGGCCGGGCCGACGCCCTTTTCGGCGTGCGGAATCAGCGGCCGGTACGGCACACCGAGGTGGTGGTTGTAGACGTATTCCTTCCCCTTGAAGACGATCTCGGGCATGGCGGACTCGGGCGGCGGGTTGATCTGCGAAGTGCAGGAGTTTAGCGCATGGTCCGGCGGGCGGTCAGCCTGGCATGTGGCGTAACCCCCACCCCAGCGGCGCGAGGGCGCAGTTCGCTGCGCGAAATCGGCGCTTATTCCAGCGACTCCGCCCAATCGCCCGGGAAACCCGGCTCCTACCGGAGGCCGGTAATGCGCAATGAGTTTCGACAGGAGCGCACCCCAAGGGTACTTCCTGCGGGGCGCAGATTTTCTGCGCGATGCGGCGGTTGATGCTCCGGCGCGGTTATCGCCCAGTGAAACTGGGCTCCTACAGGTGGCCGGTGATGCGTGGTGGGTTTCGTAGGAGCGCAGCCCGCCGCGGGGTCGCGCGGGCCGTCGGGGAAGACGTGGCCGAGGCGGCTATCCAGAACAACCGCGGCCAAGGCGCAAAGATCGCAAGGGAAGCAAGGAATCGACCGCGCCTGATGATGCTCCCCGGGAGTGAGCGAGGTTGATACGCGCTGTTCGCGCAGCGCTTGGCGTTTCTTTGCGAGCCTTTGCGCCTTTGCGGTGAAACACTGCGTTTTTCAGGTTCACGCCGACCACAGCGCCGCCTGCAACGACGCGATGAGCCGCGGGAAGCGCTCGGCCAGCGGCTGCAGCGCGGATTGCACCGCGGCGTCGTCGCGCGCGCGAAGGGCCTCGTGCAGTTCGTTGAGCCGGGAATGAATCGCCTGCGCGCCGAGGTTGCCGGTCGAGCCTTTGAGCGTGTGCACGATTTCCGCCGCCGACACCAGCTCGCCGCGCCCGATCAGTTCTGCCATGCGCTCGACGTCATCCTTGTGGTGCGTGACGAAGAGCTGGACCAGGCGCAGGTAGCTCGGCAGTCGTCCGTTGAAGAAGCGCAGGCCGGCCTCCACGTCGAGACCGGGGATGCACGCCAGACGCGCGCGCACGGCTTCGTCGGCATCCGGTTCCACGGGTGCGGGGGTAACCGGGGCCGCCGCCCCCGCGCCGGCACGAACAGACGGGACCGCTGGCGGCAGCCATTTGACGAGCAAGGCGAAGAGCTGGTCGGGGTCGACCGGCTTGGCGACGTGGTCGTTCATGCCGGCCAGTTCGGCGGCCTGACGGTCTTCGTCGAAGGCGTTGGCGGTCATCGCCAGAATGGGGACGTCCTGCCAGCCCGGCAACGCGCGGATGGCGCGGGTTGCCTCCATGCCGTTGAGATGGGGCATCTGCACGTCCATCAGTACGAGGTCGTAGCGCTGCCGGCGCGCGAGTTCGAGCGCGACCCGGCCGTCGGCGGCGACATCGACGGTGAGGCCGACGCTGTGCAGCAGTTCAAGGGCGACCTCACAGTTGATGTCGTTATCTTCCGCGAGCAGCAAACGCGCCGGAGACGGCCGTTCGCGCAGCTGCCGTTCGGCGTCGGCCGGCGGCACGGCGACCGGCGGCAGGATGCCGCGCCCGCGCTGCACGCGCGCGGTGAACCAGAAGGTGCTGCCCCCGCCCGGCGTACTCTCGGCGCCGGCCTCGCCGCCCATGAGCTCGGCCAGACGCCGGGTGATGGAAAGGCCAAGGCCGGTGCCGCCGAACTCGCGCGTCGTCGAGACGTCGGCCTGCGCGAACGCTTCGAACAGTTGCGGCAGGCGCGCGGCGTCGATGCCGACGCCGGTATCGCTGACGGAAAAACGGATCAGCAAGTCGTCGCCGCAGTCTTCGAGCAGGCGGGCGGCGAGCGTGATGTGGCCGTGTTGCGTGAACTTGAGCGCGTTGCCAGCGTAGTTGAGCAGCGCCTGACGCAACCGCATGACGTCGCCGCGCAGCCAGACGGGCACGCCCTCGGTGTCGATTCGGATCTCCAGTCCCTTGGCGCGTGCCGCTTCACCGAGAATGGAGCGCACGTGGTCGAGCACGTCGGGGAGCGGAAAATCGCTGTGTTCCAGCTGCAGCTTGCCGGCCTCGATCTTGGAGATGTCGAGGATGTCGTTGATGATCGAGAGCAGGTGTTTGCCGGCCGCGTCGATCTTGCCCAGCCGCTCGACCTGCGTCGGCGTGGCCTCGTTGCGCATCAGGTGCGTGAGACCGAGGATGGCGTTCAACGGCGTGCGGATTTCGTGCGACGTGTTGCTGAGGAAGGCGCTCTTCGCTTCGCTGGCGGCCTCGGCGCCTATCTTGGCGGCGGCGAGCTCGGTGGTGCGCTCGGCAACACGCGTCTCCAGCGCGGCGTTGAGGTCGCGAACCTCGACGATGCGCGCTTCGACGGCTTCGGTCATGTGGTTGAAATCGGCGGCGAGTTCGGTCAGCTCGTCCGAGCCGCGCACATTGACGCGGGCGCCGAGATCGCCTTCGGCAACGCGGCGCGCCGTCGCACGCAAGGACTCGATGCGACGCAGGACAAAGCGGTCCATGAAATAGCCGAGCACGAGGAAGGTGCACAACAGGGTCAGCCCGTCGCGAATCAGGTCCGAGCGGAAGCGCTGTGCGACCATGGCGTCGTAGCGCTCCATCGGCAGCCTGATGCTCATCACGCCGCGCAAGTCGCCAATCTTGTAGTCGTAGGAAGCGGCGGGATACGCCCGACGGATGCTGGCCGGCGCCGCGCTCTCCGCACCGTGGCACTTCAGGCAGTAGCCTTCGACCCAGATCGGCGCGGTGTAATGGAACCAGCGCTTTCCGTTGCGCTCGACAATCGGCTCGGAGCGCTCCTTGACCTGCGGGTTGGATCGATAGAAATCCATCGCCGCCAGTTCGAACGCGTCGGCGCGGTTGGCCGGGTTGCGCGAACGGTCGGAGACGTTGTTGAAGCGGTAGCCGTTCTCGGTCCACGCCTTGTATTCGGTGGAAATCCGCGCCATCGCATGCGCCGGCAGAAAGCCCACCGTCGCCTCGGTGACCGGCAGGCCGCTCTGGATGAACTGCTGGTGATAGACGCGGCGCGTGGCCATGAGGATGCCGCGGATGGTATGGACGTCGATCTCCAGCTCGCTGCGCTGGTCGTCCTGAATCTGGCGCCAGGTGATCGCAAGGTCTCCCCCGAGGATGACCAGCAGCGTCACCCCGAGAATCATCCACATTCGTGTGCGCAGTTTCATGATGTCTGAGCGAAACGTTTATCGTGTCCGCCTTTATCGCCCAGCCAGCGCAGCAGGCAGGCAAACAGCAGATCCGGGTTGAAGGGCTTGGCGACAAAGTCGTTCATCCCGGCGGCGACGCAACGCGCCTTGTCTTCGACAAGGGCGTTGGCGGTCATCGCCAGAATCGGCGTCGCGCCGTAACCGGGCAACGCGCGCAGCCGGCGCGCGGCGTCGAGACCGTTGAGCCGGGGCATCTGCACGTCCATCAGGATCAAGGCGTAGTCGTTCGCCGCCGCCAGTTCGAGCGCCTGCTCGCCGTCTTCCGCGACATCGACGACGAGGCCCGACGCTTCGAGGAAGAACTGCACGACCCCCCGATTCAAGGCCTCGTCGTCGGCGATGAGGACGCGCGCGCCGGCGTGGCGCTGGCGGATCAGCGCCTCGGCGTCGGTGATCACGGGCACGGGCGCGCTCGCCGCTTCGGCGGACGCCTTCTCCAGTCGCGCCGTAAACCAGAAGGTGCTGCCGACGCCCGGCGTGCTGTCGACGCCGACCTCGCCGCCCATCTGTTCGGCGAGGCGCCGGGTGATCACCAGACCGAGGCCGGCGCCGCCGTACTTGCGCGTGCTCGAATTGTCGGCCTGCTCGAAAGCACTGAACAGTCGCGCCAACGCGTCCGGTGCGATGCCGATGCCCGTGTCCTGCACTTCGAAGCGCACACGCACGTCTGCCTCGCTATCGTCGAGCAACACGGCACGCAGCGTGACGCGGCCCGCGTCAGTAAACTTGACGGCGTTCGTCGCATAGTTGAGCAGCGCCTGTTGCAGCCGTGTCGGGTCGCCGCGCAGGTGGTCGGGGAAAGTATCGGCGCCCGCGCCGACCTCGATCCCGAGCTCGAGGCCTTTATCGCGCGCCGCTTGTGCGACCAGCTGCGCAACGTCGTTGATCAGGGGTCCGATCGCCACCGGCGCACTTTCGAGAAGCAGCTTGCCGGCTTCGATCTTCGACAGATCGAGAACGTCGTTGATGATCGCGAGCAGATGCTTGCCCGCGCTGTCGATCTTTTCGAGCTTGTCGGCCTGCGCGGGCGTGACGGCGCTGCGTCGCAACAGGGTGGCCATGCCGAGGATGGCGTTCATCGGCGTGCGGAGCTCGTGGCTCATGTTGGCGAGGAAGGCGCTCTTGGCGACATTCGCCGATTCAGCGGCGAGCTTGGCGCGCATCAGCTCGGCGGTGCGCGAAGCGACGAGTTCTTCCAGATGGCCGCGGTATTGTTCGAGTTCGCGCTCCGCACGGCGGCGCGCGCTGACGTCGTTGACGATCGAGACGAGCAGCGGCCGCTCGTTGTCGCCGATCGACGTGAGGTGCACTTCGACGTCGCGCATCTCGCCCGACGCCAGCCGATGCCTGAATTCAAAGTCCTTGCACTCGCCGCGCAGGGCGCGCTCGCGCGCCCTGGCGGTTTCCTCCGGGGGCAAGGTATTGATGGCGGAAATCGACATTTGCAGCAATTCGTCGCGCGCGTAGCCGTAGAACTCGACCGCCGAGCGGTTGGCGTCGACAATCGCGCCACTGGCGGGTTCGATGAGCAGCATCACCGAGGAATTTTGCTCAAAGAGGTCGCGAAAGCGCGCTTCGCACTGTTCGCGCCGATGAATTTCCTCTTGCTGCTGGCGGTTGGCGATCGCCAGCTCGGCCGTGCGCGCCTGCACCTGCGCGCGCAGCGTGCGCAGCCACAGATAGGCGGCGCCACCGGCCAGAACAAGCGCGCCGAGTACGGCCAGGGTGACGATCGAATAGGGCGGATAATCCAGCTCGCTTGCCGACTGGATCACCTCTTGCGCGATCGATGGCGGCGCGCCGAGGAAGAGCGCGCAGAACACGACCATGCATCGGCGGCAAATCCACCCGAAGCAACCGAAGCGATCGGCCAGACGAAGGTCACGCATGGCGGGCGCGCGCGAAGTCATGATATTGATAACGAATCCAGAGTCATTGCTGGCGGCGGTTGCCGAATGCTTCCGGCGGGAGCCGATTCATCCTGAAAACGCAGTTCTTCACCGCAAAGGCGCAAAGAGGCAAAGGTTCGCAAAGAAAATCAAAGTGCTACACGAACGGCGCGTATCTTCCATCGTCACCCCTACGGTGAATGATCAAATACGACCCACCCGTTGTTTCCTTTGCGATCTTTACGCCTTTGCGGTGAGGTTTTCAGGCTCATTCTAGCAGCAGGAACGCGGCGTCAGACCACGATTGCAGAGGCAGCAATGCCGTTTTGCGCGGCATAATGTGACTTCGTGACCTACGCGGCGCGAAAGAAATGCACTCCCGGCAAAGGGACCGCCGCACCGGCAGCACGCCTCACCCTGCACGCACGCGACATTCAGCTGTCACTCGCCCTGTCTCCGCCACGAAAGGACCCTCCCATGCGCCATCTGACCCAGTCGTTCGTCTTGCTCGCCGGCATCCTGGCGACCTCCATCGCGCCCGTTCCGGCGCTCGCCGGCGAATCCGCGCTGCGCATCGACGATCCGTACGTCCGCCTCGTCCCGCCCGGCACGACGACTACCGGCGCCTTCATGACCATCCACAACGCCAGCAGCGCCGAGCGCAAGCTGGTCAAGGCGACGAGCCCGGTCTCGGACAAGGTTCAGCTGCACACGCACATGAACGACAACGGCGTGATGAAGATGCGCGAGATCCCGGAGATTGTCGTACCGGCCAGCGGCAAGGTCGAACTCAAGCCCGGCAGCTATCACATCATGCTGATCGAGATGAAGAGCGAACTGAAGGAAGGCGATCAAGTGCCGATCACGATGAGTTTCGATGACGGAAGCACATCACGGATCGAGGCGACCGTACGCAAGCTGTCGATGACGATGCCGGCGCCCCACAAGATGGACGCCGGCGGGATGAAACACTGAGAAGTTGCGAATAACTGCCGAAACACCCACCACAGCGTCACAGCCGTAGGGTGTGCAACGCCCGGCGTTGCGCACCGTTCCCGCACCGTTCCAACTGAGAGGTTGTGAACACACCTACCACAGAGTCACAGAGACGCAGAGTTTTCGCAGAGAAAACCTTTGGAAACGGTGCCTTTCCTCTGCGTTTCCTCCGCGCCTCTGCGGTGGGGTTTGAGTTTTTTCACAGACTCCGAGCACTATTGATCCGGGCCCAGGAAGCCTCAACTCCCGTTCGGGCTGAGCCTGTCGAAGCCCGATCAATAAGCGCTTAGCGCCTCAGCTCGGCGACGAAGTCGTAGTAGTCGCTGCGGCACCAGGTGTGCGTGATCTCGACGGCGCGCCCGTCGTCGAGGTAGCCGACGCGGGTGATGAAGAGCAGCGCCTGCCCGAGCGGGATGCCGAGCAGTTCCGCCTGGCGCGAGTTGGCGTTGGCGGCGCGGATGTGCTGCAAGGCGCGCACCGGAACCGTGTTGCGTTCGAGCAGGTAGTTGTAGAGCGAGTCCTTGACGCCTTCCGGGTCCGGCACCACGGAGACGGGCAGCGCGCTCGCCTCGTAGGCCATCGGCGTCGCGTCGGCGAGGCGCACGCGCTCGAGGCGCGCGACGCGCGTACCGGGCGAAAGGCCAAGCGCGACCATTTCCTCCGGCATCGCCGGTCCGACGACACGGCGGATCCAGCGCGAGTGCGGCTCGAAGCCGCGCTGCTTCAGTTCTTCGGTAAAGCTGGTCAGGCGCGTCAGCGGCTGTTCCAGCATCGGCGCGATGTAGTTGCCCGAGCCGTGCCGGCGCACGATCAGCCCTTCGTCGACCAGCGCGCCGATCGCCTTGCGCGCGGTGACGCGCGAGATGCCAAGCCGCTCTGCGAGTACACGTTCCGACGGCAGCGCGTCGTCAACGCTGAATCGGCGCTCGCGGATCATGCGGGCCAGGCCGTTGCGCACCTGCAGATAGAGATGAGAAGACGACGCCGGGTCGAGCTTGAGTTCCGAGACCAGTGAATCGGTCAGATCGATTTCAGGAGCGTCGCTCGACATGGTGAGTTTGGCAATCGTGGGAAGTGGGAATAAGGCTTCTTGCGGCGGTGGATGATACCACTCTGCCTCAAGGGGCATTTTCAGCAGCTAGTGAGAATCTTCGCAATAATGACCGACGAGCCAGTTACCGTTCGTGGTGAGCCTGTCGAAGGGCATGAACAGGCGCCCTACGGGTGTCACGCCCTTCGACAAGCTCAGGGCGAGCGGTGATTGACAACCATCAGTCACTTACACGAAAGCCCATGAAACAAGTCGCCAGCACCGCATGCGTACGCATACCAGCACTGGCGACTGTCCTAATGCACCGTTACCTGCCTCAAGCGGTGATCAGCTTGTGCATGGCCGAGGCGATCAGCTCGGCCTTCGGCCCGATGATGATCTGCACGTTCTGGTTGTTGAGGCGGATCACGCCACTCGCGCCGGCGCGCTTGGCGGCGGCCTCGTCGACCTTGGACGCGTCCTTCAGCGTCAGGCGCAGGCGGGTAATGCAGGCATCGACGTCGGACACGTTGGCCTTGCCGCCGATGACGGAGAGGTAGGCGTGCGCGAGGTTCTCGGCTTCGCTGCCCCCGGCGGCCGTTACGACAGGCGCAGCAGCAGCTTGCGCTTCGTCTTCGCGGCCCGGCGTCTTCAGGTTGAACGCCTTGATCACGAAGGAGAACGAGAAGTAGTAGATCGCCGAGAAGACCACGCCCTGCACGAGCAGCATGTACCAGTTCTGGGCCAGCGGGTTGCGCGCGGAAAGCACCATGTCGACGAAGCCGGCGCTGAATCCGAAGCCCGCCATCCAGTGCATCTGCGCGGCAAGGAAGACCGATACGCCAGTGAGCAGCGCATGCATGACATAGAGCAGCGGCGCGACGAACATGAAGGCGAACTCGATCGGCTCGGTGACGCCGGTGAAGAACGACGCAAAGCCCGCGGCGATCATCAGCGAGGCGACGCGCGCCTTGTTTTCCGGCTTGGCCGCGTGGTAGATCGCCATGCAGGCGCCCGGCAGGCCGAACATCATGATCGGGAAGAAGCCGGCCTGGTACATGCCGGTCACGCCGAGCACGGCCTTGCCTTCGGCAAGCGTCTTGGCGCCGCCGAGGAAGTTCGGGATGTCGTTGATGCCGGCGACGTCGAACCAGAACACGCTGTTCAGCGCGTGATGCAGGCCGACCGGGATCAGCAGACGGTTGAAGAAGCCGTAGATGCCGGCGCCGACCGAGCCGAGGCTGACGATCGACTCGCCGAAGTGCACGAGACCGCCGTAGATGACCGGCCAGATGGCCATCAGCGCGAACGAGACGAAGATCATCACGACCGAAGTAATGATCGGCACCAGACGGCGGCCGGAGAAGAAGGCCAGCGCCTTGTTCAGCTCGACGCCGCTGAAGCGGTTGTAGAGTTCCGCCGCGATGACGCCGCAGAGAATCCCGACGAACTGGTTCTCGATCTTCTTGAACGCCGCCGGAACCTGCTCGAGCGGAATCGACTGGATCTGCGCAACGACATTCGGCTTCAACAGCGTCGTCACCACCAGATAACCGACCAGACCGGCCAATGCAGCCGCGCCGTCCTTGTCCTTCGACATCCCGTACGCGACCCCGATGGCGAACAGCACCGCCATCTTGTCGATCAGCGCCGCCCCCGCCTGGATCAGGAATGCGGCGAGCGCGCTCTCGGCGCCCCAGCCGTTCGGGTCGATCCAGTAGCCGACGCCCATCATGATCGCTGCCGCCGGCAGCACCGCCACCGGGACCATCAAGGCCCGGCCGATTCGTTGCAGATACCCTAGAACACTCACTTTGATTCCCTCCTCAATGAATTATCGAAACAAACACTCTTGCGCCTTTGCGGTGCAATGCGCTTCGCTTATTGCACCCTACAAACCTTGGTAGGGCGCAATAACCAACGGGCATTGCGCCGCTTTCACCCACAGACCCCGCCCAGCCACGGCCACGCCTCCTTCACGTGCGCCCGCACCGCGTCGGCCGACGTCAGTTGCAACGCCGCCTGCGCGGCTGCGCGACACTCGCCCACATTCAAGCGGCGGACCACCGCCTTGATTTCCGGGATCACCGCCGGACTGACGGAAAGTTCGGTCACGCCGAGACCGATCAAGAGCGGCACGGCGACGGGATCGGAGGCCATGGCGCCGCACACGCCGAGCCACTTGCCGTGGCTCGCGGCACCCTGCGCGGCCTGCGCCAGAAGGCGAAGGACGGCCGGATGCAGGCCGTCGACGCGCGCGGCCAATGCCGGATTGGTGCGGTCCATACAGAGCGCGTACTGCGTGAGGTCGTTGGTGCCGACCGAGAAGAAATCGGCTTCCTGCGCCAGCTGGTCGGCGAGGATGGCGGCGGACGGCGTCTCGATCATCACGCCGAGTTCGACGCGCCCGGCGATGCCCATCTCGCGCGCCAGGCGGTCGAGTACGGCGCGCGTCGCGGCGATCTCGGCGACGTCGACCACCATCGGCAGCATGATCTTGACCGCGCTGAGCGGCTGCACGGCGAGGATCGCGCGCAGCTGTTCGACGAGCAGGGCTTGCCGCGCCAGGCACAGGCGGATGCCGCGCAGGCCGAGCGCCGGGTTTTCTTCCTCGGGCATCGGGATGTAGGGGAGCGACTTGTCGGCGCCGACGTCGAGCGTGCGGATGATCGCGCTCCGGCCGTCGAGACCGTCGATCACCGCCTGATACGCGGCGCGTTGCTCGGCTTCGTTCGGCGCCGTCTCGCGCTCGAGGAACAGGAGTTCGGTGCGCAGCAGGCCGACGGACTCGGCGCCGAGCTTGACGGCCTCCGCCGCGTCGGCCGCCGTGGCGATGTTGGCCGCGACTTCGATGCGCACGCCGTCGGCCGTCTCGGCCTTCTCGTGCGCCAGCGCCAGCACCTCGGCGCGCGCGACCGACTGGCGTTCGATGACGGCGCGCGCCGCCGCGATGCGTTCGGCCGTCGGCGCGATGTCCAGCACGCCGCGTTCGGCGTCGACGATCACATTCACGCCGTCGCGCACTTCGGCGAGCGGCAAGCCCACCGCCACCAGCGTCGGGACGCCCTGCGCGCGGGCGAGGATGGCGATGTGCGACGTCGCCCCGCCCTTGGCGGTGACGATGGCGGCGGCCCTGGCGCGCACGAGCACGGCGAAATCGGACGGCACCAGATCGTCGGCAAGCACGACGGCGTTTGCCGGCAGCTCGGGTTCGGCCGCGCTGTCGCCGGCCAGCTTGCGCAGGACCTGCCGCTCGATGTCGCGCAGGTCGGCGACACGGCCGACGAGCAGGGCATTGCCGGTGGCGACCAGCGCCGCGCATTGTGCTTCGGCCGAAGCGCGCCAGGCAAAGGCGGCGCTCTTGCCGGCGGCGATCAGGCCGCTGGCGTAGGCGAACATCTCGGGGTCGTCGGCGAGCACGCGATGCGCCGCGAAGATCTCGGCCTGTTCGACGAAGCCGCGCCGCGCCGCCTCGGCGATCGCCGCTTCGATGTCGCCGACGACGGCGTGCAGCGCAGCGGCCAGCGCGCGGCGTTCGAGCGTCTCGCCCTCGCCCTGCTCGTTGATCGCGCCGACCGCATGATCCAGGCGCGCGGTGATGCCCATCGCCACGCCAGGCGAGGCGACGACGCCGGCCAGCTGGCCGGGAAGCAGCGAGCCGGCGGCCGCCACGGCCGGTTCGACGGCCGGCGCGGCGTGTTCCATCTCGCTCGGTGTTTCCAGCGCGATGATCGCCGCTTCGAGCGCGTCGCCGGCGTTCGCGCCGGAGGCGCTGATTTCCACTTCCTCGCCTTCGCCGATCGCCAGGCCCATGATCGCCGTCGCGCTGCGCGCGTTGGCCGTCTTGCCGTGCGCGCGCACTTCGACGGCGGCCTCGTACTTCTTGACCGCGTTGGCGAGCAGCGCACACGGACGGGCATGCAGGCCGCCGACATGACGCACCGTGGCCCAGCCGTTGGCCGTTTCCATATTTCCGGCATCAGAAACCGCTGCCGCAGCGGTCGGCGCGCCGGCAGCGACCACGCTCATCAGCGGCTCTCCGGTGGCGATCGGCCGACTGTCGCTGCGCCAGTCGATGCGGAACGCGTCACCGTTCTCGATGACCAGCATCGTGACCACGGGCTTGCCGTGGCGCTTGAGAACTTCGAGATCGAATTCGACGAGCGGCTGCCCGGCGCGCACCGCCTCGCCTTCGGCGACGCGCGGCGTGAAGCCTTCGCCCTTGAGCAGCACGGTGTCGATGCCGATGTGCAGCAGCATGCGCACGCCGTCCGCGGATTCAAGAACACACGCGTGATGCGAGCGGTGCAGCTGCGCGACGACGCCGTCACACGGCGCGTGCAGGACACCGGCGCCCGGATCGATGGCCAGGCCGTCGCCGAGCATGCGCCCGGCAAACACCGGATCGGGAACCGCCTCGAGCGGAACGACGATACCACTTGCAAAAGCAGACAGCTTCAACCGCGCAAAACCCATCAAAGTCTCCATAAACCGCGGCCGAACCTGCGACACGCAAGCAAGGACCGGACACCACCATCGGCGCAATGAAAACCAGTCTAGTACCACTTTCGTCAGACTGTCAACCACAAAATCGCCACAAAAAGATACGCTTTTACAACAAAAACAGCTCATTCGATTTTTCCGGTGAGGCGCGGCGCGGTCAACCGGCCGTCTGCGGATGACTTGACCACGCGCACAACTGGTTCTATAGTGGTTCCATTCAAACCAGAAATCCGCATACCATGGCCACGCACATCACCGGTTGCATCCTGACACCCGACGGCTGGATTCGCGGCACGCTCGACTTCGCCGAACGCATCAGCGCCATCGACGGCACGCGCATTCCGGCGCCCGGCGCAGGCGAAGCGCTGGTGCTGCCAGGCTTCATCGACCTGCACGTGCACGGCGGCGGCGGCGCCGACGTGATGGACGGTAACGGCGCGATCGACACGGTGGCGCGCATTCACGCCCGCCATGGCACGACCTCCCTGCTCGCCACGACGATGACCGCCCCGCGCGAAGACATCGAGAAGGCGCTGGCCGACGTCGGCCGCGCGATGCGCGAGCGCCCCGCCAACAGCGCCCGCGTCCTCGGCGTCCATCTCGAAGGCCCGTTCATCAACCCGGGCCGACTGGGCGCGCAGCCGAACGCAGTACGCTCCGGCTCGATCGAGGAATTGAGCACGCTGCATGAACTGGCAAGGATTCGCGTGCTGACGCTGGCGCCCGAAATCGCCGGCCATCTCGACTTCATCCGCGAGTTGAAAATCGCCGGCATCATTTCGCAGATCGGCCACAGCAATGGCAGCTACGAAGAAGGCGTCGCCGCGCTCGACGCCGGCGTCGGCGGCTTCACGCACCTGTTCAACGCGATGAGCGAATTCCACCACCGCAAGCCGGGCATGGTCGGCGCGGCGCTGGCGCACGCCGAATACGCCGAGCTGATCCCCGACCTGCTGCACGTCCACCCCGGTGCCATCCGCGCGGCCCGGCGCGCCATCCCCAAGCTGTACTGCGTGACCGATTCGACCTCGGGTGCCGGCATGCCTGACGGCCGCTACCACCTCGGCTCGCAGACGGTGACCAAGTGCCTGGGCGGCGTGCGCCTGGCCGACGGCACGCTGGCCGGCAGCGTTCTGACCATGGACCAGGCGTTCCGCAACCTCGTCTCGATCGGCGTCCCGGCGCACGAAGCCGCGCGCCACGTCTCGACCCACCCGGCCGACTACCTCGGCGAACACGAGCGCGGCCGCCTGCAGCCCGGCGCCTTCGCCGACATCGTCGTCATGTCGCCGGAACTTCAACTCACACACGTCTTCGTCGAAGGCGACGCGATCGCGCTCGCCCACGACTGACCGAACCGGAGAACCCCATGGAAATCATCATTCAGCCGACCGCCGCAGCCGCCACCGCTGTCGCCGCGCGCGTCATCGCCCGCCTGCTCAACGAAAAGCCGAACGCCGTCATCGGACTGGCCACCGGCAGCACGCCGCTCCTCCTCTACCGCGCGCTGATCGACATGAAGCTCGACTGGCGCCGCGTGACGACCTTCAACCTCGACGAGTATATCGGTCTGCCGAAGGAGCATCCGCAGTCGTACTACAGCTTCATGTGGGAAAACCTGTTCCGGCACACCAACATTGCGCCCGAGAACGTGCACATTCCCGACGGCAACGCCAAGGACATTCCCGGCTTCTGCGCCGCCTACGAGCAGCGCATCCGTGACGCCGGCGGCATCGACCTGCAGGTGCTCGGCATCGGCACCGACGGCCACATCGGCTTCAACGAGCCGACCTCGTCACTGGCATCGCGCACGCGCATCAAGACGCTGACGCCGCAGACGCGCCAGGACAACGCGCGCTTCTTCGCCAGCCTCGACGAAGTGCCGACGCACTGCATCACGATGGGCATCGGCACGATCATGGAAGCACGCCACAACCTGATGCTCGCCTTCGGCGCGAACAAGGCGCACGCCATCGCCGAAGCCGTCGAAGGGCCGATCACCGCGATCAACCCGGCGTCGATCCTGCAGATGCACCCCGATGCCAAGTTCTGCCTGGACACGGACGCCGCCGCCGAACTCCAGCGCGTCGACTACTACCGCTGGGTGTATGACAACAAGCCGGAGTGGCAGCATTTGTGAGCGATACGGTGCAATGCCCTTCGGTTATTGCACCCTACAAAACCCACCGAGGCCGTAGGGTGCAATAAGCAACGCGCATTGCACCGCCCCGCACCCTAAACGATCCGCTTCCCGTGCAGCTCACGAATGCCGGTGTAATCAGCCACCCGCCCCCGGTTCTCGGGCAGCAGCCGGCCGGCGGCGATGATCCCGATGCGTCGCCCCGGCATCTCTTGCATCGCCTTCAGCGTCTCGCGCCCTTCCCACGCCGTCGGGCAGCCGCCGGAAGTGAGCACGCGCGAAATTCCTTCGATTGCGTTCAGGTACGCAAATGACGCCAGGACGTCATTCGAATAATCGATCGCCTTGTGGAAAGTAACGTCGAGCGGCAACGCGGCGCGTGCCAGACGCTTGGTGTTTTCAACGTCGATTTCACCCGCGCGCGTCAGCAAGCCGAAGACGACGCCGGCAACACCACTGCGCTTGCAGAAGGCGATCTCGCCCTCCATTTGCGTAACTTCGTCGTCCGAATAGACGAAATCGCCGCCGCGCGGGCGGATCATCGCCATGATCGGGATCGACAGCTCGCGTCGACACCGGCCGATCAGCTCGCGCGATGGCGTCAGGCCATCCTGGTCAAGCGCGGAACACAGCTCGATGCGATGCGCGCCGCGCTTTTCGGCGGCGAGCGCGTCGGCAAGGGACTCGACGCAGGCTTCGTAAATGAACGATCGGGCTGGATGGGCGGAAGGCATGGCGTTCCTCGGCGCGTTGTGATGCACGTAATATACCCGCCTGCCGACCGCGCCGGTTCCTGCTATTTTCTGCCGCGCACGGGCCGGACCTTGACGCCGGTCAGCATCGCATGCACGAGGTTGGTGCGTTCGATTCGCCCCATGACAATCGCAGCGACTGCGTGCAGACCGGCCAGTGCGATCAGCGTCGAAGCCAGCGCCCCGTGCAATTCCTGCACCCAGTCCTCGCCCCAGTACGCGTCGGTGCCTTGCATGTAGCCGGTGACGCCGAGCGCCAGCACGAGGCCTATCAACGCGAACATCATCAGCGCGGCGACGGGGTTGTGGCCGGGATAATCGTCGTGCGTTCCGGAACGGACGTTCCGCAGGTGTTGCCCGATCTTCGCCGGCGTCGGGAAGAAATCCGCAAAGCGCGCGTAACGCGAGCCGACGAAGCCCCAGACGATACGAGCGCTAACCAGCGCGGTGGCCAGGTAGCCCAGCCAGCGGTGAGGCGTCTCACCTTCCTCCAGAACGAAGAAGTTGAGCAGGATGCAGATCACGAGCGCCCAGTGAAATACACGCACGAAGCGGTCCCACACGTGAACTCTTTCGAAGGTCGTCGTTTGATTCATCTCAGGGTTCCTGTTCAGCACTGATCAAAACAACGATCGCGGACCGGGGAGGAGAGCCCGGCCCGCGATCATGTCGCGTCTTCGAACGGCCTTATTCGGACTTCGCGCCGACCGATGCACCGGTTTCGGGATTGAACCAGGCTTCAACCTTCTTGCCGTCCTTGGTGCCGTAGATTTCGTAGCACTTGCCGCTGTTGACCTTGAACTTCTTGATCTTGTAGCCCTCGGCTTCTGCCTTGGCCTTGAAATCGGCTTCCTTCATCCACTTTTCCTTCGGCACGTCGCACGACGGCTCGGCAAAGGCCGCTGAAGCGCCGAACGAAAGAGCGGTCGTGGCAAGGATGGTGGCGATGATCCTGTTCATACTGGCTTCCTTATGAAGTTGAGGGCACCCCGCCTGAAGCGGGTGTGGGACTTCATTGGAAACGATGCGTCTTAAACCAGCCTTAAGGCGACGGTACGATGTGCTTTTTGGCGCAATGTGACCGGAGGGAACGTAGGGCGCAATAACCGAAGGGCATTGCGCCGCCGGCATTGCGCCAGACCCCCCCACTCCCGCTACTTCTTCTCCTTCAACTTCATGATGCCCAGCGCGTCCATGACGATCTTCTCGTAGATCGTCTCGGTGGTTCCCTGCTTCATCTTGCGCATGAAGTATTTCTCGTAGGCGATTTTCGCCAGATGTACCCACTTGCCTTGCGAGAACCAGTTGACGTTGCGCGGCGGGATCTGCGGCAACGCGACGAAGGCGGCGCCCGAGTCGCCGAAGTCGGCGAGGCAGACGGCGTTCCACGTCGCGCGCTCCTGCGGCTCGCGGCCGGCGAGCACGTCGGCGATGTTGTGCGCCGCGGCGGTCACCATCGATTCGATCATGTAGCCGGTCTTGGGCGTGCCGGTCGGGACCGGAGTCACCTCGACCGGCGGAATGGCGACGCAGACGCCGACGGCGAAGATGTTCCGGTACTTCGGGTTGCGCTGATGCGGGTCGATCAGGATGAAGCCGCGCGGGTTGGTCAGTCCCTCGATGCCGAACACCGCGTCGACGCCCTTGAAGGCCGGCAGCAGCATCGAGTACCTGAACGGCAGCTCGTGCTCCTTCTTCGGCTTGCCGTCCTCGTCGTGCTCGGTGACGAACATCTTGCCGGCCTCGACCCGGGTGACCTTGGCGTTGCAGATCCACTTGATGTGCTTCTCGCGCAGGATCGACTCCATCATGCCCTTCGAATCGCCGACGCCGCCGAGGCCGAGGTGGCCGATGTAGGGCTCGGCGGTGACGAAGGTCATCGGCACGCGGTCGCGGATCTTGCGCCGGCGCAGATCGGTTTCCATCGTCATCGCGAACTCGTAGGCCGGGCCGAAGCACGACGCACCCTGCACGGCGCCGACGACGATCGGGCCCGGGTCTTCGACGAAGTGCGCCCACTCGCCCTGCGCGTGCATTGCGTGGTCGATGTGGCAGACCGACTGCGTGTGCCCGTGCGGGCCAAGCCCTTCGATCTCGTCGAAGGCCAGCTTGGGGCCGGTGGCGATGATCAGGAAGTCGTAGTCAAGGCGGCGCCCGTCGTCGAGTTCGAGCACGTTCTCGTCCGGGCGCACGCGCTTCACGCCCGTACCGATGAACTCGATCTTGCGCCTCGTCAAAAGCGGCTCGATCTCCAGCTCGACTTCGTCGCGCTTGCGCCAGTTGACGGCGACCCACGGATTCGACGGCACGAAATGGAATTTCGGCGTGTTCGAGACGACCGTGACGACGTCCGCCTTGCCGGCCTTCGCCCGCATCTCGTAGGCCATTGCCATGCCGCCGATACCCGCGCCCATGATGACTATGTGTGCCATTGATCCCTCCTGGATGATCGACTCGCAAAACAGGACTTGAGACGATGAATCGCCGGGGAGACCCCCGCCCCGGCCGTTCATCGGGATTCGATTCCGGCATCGGCGCAAACATAAGCACCAAGCCATATTCCGAACAGTTTCAGAATATACTTATATTCAAACCCGGGCAACGCTGAACCCACTATAGACGATGAAATACCGCAGTCACGCGCCGGCGCTGCGATCCTTGCGAAGCTCTCGCAAGCGACGATAAAGCGTCCGTTCGCTCAGACCGAGCTTTCCGGCCAACTCGCGCAGGGGCCCGCGGTGTTCGGCGAGCGCGTCGGCGAGAGAAAGCGAAGTTGCCGCCGCACGACGCTCGGAGACGGGACTTTCCGCGATGGGGAGGTCGGCAAGATGCTCGACGTCGATGCGATTGCCGTCGCACATCAGGCTCGCGCGTTCGAGGATATTGCGCAGCTCGCGCACATTGCCGCGGTACGGCTGCGTTGCCAGATACGCCAGCGTCGCAGGCGCGAGTTCGAGTCCGCGCCCGGGGGCGACCCGCGCGAGCAGCGACTCGGCGAGCAGCGGCACGTCCGGGAGGCGCTCGCGCAGGGGCGGCACGCGGATGGGGAAAATATTGAGCCGGTAGTAGAGGTCGGCGCGGAACGTTCCGGCATCGACCATCGCCGACAGCGGGCGATGTGTCGCCGAGACAATGCGCACGTCGGCGCGCCGGATTTCGGTCGTCCCGATACGGCGATAGGTGCCGGTCTCCAGCAGGCGCAGCAGCTTGACCTGCATCGTCGGTGGAATCTCGCCGACTTCGTCGAGGAAGAGCGTTCCGCCGCTCGCCGCCTCGACCAGCCCCGGCTTGCGCGCGACGGCGCCGGTGAAGGCGCCGCGTTCATGGCCGAACAGCTCGCTCTCGAACAGCGTCTCCGGAATGCCCGAACAATCGACGGCGATGAAAGGCGCCGCGGCCCGCCGGCTGGCCTGGTGCAGCGCGTTGGCGACGAGTTCCTTGCCGGTTCCCGATTCGCCCTCGAGCAGCACGACCGCATCCGACGGCGCCACGCGAGCGACGAGCGCGAGCATGCGCTGGAACACCGGCGCGCGCCCGACCAGCCCCTGACCGGACGGCAGCCCCTTCGCCTGGTTCATGCCGACCATCTTCTCGACGAAATAGGCGATCTCGCCGCTCGCGTCGCGGATCGGCGTCAGCTCGATATCGACGTATTCCTCGCCGCGCGGCGTGTGGTGCAGGTGAAGCACGCGTTCGCGCTTGCCCGACTGCAGGCTCTGGCGCAGCGGGCACGTCTCGCCGGCCTGATCGCACGGCACCGGGTAATGGTGCGACACCTCGTAGCAGCAACGCCCGACGACGCTGTCCGCACCGGCGCGCTGCCGATACGTGGCGTTGGCGGCAAGGATGCGGTACTGGCGGTCGAAGACGACGTAGGGCTCGCTCGACGCGTCGAGCAGGGACAGGAGTTCGGTGAGCGGATGAGCGGGGGTTTTCATGATTTTGTTCTCCTTGATGCCGATACTGCCAGTTGACTGCCACTCATGCCAACCATTAACTGCCAAAGGCCACAACTGGCAGCCACCGGGCCAACGGCGAAACGCCAACTCCTTGTTTTTACGGCAGATGCAGCATCCTTCCCTAGCTGGCCCGAATCTTGTTTAGAGATTCCTCTTTCCCATCGATTGATCCATCCGCGATGAACGACAGCCACCTCGCCCGCAAACTGTTCTGGATCGTGCTGTTCAAGCTCGCCGTCCTGTTCGCCCTGTGGTGGGTCTTCTTCCGCGGGCAGACGGTAGCCGTCGACCCGGCGGCGTTCGTCGGCACGGCGCAACAAACCAGACAAGGAGAAGCCCCGCATGGTCAGTGAATCCCTGGTCGATCTATCCCGGCTGCAGTTTGCGGCCACGGCGATGTACCACTTCCTGTTCGTCCCGCTCACGCTGGGCATGACCTGGATGCTGGTCATCATGGAGAGCGTCTATGTGATGACCGGCAAGGAGGTCTACAAGGACATGACGCGCTTCTGGGGCAAGCTCTTCGGCATCAACTTCGCGCTCGGCGTCACCACCGGCATCACGCTCGAGTTCCAGTTCGGCACCAACTGGGCGTACTACTCGCACTACGTCGGCGACATCTTCGGCGCGCCGCTCGCCATCGAGGGCTTGATGGCCTTCTTCCTCGAATCGACCTTCATCGGCCTCTTCTTCTTCGGCTGGGATCGGTTGTCGCGCCAGCGCCACCTGCTCGTCACGCTGCTCATGGCGATCGGCACCAACCTCTCGGCGCTGTGGATCCTGATCGCCAACGGCTGGATGCAGAACCCGGTCGGCGCCGAGTTCAACTACGTCACCATGCGCATGGAGATGACCGATTTCTGGGCCGTCGTCTTCAACCCGGACGCACAGGCGAAATTCGTGCATACGGTCTCGGCCGGCTACGTCACCGGCGCCATGTTCGTGCTTTCGATCTCGGCCTGGTATCTGCTTCGCCGCAAGGACGTCGAGTTCGCCAAGCGCAGCTTCCGCATCGCCGCCGCCTTCGGGCTGGCGTCGATCGCCTCGGTCATCGTGCTCGGCGACGAGTCGGGCTACATGGTCGGAGAGGCCCAGCAGACGAAGATGGCTGCCATCGAGGCGATGTGGGAAACCGAGCCCGCCCCCGCCGGCCTCAACCTGATCGCCCTGCCCAACGAAGCCGGGATGAGGAACGACTTCGAGATCAAGCTGCCGTGGATCATGGGCCTGATCGGCACGCGCAGCGTCAGCAAGCAGATCCCCGGCATCGTCGAGATCAAGGAAAAGAACCGCGAGCGCATCATCAGCGGCATCGAGGCCGTGCAACGACTCGAAGCGCTGCGCAAGAATCCGGCCGACGCCGAACTCAAGGCGCGCTTTGCAGAGCGCAAGGACGACCTCGGCTTCGGCCTGCTGCTCAAGAAGTATACGAAGGACGTTTCGGCGGCGACGCCCGAGATGATCGAGAAAGCGGTCAACGATACGGTGCCGCGCGTCAGCCCGCTCTTCTGGTCGTTCCGCCTGATGGTCGGCCTCGGCTTCGCGATGCTTGCGCTGTTTGGGCTATCGACCTGGTACTCGGTGCAAGGCTCGTTCGGCGAGCGCCGCTGGCTCTTGCGCGCCGCCGTGTGGTCGCTGCCGATGCCCTGGCTCGCCTGCGAACTCGGCTGGTTCGTCGCCGAATACGGCCGGCAGCCGTGGACGATCTACGGCGTGCTGCCGACGCATCTCTCGGTCTCGACGCTCACCGTCGGTTCGCTCTACGGCTCGATCGCCGGCTTCGTCGGCTTCTACACGATCCTGCTCATCGTCGAGCTGTACCTGATGGTCAAGTTTGCGCGGCAAGGGCCGGGCAGCCTCGGCACCGGTCGCTATGCCAACGAATCGGCGCACGCCTGACCCCGGCCTACCGACAGAACAAGGAGTATTCAATGGTCGACTACGAAACGCTGAAAATCATCTGGTGGCTGCTCGTCGGCGTGCTGCTCGTCGGCTTCGCCATCATGGATGGGCACGACATGGGCGTCGGCACGCTGCTGCCCTTCGTCGGGCGCAGCGACACCGAACGGCGCGTCATCATCAACACCGTCGGTCCGCACTGGGACGGCAACCAGGTGTGGTTCATCACCGGCGGCGGCGCCATCTTCGCCGCCTGGCCGCTCGTTTATGCAACCGCGTTCTCGGGCTTCTACTGGGCGATGCTCGCCGTGCTCTGGGCGCTCTTCTTCCGGCCGGTCGGCTTCGACTACCGCAGCAAGATCCACGACGCGCGCTGGCGTTCGACGTGGGACTGGGGCCTGTTCGTCGGCGGCGCCGTGCCGCCGCTGATCTTCGGCGTCGCCTTCGGCAACCTGCTGCAGGGCGTGCCCTTCCACTTCGACGAATACCTCGTCTCGTACTACACCGGCTCGTTCTGGGGATTGCTCAACCCGTTCGCGCTCGTCTGCGGCGTCGTCTCCACGGCGATGATCACCTTCCACGGCGCCAACTACCTCGCGCACCGGACCGAAGGCGTCATCCAGCAGCGCGCGATCGCTGCTTCGACGCTCTTCGGTCTCCTGTTCATCGCGAGTTTTTCGGTCGCCGGCGTCTGGCTGTACTTCGGCATCGACGGCTACGTCATCACCTCCGCCGTTGATGGCGGCGCGCTCGCCAATCCGCTTGCCAAGTCGGTCAGTCGCGAAGCCGGCGCCTGGCTCGCCAACTATGCGCACGCACCGGCGACCATCGCGCTGCCGCTCGTCGCCTATCTCGGCGCCCTGGCCGGAATAGTCCTCGCGCGCGGCAAGCACACGCTCACCGCCTTCGTCGCCTCGGCGCTCTGCCTGACCGGTGTGATCGGCACCGCTGGCGCGTCGATGTTCCCCTTCGTCATGCCGTCGTCGAGCGACCTGAATTCGAGCCTCACCGTCTGGGACAGCGTTTCGAGCCACCTCACCCTGTCGATCATGTTCTGGGCGACGCTGATCTTCATGCCGCTGATCATCTTCTACACGAGCTGGGCCTATAGCGTCATGGCCGGCAAGGTGACGGCCGGCTATGTCAAAGAGAACGAGCATTCCGCGTATTGACCCACGTCTGCCAAGGTTAGTGAAAGTGACATACAGCGCCCTACTACCGTTCACCCTGAGAGGTTGTATATAAATGCCGAAACACCCACCACAGAGATGCCACGCAGGAAATCCCCTTGGGGGACACAGAGACGCTGAGTCGTGAGCGTATCGAACGATCGAAGGGCGGGATGCGAAACGGTGCGCCTGTTCATGGTTCGACGTGCTCACCACGAACGGAAACCCGCATATCGGGCACTTCTACATAGGAGAAATCATCATGTGGTACTTCACCTGGATTCTGGGCGTCGGCTTTGCCGTCCTGCTCGCCATCCTCAACGCCATGTGGGGTGAAAACGAGGAAGCGCGCCGCCTCGCCGTGGCCCCCGCCAAGAAACCCGAACCGGGCAAGCGCAATGGCCATCGCAAGCCCGGATAAGCCGGCCGAGACGGCGTCCGAGCCCGGCGCCTCGCTGCTGCCGCTGATCATCGCCATCGCGCTGACCTTGCTGCTCACGATCTACCCGCCGATCCTCACGACGCCGGCAGGCCAGGCCGACCACGCGGCGGCGACGCTGGCCCTGTGGGCGATGAGCGCCGGCTTCATCCGCGGCGTCGGCTTTGTGCCGCGGAACCGCCTGTTGCGCATCGTGTTTTCGACGGCCGCCTGCCTGGTTTGTCTTGCGGCTTCGGCGGCGATGATCGCGAACCACAGGATCGTTCCATGATCTTCCGCCAGCTCTTCAACCCGGCCGATTCGGCGATGACCTACCTGATCGGCGACCCGGCCTCGGGCGAGGCGGTCGTCATCGACCCGCTCAAGTACCAGGCGACGCTGATCCGGGCGCTGCTCGCCGAACACCACCTGCGCCTCAAGTACGTCCTGCGCACGCACGTCCACGCGCCGAACCGGGTCGATTGCGGCGACCTGTGCCCGCACACCGGCGCGCACTTCGTCATCGGCCGGCACAACGACCCCACGCTGGCCGGGGACCGCGTCGCCGATGGTGACGTGCTGCGCTTTGGCGACGAGTCGATCGCCGTCATCGAGACACCGGGGCACACGCCGGGCTGCGTCACCTACCATTGGCGCGACCGCATCTTCTGCGGCGACGTACTCGAACTCGGCGGCTGCGGCCAGGCCGTCGACGAGACCGACGCCGGCCTGATGTACGACAGCGTGCGCAAACGCATCTACAGCCTGCCCGGCGAGACGCTGGTCTTCCCCGGCCACGACTACGCCGGCCGCACCGTTTCGACCGTCGCCGAGGAACGCCAGCGCAACGCCGCCTTCACCGGTCTCGCGCGCGATCGCTTCATCGAGCACATGGCGCACCTGGAGAAGCGGCCTGTGCTCGCGCCCGACACCGACCCGCCCGATCAAGCACCCGTTATCTGATTCAGCGCCTCACTTCCAGAAAGGAAACCCCATGTCCCAAGCCATGAAAATTCTCGTCATCGGTGGCGTCGCCGCCGGTGCTTCCTGCGCCGCGCGC
This sequence comes from Propionivibrio sp., assembly GCF_017995515.1. Taxonomy (GTDB): domain Bacteria; phylum Pseudomonadota; class Gammaproteobacteria; order Burkholderiales; family Rhodocyclaceae; genus Propionivibrio. Next base: position 28,979 of record NZ_JAGOIT010000042.1, read on the forward strand.
GCCCGCCGTCTTTGCGAAACGGCCGAGATCACCGTGCTCGAACGCGGCCCCGACGTCTCGTTCGCCAACTGCGGCCTGCCCTACCACGTCGGCGGCGAGATTCCGACGCGCGATGTCCTCGCCGTGCAGACGCCGGCTACGCTCAAGGGCCTGCTCAACCTCGATGTGCGCACACGCTGCGAAGCCGTGCGCATCGACCGTGCCGGCAAGCGCGTCGAAGCGAAGAACCTCGTCGACGGCAGCAGCGAATGGCTCAGCTACGACAAGCTGATGCTCTCGCCCGGCGCGGCGCCGATCCGCCCACCGATCCCCGGCATCGACGATGCACGCGTCTTCACGCTGCGCTCGCTCGAGGACATGGACCGCGTCATTGCCGCCACCGAAGCGGGCATGCGCGCGGTCGCCATCGGCGCCGGTTTCATCGGCCTGGAAATGGCCGAGCAGCTGCAGCGCAAGGGCTTGTCGGTGGAGCTCGTCGAACTGCAGAAGCAGGTCCTGCCGCAACTCGACGCCAAGATGACGATGTTGCTCGAGAGCGAACTGCGCCACCACGAGATCGGCGTCACGCTCGGCGACGGCATCGAGTGCTTCGTTCCCACGCCGGACGCGCTCGAATGCCACCTCAAATCGGGCAAGGTGCTCAAGGCCGATTTCGTCGTCCTGTCGATGGGCGTCAAGCCGGACACGCAGATCGCGCGCGATGCCGGCCTCACGCTCGGGCCGCGCGGGCACATCGTCGTCGATCACTTCCAGCGCACGTCCGATCCGGACATCTACGCCGCTGGCGACGCCGTGGAAACCGCCGAGCTCGTCTTCGGCGATCGCATCGCGCTGCCGATGGGCGGCCCGGCCAACCGCCAAGGGCGCATCGCAGCCGACCACATGCTGAGACCAGGCGCGGCACAGCCCTACCCCGGCTCGCTCGGCACCGCCATCGTGCGCGTCTTCGACGTCGCCGCCGGCGTTACCGGCTGGACCGAGAAGCGCATGCGCGAAGCGAACAAGCCGTGCGCGTCGGTGATCGTCAACGACCACCAGCACGCCACCTACTTCCCCGGCGCCAGGCCGCTAACGCTGAAGCTCGTCTGGGATACGCGCGACGGACGCGTCGTCGGCGCGCAGGCGACCGGCAGTGAAGGCATCGACA
>NZ_JAGOIT010000107.1 GCF_017995515.1 Propionivibrio sp.
CAAGAAAATCACGCTGGGTTTTGCCCAGGTCGGTGCCGAAAGCGAATGGCGTACCGCCAACACAGTCTCGATCAAGGAAGCCGCCAAGGAAGCCGGGATCGACCTCAAGTTCTCCGACGCACAACAGAAGCAGGAAAACCAGATCAAGGCCATCCGCAGCTACATCGCGCAAAAGGTTAACGTCATCGCCTTCGCGCCGGTCGTGACTACCGGTTAGGACACCGTTCTCAAGGAAGCCAAGGCTGCCAAGATCCCGGTCATCCTGACCGACCGCAATATCGAAACCAAGGATCCGTCGCTCTACGTCACGATGATCGGTTCCGACTTCGCCGAAGAAGGCCAGAAAGCTGCACAGTGGCTGCTTGACAACTACAAGAAGCCCGGTGATGTGAACATCGTCGAACTGCAGGGTACCGTCGGTTCGGCGCCGGCCATCGACCGCAAGAAGGGCTTTGAGGAAGTCATCAAGAGCGATCCGCGCTTCAAGATCACGCGTTCGCAAACGGGCGACTTTACCCGCGCCAAGGGTAAGGAAGTCATGGAAGCCTTCCTGAAGACCGACAAGAACATCCAGGTCCTCTACGCACACAACGACGACATGGCGATTGGCGCCATCCAGGCGATCGAAGCCGCCGGCCTCAAGCCCGGTCAGGACATCATCATCATTTCGGTCGATGCCGTGAAGGGCGCGTTCGAAGCGATGATGGCCGGCAAGCTCAACGTTACGGTCGAATGCAATCCGCAACTCGGTCCGCAACTGATGACGGTGGTCAAGGAAGTGCTGGCAGGCAAGGAACAGCCGAAGTGGGTCAAGACCAAGGAAGGCGTGTTCCCGATGGAGACGGCGGCCAAGGAATTCCCGAACCGCAAGTACTGAGCATCGCAGCGTCTGGTTCGGTGGCGACGGTGGATTTCCTCCTCGTGACCGATCCGGAAGACTGATCATTCGGCCGGGCAAGACCGCGTCGCCACAGCGTCGTCGTCTTGCCCGTGCCTTGTCCGGTACAGTGTTTCAGTACAAATAGAACAAAGAGGAGTCAATAACCATGGCGAAAGAGCCAATCCTCGAGATGCAAGGCATCCACAAGCGGTTTCCGGGTGTCGTTGCGCTCAAGAACGTCGGAATCCGACTCTTTCCGGGTGAAGTGCATGCCCTGATGGGGCAGAACGGGGCGGGAAAGTCCACGCTGATCAAGGTACTGACCGGCGTTGAAACGCCGGATGGCGGTGATATCCGCCTTGGCGGCAAGAAGATTCAGGCCGGGTCGGTGTTGGAGGCACAGGATCTCGGTATCAGTACGGTGTATCAGGAAGTCAATCTCTGCCCGAATCTGTCGGTGGCAGAAAACATCTTCATCGGGCGTTTCCCGATGCGCGGCCCGGTCATCGACTGGGCGGCGATGCATGAACGCGCACGGGTTGCGCTCAAGGCGCTCAACATCACGGTCGACGTGACGCTGCCGCTCTCGAGCTATCCGGTAGCCATCCAGCAGATGGTGGCGATCGCGCGAGCACTTGGCAACGAAGGGCAAGTTCTCATCCTCGACGAGCCGACGTCCAGTCTGGACGAAGACGAGGTCGGCCGCTTGTTCGACGCGCTGCGTCAGCTCAAGGCCAAGGGCATTGCGATCCTCTTCGTGACCCACTTCCTCGATCAAACCTACGCAATCTCCGATCGCATTACGGTCTTGCGTAACGGCGAGCTGGAGGGCGAGTACATGGCGGCCGACCTGCCGCGCCTGCAACTGATCAACAAGATGGTCGGTCGCGAGATCGACGAGAGCGCCTATGCCCGACAAAGTGGCGCGGCCGGCGCGGAGACGGGCGGCCAGCGCGCGTTCCTCAGCGCCAAGGGGCTTGGGCGTGCTGGCGCCATCCGGCCGATGGATCTCGAGATGCGTAGCGGCAAGGCTCTCGGCTTGGGCGGATTGCTCGGTTCGGGGCGCACGGAAACGGCGCGCATGCTGTTCGGCATCGATCCGTCGGACAGCGGAACGCTCGAAGTCGAGGGACGTCAGGTCAGGATCGGTTCGCCGCAGAAGGCCATGATGAACGGGCTCGGGTTCTGTCCGGAGGATCGCAAGACCGAAGGCATCGTCGCCGATCTCTCGATCCGCGAAAACATCATTCTGGCCTTGCAAGCCAAGCGGGGCATCTTCCGTTATCTGAGCAAGAAGCGCCAAAGCGCCATCGCCGACGAGTACATCAAGCAGCTCGGCATCAAGGTCTCCGACGCCGAGAGCCCGATCAGTCAGCTTTCCGGCGGCAACCAGCAGAAGGCGATGCTGGCCCGCTGGATCGCGACGGAGCCGAAGATGCTGATTCTCGACGAGCCGACGCGCGGCATCGACGTCGCGGCCAAGCTGGAGATCATGGATCTCGTCAAGGAACAGTGCCGCAAGGGGCTGGCGATTCTTTTCATTTCGTCGGAAATGCCGGAAGTCCTGCGCGTCAGCGACACGATCGCCGTGCTGCGCGATCGCCAGAAGATCGGAGAAATCTCTGGCGACGAGGCGGATGAACAAAAGGTATTTCGCATGATTGCAGGGGTGGAGTCATGAGTATTCAGGGTATTACCAAGAGCCGGCTGTTCTGGCCGCTCGTTGCGCTGTTCCTGCTGGTCATGGTGAATTTCTGGTTCAATCCGGACTTCTTCTCGATCCGCATCGTGAAGGGCGGTTTGTACGGCAGTGTGATCGACATCATTAACCGTGCCGCACCGGTGATGTTGATCGCGATGGGCATGACGCTGGTGATCGCAACGCGCGGCATCGACATTTCGGTCGGCGCCACGGTAGCGATCAGCGGGGCGATTGCCGCCGCACTGATCGGTGGCTCGCTCGAGATCAAGGACGGTGTGCAGACCTACGTTTCACAAACACCGATGCCGCTGGCCATCCTCGCGGCGCTTGGCGTCGGTTTGCTGTGCGGGCTGTGGAACGGCTTCCTCGTCGCCGGGATCGGGATGCAGCCGATCATTGCGACGCTGATCCTGATGGTGGCAGGGCGTGGCATTGCGCAACTGATCACCGGCGGCCAGATCGTCACCATCTACTACGAACCGTTCTTCTTCTTCGGCAATGGCTTCTTCCTCGGCATTCCGTTTGCCATCTACCTGGTCGCTGCCGTCGCCGCCGTGCTGTTGTTGCTGGTGCACAAGACCGCGCTCGGCCTGTTCATCCAGGCAGTCGGCTTGAATCCGACCGCAGCCCGTTTCTCGGGAATCAGCGCGCGCGCATTGATCTTCTGGGTCTACGGCTTTTGCGGGGTGACGGCGGCCGTTGCCGGCGTGATCGTCGCGTCGAACGTGAAGAGCGCCGACGGCAACAACGCCGGCTTGATGATGGAGCTCGATGCCATTCTGGCCGTCGCCCTGGGTGGAACCTTGCTCGACGGCGGACGTTTCAGCCTCGTCGGAACGCTGATCGGCGCACTGATCCTGCAGACGCTCTCCTACGCCATCTACTCGCTCGGCGTTCCGCCGGAAATCAACCTGGTCGTCAAGGCCATCGTCGTGTTCGTCGTCTGTCTGATCCAGTCGGAGGCTTTGCGCAAAATGCTCTTCCAGCGTCGGGCCCACGTGGAGGGCCAGCCATGAACTTCTCCCGCTTTGTCAACCCGCGCAGCCTGCCGCTGGTCATCACCTCGATGCTCTTCGCGCTGCTGTACGGCTTCGGCGCGCTGAGCTACGACGCCTTCCTGTCGCCGCAGGTGTTCGTCAATCTGTTGATTGACAACGGATTCCTGCTGGTCGTCGCGGTCGGCATGACCTTTGTGATCATCTCCGGCGGCATCGACCTGTCGGTCGGATCGATTGTCGCGCTGACCACCATGATCTCGGCGACGCTGGCGCAGAAGTACGGCTGGACGTTCTGGCAGATCCTGCCGTTGGTGCTGGCGATCGGCTGCCTGTTCGGTCTGTTCATGGGCGTGCTGATCCAGATCTTCAAGTTGCAGGCCTTCATCGTCACGCTGGGCGGGATGTTTCTGGCGCGCGGACTGTGCTATGTGATCAGCATCGACTCGATCTCGATCACCGAACCGAGCTTCACTGTTCTCTCCGAGTACCGGATGGTGCTCGGCGAAGAGACGTTCATCTCGGCTGGCGCGCTGGTGGCTGTCGTCATCCTGCTGATCGGGATCTACATCGCGCACTTCACGCGTTTCGGCCGCACGGTGTATGCGATCGGCGGCAATGAGCGCTCGGCGATGCTGATGGGTCTGCCGGTCGGGCGCACGAAGATCATGGTCTATGTGCTGAGCGGCTTCTGCTCGGCGCTCGGCGGCGTGCTGGTGACGCTCTACATGCTCTCGGGCTACGGCCTGCACGCGCTGGGTTTCGAGATGGACGCGATCGCGGCGGCCGTGATCGGTGGCACGCTGCTTACCGGCGGTGTGGGCTACCTCGCCGGCACGCTCGTCGGCGTCCTGATCCTCGGCGTGATCCAGACCTTGATTGCTTTTGACGGCGAACTGAGCTCGTGGTGGACGCGCATCGGCATCGGCGCGCTGCTCTTCGTCTTCTGCCTGATGCAACGGATGCTGGAGCGGAGCAGCAAGAAGATCCAGGCCAAGAGCTGAAACGAATCTCCTTGTTCGGCGGCGTTGATCCAGATGCCGTCGAGGTTGGTCCGGGCACCTTTGCGGTGCCCGTTTTTTTACTTCAGTGCATACGGGCGCTCACCGTCGCGGAACTCGTAGTGCGTGCGCATGACGAGATCCTGATTGTAATTGCCGAAGCGCTTGCCAAAGAGGTTGATGCCGCCCACGTTGCGCGCGTCCTCCTTGACTTCGAGGCGCATGCAGATGTGCGGGTTGGCTTCCAGGTTGATGTTGTCGAGGCTGACTTCCGAGATTTTTTCACCATCGACGTAGGTGCCGTCCATGGTGATGCGCCAGCGCTTGAGCACGCCGTACTGAGTCTGCTCGATCGGCCACCATTCCGGGGTCAGCCGCCCGCGCACGCCGCCGAAGTCGCCCTGGCTCGTCCAGATGCCGGTCTCGACGCCATTGACGCTGAGCGTGATGTCCGATGGCCAGTCGAGGTCGTACTCGGGCGCCTCGGAGCAGATTTCCATCGAGAACTGCAGTTCGGTTGCCTGCGAGCCGTAGGGAATGTTGTTCGGAAAGTCGTACTCGACGAAACCTTGTTTGAACCAGAGGATCTGCGCGAAGACGTGTTCCGGCTCGTAGAAGCTGCGCACGTCGTCGATCATCCCGATGTACTTGGTATCAGTTGCGATGCCGCAGGTCGGCTTGACCGCGATGCGCTTGTAATTGCCGACCGGCATCGACACCTCGACCACGTTGCTCGCCGATTCGATGGCAACGCCCGGCAGTTTGAAGTGAACTTCGTCGTAGCGCTTGGAAATCAGCTTCTGCTGGCCGCGTGTACCGGGCAGGTATTGCACGTTGACCAGTCCGGCGCCTTCGAGCTGCTTGAGATGGAAGGCCGTGGTCGATTGCGGCAAATTGATCGCTTCGGCGAGGGCCGAGAGGTTGAGCGTCCGGTGCGAGAGCAGGCTGAGCATCAGGAGGCGGGTTTCATTGCCAAGGGCCTGCATGACCTTGATTCCTTGCTCTCCATCCATGAAGAGCGTCTTGTTGCCGGCGACGATCATGATCTATACCAACGAAAATAGTTGAATATTACTGCTTGGCTATATGATTTTGCCGTATGTCCGTGATTATGGGCATTCTTGTGCCCGGAAACAACGGAATTCTTCGTTGGAAAAGCGGGTCGCGAGTGCATTTCCCCGTGCATTCTGCGAAAAAAGTGGCGGTAAATTGCCTGCCAGTCAAGCGAGTAATCCTGAAAACCTCACCGCAAAGGCGCGAAGGCGCAAAGATCGCAAAGGAAACAACAGGTGGGTCGTACTTGACCATTCACCCTGTGGGGCAAGATGAAAGACAGGTGCTGTTCGCGTAGCGCTTTGATTTTCTTTGCGAACCGTTGCGATCTCTGCGCCTTTGCGGTGAAGAACCGAGTTTTTCAGGGTGATTGAGCCTGACGAGTATTGGCGTGCAAAAAGAAAGCTCCCGGTACCAAGCGCTCGATTCGAGGCCGGGCAGAGAGCAAGCGAGGATGTTCGTGAAGCAATGCCCGGCGCGGTGTTGCGCCGCGTCGGGCGGGGGAGGGCTTAGCGGCGCAGGCCGAATGCGCACTCGTTCCAGACGATTTCGTTCTTGAACGCCGGGATTTCGGTTTTGTCACCGATGAGCAGGAACTCGATGCCGAAGATTTCGGCAAACGTGCGCAGTTGCTCGGAAGTCACTGCTTGCGAGTACACCGTGTGGTGTGCGCCGCCGGCGAGGATCCAGGCTTCAGCTGCGACGGCGAGGTTCGGCAGCGCCTTCCAGACGACGCGCGCGACCGGCAGCTTGGGCAGCGCCTTCGGCTGCTTGATCGCTTCGACTTCGTTCACGATCAGGCGGAAACGATCGCCCATATCGATCAGGCTGGCGTTGAGCGCCGGGCCGGGCTTGGCTTCGAAGATGAGGCGGGCCGGATCGTCCTTCTTGCCGATGCCGAGGTATTGCACGTCGAGCAGCGGCTTTTCGTCGGTCGCGATCGACGGGCAGACTTCCAGCATGTGCGAGCCGATCACCAGCTCGTTGCCCGGCGTGAAGTCGTAGGTGTAGTCCTCCATGAACGACGTGCCGCCGGCCTGGCCGTACGACATCACCTTCATCGTGCGCAGCAGCGCGGAGGTTTTCCAGTCGCCTTCGGCCGAGAAGCCGAAGCCCTGTTGCATCAGGCGCTGGCAGGCAAGGCCCGGCAGCTGCGAAATGCCGTAGAGGTTTTCGAAGGTCGTCGTGAAGGCGCCGAAGCCGCCCTTGACGAGGAAGTTCTTGATGCCGAGCTCGATGCGCGCCGCGTCGACCACGTGCTTGCGCTTGGCGCCGCCGTGTTGTGTTTCGCCGGTGAAGCGGTAGGTGGCGTCGTATTCCTCGACCAGTGCGGCGACGTCGGCGTCGCTCACGGCGAGCACGCTCTGTTCGAGATCGCCCATCGCGTAGCCGTTGCACGAGTAGCCGAACTTGATCTGCGCGGCGACCTTGTCGCCTTCGGTGACGGCCACTTCGCGCATGTTGTCGCCAAAGCGCGCGACCTTCAGGTTGCGGCTCTCATGCACGCCAACGGCGACGCGAATCCACTGATCCATCTTGTTCTGGACGCCCTTGTCCTGCCAGTGGCCGACGACGACGCTGTACTGCTTGCGCATGCGGGCGCCGATGAAGCCGAACTCACGGCCGCCGTGCGCGCATTGCGTCAGGTTCATGAAGTCCATGTCCATGGTGTCCCACGGAATCTCGCGGTTGAGCTGCGTGTGCAGCTGCATGAACGGCTTTTCGAGTACGGAGAGGCCGCCGATCCACATCTTGGCCGGCGAGAAGGTGTGCATCCAGGTGACGAGGCCGATGCAGTTCGTCGAGTGATTGGCTTCGCGGCACAGCGCGAGGATCTGCTCGGGCGTGGTGACCGTGGGTTTGAGCACGAGCTTGATCGGGAAGTTGCCTTCGGCGTTCAGGCCCTTGACGACGAGCTGGGCGTTTTCAGAGACTTGCTGCAGGATCTTGTCGCCATACAGATGCTGGCTGCCGATGACAAACCAGACTTCGAGCTGCTTGAATAGTTGTTCCATTACGAATGTCCTCACAGGGAAGGGCCGTCGCTGCCGACGGTGGGTTGGAAATCGGGTCGGGCGTTATTTCTGCCCGTAATAGGCGTTGGCGCCGTGCTTGCGCAGATAGTGTTTGTCGAGCAGGAAATCGGAGACCGGCGCGCGGTTCGGCGCGAGCGCCAGCGTCATCAGCGCCATGCGGGCGACCTCTTCAAGGACGACGGCGTTATGCACGGCGTCGTCGGCCGACTTGCCCCAGGCGAACGGCGCGTGTTCGGAAACGAGGACGCCGGGGATTTCCATCGGGTTGCCGGCGCCGATCGTCTCGATGATCACCTTGCCGGTGTTGGCCTCGTATTCGCCCTCGACTTCCTCGCGGGTCAGCGCGCGGCAGCAGGGGACGGCGCCGTGGAAGTAGTCGGCGTGCGTCGTGCCGAACGCGGGAATGGCGCGACCAGCCTGTGCCCACGACGTCGCGTGCGTTGAATGCGTATGCACGATGCCGCCGATCGCGGCGTACTGGCGGTAGAGGGCGAGGTGGGTCGGCGTGTCGGAAGAAGGGCGCATCGAGCCGTCGATGATCTTGCCGTCGAGATCGATCACCACCATGTCGGAAGCCTTCATGGCTTCGTAGCTGACGCCGCTCGGCTTGATGACGACAACGCCCTGCTCGCGGTCGATGCTGCTGACGTTGCCCCAGGTAAAGGTCACCAGACCGTGCTTGGGCAAATCCAGGTTGGCGCAAAGAACTTCTTCCTTCAGCTTTTCAAATGCCATGAATCAACTCTCCATATCTGCAGGTGCGAAAAGTGCCTCGGACTGCGTTGCACGGTGCTTGCGGCGCCGGGCAGAAAGAACAGCCCGGGATATGCAACGAAAGATATGGATTTTATACCTGGAAACGTTAGGATTCGTTTGCCGTCTATATGCACATTACGGCTTAGCTTTACAAGGAAATGTGCAGAATTTTCCGTTTCTTTTAGAGTAAAGTGCCGTAGATATGGAGTATTGTGCTTTTGTTGGTGCTTTTTTTGAGTCCCTACTTCCATAGATGCGATGGTTGGGAGTAACTTGTTTTTCGTAGCTGGCAGACAACGACTACGCGATCTCAATCGGGGGGTTGAACATCAAGATGGGCGGACGTCAGGATATCAGAAGTCAAATCAACACCTGGCACGCTCAGTCTCCGAAAGAATTCCGGTTTACCAGTACAGGCGGCTACAGAAGTGAGCGCTCCATCCGGGCAGCCGGCTGGATAGTTCGAGTAGTGGTTTTTAGTAGATTAATTCTTCAATTTGAATCGGAGACTGGATCATGAACAGAAGGAAAATGCTTATTGCCTCGTTGGTTATCGGCGCACTGGGTGCCATGCCCGTTGCTTACGCGGCGGACAAGGGGCTGGTTGGCGTCTCGATGCCGACCAAGTCGTCGGCACGCTGGATCGACGACGGCAATAACATGGTCAAGGAGCTGAAGAGTGCCGGTTACGCTGTCGACCTGCAGTACGCGGAAGACGACATCCCGAACCAGTTGGCCCAGATCGAAAACATGGTCACCAAGGGCGTCAAGGTGCTCGTGATCGCTTCGATCGACGGCACGACGCTGTCCGACGTGCTGCAGAAGGCCGCCGACAAGGGCGTCAAGGTCATCGCTTATGACCGCTTGATCAAGAAGTCGAAGAATGTCGACTACTACGCCACGTTCGACAACTTCAAGGTTGGCGTTCTGCAAGCCACCTCGCTGATCGACGCGCTCAAGCTGAAGGATGGCAAGGGTCCGTTCAACATCGAACTGTTCGGCGGTTCGCCGGACGACAACAACGCCTTCTTCTTCTATGACGGCGCAATGTCGGTCCTCAAGCCCTACATCGACAGCGGCAAGCTGGTCGTTCGCTCGAAGCAGATGGGTATGGACAAGGTCGGTACGCTGCGTTGGGACGGCGCTGTTGCCCAAGCGCGTATGGACAATCTGCTCTCCGCCTTCTACGGCAAGGACAAGGTCCACGCCGTTCTGTCGCCGTATGACGGTCTCTCGATCGGCATCCTGTCCTCGCTCAAGGGCGTAGGCTACTGCACGGCCGAGCAACCCTGCCCGTTCGTCAGCGGCCAGGACGCGGAAGTCCAGTCGGTCAAGTCGATCATGAAGGGCGAGCAGTACTCGACGATCTTCAAGGACACGCGCGAACTCGCCAAGGTTACGGTCAAGATGGTCGACGCCGTCATGTCCGGCAAGCAGCCTGAAGTCAACGACACCAAGACCTACAACAACGAGGTCAAGGTCGTTCCGTCCTACCTCCTGGTGCCGGTCCCGGTTGACAAGAGCAACTACGAGAAGATCCTGATCGGCAGCGGCTATTACAAGGCCGATCAACTGAAGTAATCGCAAGTTAGC
>NZ_JAGOIT010000108.1 GCF_017995515.1 Propionivibrio sp.
TTGCAAGATTGAACCCGTCGCTTTCGATCGCGTTGCCAGGACATGCCGCGACGCAAGGCCGCGACCGGCAAGTCGTACATGGCGATTCGCCCGGCACCCGCCGGGTCGGCTCGAAGTCGGTGTCGGCAAGCACGGCCACACGGTAGGCGAACCATGTTCCCCAGCATTCGTTGATACCGACCATGAATGGCGAGGCGAAATGCCAGCCGGCGCGTTCGCCGAGCGACTGCAAGCCGATCAGCCGTTCGCCGGGATAGACAATCTCGTAACGCCGTCCACTCGCCTGCGCGGCCAGCCATCGCCTGACCTCGCGCACGCTGAAGTCGTCGATCGGGTCGGCGGACTGCCCCCCCTCGCGTTGAATCGTCTGCCACAACGCACGGCCGCCGTTGCCGATGAGGATCAGTTGCGAGTAGCTGCGCGCCGGGTCGCATTCATTGTGCAATGCGTCGCGCAACGCATCGGGCAGCTGGTCGAGCGCGAACACGGCGTGCAGGTTCAGGCCGACGGCGTCGAGTGCAGAAAAATCAGCTTCGGGCATGGCGGCTCCGTTTCTTGAGGGACACTGAACCTGAAAAACCCGGTTCTTCACCGCAAAGGCGCAAAGATCGCAAAGGTTCGCAACGAAAATCAAAGCGCTACGCGAACAGCACCGATCTTTCATCTTGACCCACAGGGTGAATGGTCAAGTACGATCAAGCGGTTGTTTCCTTTGCGATCTTCGCGCCTTTGCAGTGAGGTTTTCAGGATGAACGTTCTTTCGCTTTGCCTGTCATGTCAATCCATCGCCACGCGGCCACAGTACAATCGGCACCCCGCGACTCGCCGAACGGGCGAGACTCCCAACCGGAAAACACGAAACGAGAGAACTGCATGGAATGTAAAGTCAAATGGATCGAAGGCGGGATGTCGTTCCTTGCCGAAACTGGTAGCAACCACGCGGTGCTCATGGATGGCGCGCCGGAGGCCGGCGGTCGCAACCTGGCGCCGCGGCCGATGGAACTGCTGCTGGCCGGGACGGGCGGCTGCACGGCCTTTGACGTCGTCGCCATCCTCAAGAAGGGACGGCACGCGGTGACCGGCTGCGAAGTCAACCTCACCGCCGAACGCGCGGACACCGATCCGAAGGTGTTCACGCACATCCACTTCCACTTCCGCGTCACCGGCAAGGGGCTGAAGCCGGAAGTCGTCACGCGCGCGATCAACCTGTCGAAGGAAAAGTACTGCTCGGCGTCGATCATGCTCGGCGAGACGGCCAAGATCACGCACGACTTCGAGATCGTCGAAGCCGCGTAACCGCAACACGGAACCGATCGGGAGAACCCATCGCCCGATCAGTTCTCGCCCAGATCCACCTGCGCCATCTCGCGCAGCAGATAACGCACGAGATCGAGGCTGTTCCGGCTCGCCTGCGGCAGGAAGGCCTCAAAGTTGGTCGCCGCGTCTTCGTCGGCGCGATCCGAGATGGTGCGCGCGACGAGGAAAGGCACGCGGTTGACGCTGCACACGAGCGCCACGCTGGCGCCTTCCATCTCCACCCCGTCGCCCTCCAGCTCTTCGGTCAGATAGGCGTGGCTATTCATCTCGCGATAGGTGATGAACTGGTCGCCGGTACAGATCCGCCCTTGATGCAGGCGGCCGTTGGCCGGCTGGAACCCGGCCGCCAGTTCGAGCAGAACCGGATGTGCCGGCATGAAGCGGTAGTCGGAAAACGGCACTTGCCCGCGCGGCAGGTTCAGGGCGACCGACTCCAGATCGTGCTGGACCAGATCGCAGGCGAGCAGCGTGTCGCCGATCTCGATGTGCGGCCGCAGGCTACCGGCCAGCCCGGTGAAGATGACGGCTTGCGGCTGCCAGCGTTCGATCAGGTGCTGCGTCACCATCGACGACATCACCTTGCCGACACCGCTCTTGCTGACCAGCACCTCCTGCCCTTCAAGCTGCCCGTGATGCTGGGTGAAGCCGTTCCAGTGAATCTCCTGACGATCTTCAAGCCGGGACAGGAACTCATCGATTTCGCTGTCCATGGCGCCGAGAATAATGATCATGCGGTGTTCCCAACGGAAAAAGACTGATCGACCAACGCGATCAAAGCCGCTATTAGTGATCGCGAACGCACCCGAGGTCAAGGCCGTGCCGCCTGTAACCGGACAACGTTACCAGCGCCGCAACGCGCGATGCCATGCGCTTATTGATCCGGTGCGGTCATGCTTGAAGTCCGTTCGCCCTGAGCTTGTCGAAGGGGGCGGGCTTCGACAGGCTCCGCCCGAACGGGAGTCGAGACTTCTTCGTGCCGGATCAATAGCACCGGCCAAACCTGCAACAATGCCTAAAAACCATTACTTAAGTAATTGAATACACGGAATATGCGTAGTAGTATCCCTTGCATATATCGGTCCGGGGATTCATCACCAGTGCCCCGCTGGTACTCGGTCGCGTTGCCTGATGAGCGGCCCAGCCTTCCGATATCCGTCGTTGCGAAGGCCAAGAAGAGGGAAGTAGAGGCGTTGATGCGTAATCTACCCGAGCCGATCGTCCATGCCATTGAGTCAGGCAGGATTCCCTCACCGCCGCAAATCCTTCTGCGTTTGATGCATCTGGTCGACGACGACCGTTCGACGATGACCGAACTGGCCGCGCTGGTCGGGCACGATGCCGGACTGGCCGCGCGAGTTCTCACCGCCGCGAACTCGCCGGCGCTGCGCCGTGGCCGCGAACTGAACAGTCTCGACAATTGCCTGGTCGCGCTCGGCACGCGCCTGGTCCGTTCGATTGCCACCTGCCTGTCGATCCAGCAGCTGTTCGATCGCAGCGCCGGTTCCGCAACGCCCGATCTTGCGGCCTTCTGGGGGCACTCGCTGATGGTCGCCGAGCTCTCGCGCAACCTCGCGGCGGCGATCGATTACCCGCGGCCGGAAGAAGTCTATCTCGCCGGCTTGCTGCACGACGTCGGCGAACTGATCCTGCTCTCCGCCATCGGCGAACCCTACGCCGATCTTCTCGCAGGCAGCCACGACGAACCTTCGCTCTGCGCCCATGAGATCGAGCAATTCGGCGTGCATCACGGCGAGGTCGGAACGTGGCTCACCGACAAATGGAAGCTCGACACGATCTTTGCCGACGGCATCCTCTTTCATCACGCCACGCCCGAGGAAATCGTCACCGCGACGACCTTGCCGCAGATTGTCTGGCTGGCGCATGCGCTTTCGGCAAACGAACAGGTTTCGGACGAACTGCTGGCGCTCGAGCAGACGATGTTCGGCCACGGCGAGCGGGAAGACCTGGCGACGCTGCGTGACGAGGCCGAGCAGCGAACGCGCATGATCGGCGAAGCGCTCAATCTCCGACTGCCGGTCAAACTCACCGCGCTCCGCATCTGGGATGGTCCCACGATACCGCCCAGGCGTACCTCCGAAGCCGATGGCGCCGAGTCCGCGATCGTCGAAATGCTGGGCGGCATGGCGTTGCTGCAACCCTTGCAACAGGACCTGTTCGCCCTCGAAAGCGACGCCGAGATCCTCCTGTCGCTCAGGGAATCGGCGCGCATCCTGTTCGACCTGCCACGCACCGGCTTTTTGCTGGCCGACGCGGGCGATGGCAAATTATCCGGCAAGAACATCGGCGGCCAGCCGGTGATCTTCCGCCAGGTCGAGATTCCGCTTGAAGAGCAGCGCTCGCTGGCCGCCGCAGCAGCCGTTCGCCAGGAGATCTGCAGCTCTTTCGCCGACCCGATCATCGGGCGAAATTCACTGATCGACCTGCAATTCGCACGCGCCTTTTCGAGCGAAGGACTACTTTGCATCCCCATGGTCGCGCGCCGCCGCACCGTCGGCGTCATCGTCAGCGGCCTGAGCGCCAACCAGTATGGACGCCTCGCCCGCCGCCTGCCGTGGTTGCTCAACTTCGGCAAGATCGCAGCGCTCAGCCTTGAAGCTCTGCGCGAGGCCAAGAGCTATCGCCGCCAGGCTGATCAGGAAGCGGCCAGTCGCTTCACCCGCCAGGCGCGGCGCGTCGTGCATGAAGCCGCGAATCCGCTTGGAATCATCAAGAGCTACCTGAAGATCCTCGACCGTAAAATCCCGGACGAGACCGGGGTGCGCCAGGAGTTGGAGATTCTGGCGGAAGAAATCGACCGCGTCGCCAGCATCGTACACCGCATGAGCGAAATCCCCGGGGACCAGACTCCGGGCGCCATCGACCCGGGCGACCTGATCCGCGAACTTCTGCTGCTTTACGGCGACACGCTGTTCAAGAGCAAGGGAATTCACATCGAGACGGACCTCCCGGAATTTGCCCTGAAGGTCACCTGCGAACGTGACAGCCTCAAGCAGATGTTGCTGAACCTCTGGAAGAACGCCTCGGAAGCATTGAGCGCAGGGGATCAGCTGACGATCTCCGTGACCGACCACGTGATCCACAACGGCCAGACCTTCATCCAGATCTGCATGCACGACAACGGCCCCGGCATGTCGGAGAACGCCATGCGCGCGATCCACCTTCCGGCCGACGCTGCCGGCGCCGGCGCGCGCGGCATGGGCTTGCCCATCGTCGGCGAACTGGCCCGCCAACAGGGAATCGAGGTGATTTGCCTCAGCCAGAAAGAAAAAGGAACCTGCATCGCCCTGCTTTTTCCGAAAACCGACATCGCAGAATCGGGGACGTCGAGAAAAGGCGGACAGTCATCTGCGCAAAGGGAAACGTCAGGAAAATGAACATGATCTTTGGCGGCGAGGCCATGGTACCCAGTGCCACAACGATGGCGCCGCAGCGCATCCTGATCGTCGACGACGAGCCCCGGTTCCGTCGCGCCTATCGGTCCCTGCTCAGCGGCAACGGCAGGATCATCGAAGAGAGCGGCACCGGCCGGGACGCCATCCTGCGCCTCGATCAACGCGACATCGATGTCGTCGTTCTCGACCTGATGCTGCCCGACATCGGCGGCGTCGAGATCATGGAGTGGATGGAGCGCAACCGGATCGCCACCTCGGTGATCGTGTTCAGCGCCGACGAATCGATCGACTCCGCGATCCATGCGCTGCGGCGCGGCGCCTTCGAGTTCATCCGCAAACATTGCGATCCGGACGACCTGATCCAGGCCGTCGAGCGCGCACTGCACCGTCGGCGGATGGAAGCCGAACACGCGTTCATGACGACGCAGCTTGAGCAGTCGGAGCGCCTGCACCGCTTCCTGGTCGAGCAGTCACCGGACCTGATCTACACCGTCGACAGCCGGGGACATTTTGTCTTCGTCAATCCGCGCGTCGAAACGCTGCTCGGCTTCAAGCCCGAAGAACTCATCGATCAGCACTACTCGGTCATCGTCCACGAAGACGACATGGAGCGGGCGCATTACGCCTTCAACGAACGGCGCATCGGCGAGCGTGCGACGATCAATTTTGAAGTCCGGCTGAAGAACAAGCAGCAGGGCACACGCCATTTCGACAATCGCATGGTCGTCGCGATTCTCAGTTCGCAGGGTGTCTACGCGCAGGACACTGCCCCCGCCCACCGCTTCATCGGCACGTCGGGCGTGGCGCGCGACATCACCGACCGCAAGCGCGCCGAAGAGACGATTGCCTTCCAGGCCTTCCACGATCTCCTGACCGAACTGCCCAATCGGACGCTCTTCATGGACCGCCTGCAGCTGGCGGTGACGCAGGCCAGACGCCGGAACCAGCGCATCGGCGTCATGTTCCTCGACATCGACCGCTTCAAGCTGATCAACGACACCTACGGCCACCAGGAAGGCGACATCCTGTTGAAGGAATTCGCGCAGCGCGTCCGTGATTGCCTGCGTTCCGGTGACACGCTGGCGCGTCAGGGGGGCGACGAGTTCACGGTGCTGCTGCCCGACATCAACACGCCGGACGACGTCTTCGTCATCGCCAGGAAGATCATGAGCGAGTTGCGCCGGCCGTTCTCGGTCGGCGCACGTGACTTCGTCGCGACGGCGAGCATCGGCATCGCGATCTACCCGGAGGATGGCGAGGCATCGAACATCCTGATCCGCAATGCCGACATCGCCATGTATCAAGCCAAGGCACAGGGAAAGAACGGTTTCCTGCAGTTCAAACCGTCGATGAACACCGCGCACGTCGAGCGCATCTCGCTGGAAAACGATCTGCGCCTGGCGCTCAAGGAGGGCTCGCAGTTCGAGCTGCACTTCCAGCCGCAGGTCTGCGTCTCGCGCGGCCGCGTCGTCGGTATCGAGGCATTGATCCGCTGGCATCACCCCGAACACGGGCTCATTCCTTCGGACGAGTTCATCTCGCTCGCCGAGGAAACCGGGATGATCGTCACGATCAGCGACTGGGTCTTGCAGGCGGGCTGCGTCCAGCTCAAAAAACTGCGCCAGCAGGGCCATATTGACCTGAAACTGGGAATCAACATTTCGCCCGCCGAATTCGAGCGCGACGACCTCGTCGAACGCATCATCGCGCCGCTCGACCAGCACGCAATTCCGCACGACGCGATCGAGATCGAGATCACCGAGCATCTGCTGATGAAAGACGCCGAAAGCGTCATTGCCAAGGTCCGGCTACTGCGCAATGCCGGTCTGCTGGTCGCCATCGACGACTTCGGCACGCGCTATTCGTCGCTCAACTATCTCCGGCGCTTCTCCGTCAGCCGCATCAAGATCGACCAGTCGTTCGTGCGCGACCTGCGCGCCAGCGACGACTCGACGGCGATCATCCAGGCCATTCTCGGAATTGCCAAGAGCTTCAACCTGAACATCCTGGCCGAAGGCGTCGAGACGGAAATGCAGCGGCAAACGCTTAGCCGGCTCGGTTGCGACGAAATGCAGGGCTATCTGTTCAGCCGTCCGCTATCCGCCGCCGCGCTCGACGCTTTTCTCTCCGGCTTCGCGCTGAATACGGGACACAAGAGCAGCGAACCACCATTTGCTCACGAGGTCGGATGAAACGCGGGCCTGATGTGCGCGGCGTCCACCTGCCCAACGTAAACTGCGGACCAGTCAGCTGAACCGCATTGGCCGCTCCGACGCAAGCGTCACGCGGTTGCGCCCGAGGCGCTTGGAGAGGTACAGGGCATTGTCGACGCGCGAGACAAAATCGTTCGCCGACTCCCCCGCGCAGTAGCGGGCAATACCGAACGATACGGTGATCTGCGCAATCTCCTGCTGATTGTCGGAGCGGCGAATCCGGCTGCGTTCGATCGTCGAACGGAGGTTTTCCGCAAGCGCCTGCGCGCCATCGATACGGGTATCCGGAAGAAGCACGACGAACTCCTCGCCGCCGAAAAGCGCCGCCGTAGATGTCACACCGAAGAACGCCTCACCGCTCCCGTCCGCTGTCGTAAAGCGTCTTCTGCACCGGCGAGAGCAGATATTCCATCACCGTTCGCTGTCCCTGATGAATCTCCGCCACAGCCTGCATTCCCGGAACCAGTTTGAAGCTTCTCCCTTGCGCATCGAGAGCCTCGGCCTTGAGCGCGATCAGCGCCTTGTAGGCGAGTTGCTTCGTCTGTCTTTCGGTACCTGGCTCTTGAGATGACGGTTTTCCGTCCTCCGTGGCATCCGGACCGACATGGATGACCTCGCCGTCGATCATCCCGTACTTCTGGAAAGAACCGGCCATGTGTCGGTTTTTTTTCATCTGGTTACGGCAGGTAGCGGCGCGAACGGTGCGCATGGACGAAAAAAACCCGGCACTAGGCCGGGCAAAAGCCCCCCAATGGAACTTGGGTTCGGTCAGACTTCGACGCGAAGTTTTGCCTTCGCAGCCAAGGCCGGGTCATAGAAGCTTGTCTGCACGCTGTTGATAGCCTTGTCATACGTCGCCGGAAGTTCGCCAAGGGCTAGGCTAGTCGGCGCGTTCCGGGGCCGGGGCGTCCGGGGCGATGTCCGGGCCGTAGCGATGCGTGTAGCCGACATCGGCCAGCCAGCCGAGTGCTTCCCGTTCGAGGTGGTCTTCGGTCATGCCTCGCTATCCATAGATGGTTTTGCGTTTAAGCACTTAATTCATTGATTTATTGGGAAGTGCTAGCGCACCATAAGAAAGAATCGGCTTTGCGTTTAAGCATCTCCTACGCCCAGAACGGCAAATACCGGGCGCAATAACCGAAGGGCATTGCGCCGGTTCAAGCCGCGTGCGCAAATGAGATTTGCGCACCCTACCGGGCTCGATGGCTTGACGGAACTGAAAATCTGTACCGGCTACAAGTTCAATGGCAAGGTGATCGATCTTCTGCCAATGGGGTCGGATGAAGTTGCCGGCTGCGAGCCGATTCTTGAAACGATGGCAGGGCGGGAAGATTCTACGATTGGTGCGACGTCGCTGGATCAGCTTCCCCAAGCTGCGCGGGCATATCTGGCACGAATCGAGGTGTTGTGCGAAGTGCCGATCGACATTGTCTCGACCGGACCGGAGCGGGACGAGACGATTCTCCGCAAGCACCCGTTTAACGGATAAGTCGAAATTCCAGCCACTGAGCTTCACGCATCGTGTCGTGTGCTATCCAACGAAAAGAAAATGCCGCTAGAGTGACCTGGCGGTATTTTCCTTGGCCGGATGAGGCTAAAACGTGGTGTTCCCTGTTTGTTCCAGACCGCCGGATGCGGGACCGAACGTCCGGTGGTGTGAGAGGGACGGGGGTGAACCCGTCCCCTACTCGATTATTTCAGGCTGACTTCAAACGGACTTGCGGCGACGCATGGCGCCCAAACCGAGCAGGCCAAGACCCGTCAGTGCAAGGGAAGCAGGCTCGGGTATCGACTGAGCAAGCGTCGTCTCATGTTGCGCAATATTAAAGGAGTAAGTTTTGCCTGCAAGTAAGGAAACATTTGAAAAGGCACTGAAACGACCACTGCATGTAATCGGGGCCAGTGGGGAATTTTCATATGCGCTTGCATTATCGGAAAGAGTACAGTCCTCCTTCACCACATTTAAACCAGTCTGCGTTCCAGTGAGAACGTTCCCGTCGGGAATCCAGTCGATCAAAGTAGTAGTGCCTTCTTTCAGGGTTATTTCCCACTTGAAATCCGCACCCGCAGAAGTTCCAAACGCAGAACCGAGCGACGTCCACGCCAGAAGTTGAGTTACTGCGTCGAATGATATACCGATCGATCCAACATCTTGCGCTAGCGTAAACTGCAATGTTGACAGAAGCTGCGTGTTAGAGCCTGAGCTTCCTATTGCATCTCCCATCAATACGGTTTCACCAATGGTAGTGGCATCGACGCCAATCGGAATTCCAACCGAAACCCCCCCGTCCAACACATTAATCGGTTGATCTTTAAGAATCGAATCCGATCGAGAGTAAACAGCGGTCGGTGGCGGGGTGGCTGGAACAAAATTATTCTCTCCGATCGAACCGCATGTGCTTCCAACACATGCCATGGCGGCATCCGTCACCGCAACGAAAGCACCCGTACTTGCTTGGTTGAAGCTCGAAACTCCATTAAGCGTGGCATTATTCTGCAGAGTGTCAGTAAAACTAATGGCCTGAATGTCGCCCGCAGGACCAGTTGCGCCACCTGGAAGCTCGTATGTCAGCGGCCTGCCGCTTGCGTCGGTGAAGGTGAAATTGCTTATGGAAATCAGCGAGGTAGCAATCGCAGTGGCAGATGCTTGACTAGCGTAAGCCATACCAAGAGCTGCCAGCGTAGTTGCAATGACGGAATTTCTTAGTTGAATTGATTTCGATTTCATTGGGTAGCTCCTTAATCTGGTAACGATCGCTGAGTAAATCAGCTTGCTCTTGCTAAAGCTATATTCATGCCATATCGTTCTAAGTTAATTCAACGTATTGAATTAAAACAAATAATTTCATGAAGCGATTTTTAAGTTTGGCTCTGCAAGTGTGGGAGTGTAAAAAAAGTCGACTGAGAAATTTGGGGTCCATAGCAACGACGACACCCTGACGGCCGAAGACATGGCGCTGGGCTACAAACAGCAGCAGCGCGTGGAAGAAGCCTGGCGGACGATGAAGAGCGGACTGAAGATGCGCCCGGTGTTCCACTGGGCGCCGCATCGCATTCAC
>NZ_JAGOIT010000109.1 GCF_017995515.1 Propionivibrio sp.
CGCGTATTCCAGTTCGGAAAAACTCGCCTGCTTCGTCATCTCGCCTATCCGCTGTCACTCTTCCCGCATTTTCTCATCCCGCAGCCATCGGCTCATCGCAGGGTGGAATAAATCAGCGTTTCCCTAAGTTGGTAAATGGGCCGGTTTTGGTGCTTTTGGGGAGTCGTTTTTTGATGCGTTTTTCTGGTGTGCTGGCGAATGCCAATTAGTGTTGCCGGCTACATCCGTGCTCCGGTTGGCGGTAGGTGATGTGTTTTCGAAGATTGCGACGGTATCCCCATATTTCCATTAAGTTTTGCTCCGCTTAGCCTGAATTTGGGTAAAATCGGGGCCTGAAAGAAGCGCTTTGCTGGGGGCATGAATGAGTATTGGTTTTCGTATTTTTGTTTTGACTGCCTTTGTGGCGTTGGGGGGGGTTCTCCCCCACTCTGGAGACGTGCAGGCCGCAGAAAAGCGTGTCGTGCAAAAGAGCAAGGCCAAGCCTGTTGCGAGCAAGGCGGTCAAAGGGAAGTCTGCGAAAAAGCAGCTAACTGCGAAGGCGACGACGAAGGTCAAGGTCCGTCGCCAAAACCTGGCGGCGCCCGAAATGGTGGCTGCGTCGGGAGCGCTTGCCGTTCAGTCGGGATCGGCGTTGGTCGTCGATCAGTTTGGCGGCGAAGCTCTTTTTCAGAAAAACGCCGGTCAGATCGTGCCGATTGCCTCGATTACCAAGCTGATGACGGCGATGGTCGTGCTGGACGGTTCTCCGGCCTTACAGGAGCCGGTGCGAATCACCGACGAGGATGTCGACTATTTGCGCGGGAGCCGCTCGCGTTTGCACGTTGGTTCGGTTCTTTCGCGCGAATCGGCGTTACTGCTCGCGCTGATGTCGTCGGAAAATCGGGCGGCGAACGCGCTGGCTCGCCACTATCCGGGCGGGATGCCGGCGTTTCTTGCGGCGATGAACATCAAGGCGCAGGCGCTCGGCATGCGGGATACGCACTTCGAAGATCCCACCGGTTTGACGAGCAACAATGTCTCAACGGCCAACGACTTGGCCAAGATGGTTGCCGCTGCGTACAAGTATCCGTTGATCCGGGAGTTTTCGACGACTGCCGAAGCGACGGTCGATGTCGGCGCGCGCGAAATGGCTTATCGCAATACAAACCCGCTTGTGCGGAGCGCGGCGTGGGACGTCGGACTCTCGAAGACGGGTTACATCAGCGAAGCTGGAAAGTGCCTGGTGATGCAGGCGCGGGTGGCTGACAAGCCTGTGGTCATCGTCCTGCTCGACTCGGCTGGCAAGCTGACGCGCGTTGGTGATGCGAACCGGATCAAACGCTGGATGGAGAGCACTCACGCTTCAAGAAAAGATGTGATCCACGCGGCCGCAAACACATCGGGTGAGCGCGGCCCGGGTTGATCCAGAATACTCGGCGCCCGAGCGCGCGCCGTCAAACCCTCGTTCGTGCTGGGTTGAAACCCAGTGCGCGCGATATTTCCTCGGCAGTTTTCCTGATCTGTTCGACCCATTCGGGGTGGTGCCGGTCGACTGGTGCTGATAGCGAGAGTCCGGCGACGATGACGCCTTCGTCGTTGCGAACCGGCGAGGCTACGCAGCGCAGGCCGAGTTCGGCCTCCTCGTTGTCGTAGGCGACGTCGTGCCGGCGGATCTTGTCGAGTTCCTTTTCCAGTGTGGAGAGGTCGGTCAGCGAGTGCGGTGTCTTTCCCGGTAGGCCGGTGCGTTTTGCGTAGGCGCGGACATCTTCCGACGTGTCCGCCGCCAGAAACAGTTTGCCGAGGGAAGTCAGGTGCAACGGCGCGCGCCCACCGACCAGGTAGACGACACGTACCAGCGATCGGCCACCGGAAGTGCGTTCGATGTAGATGATGTCGTCTTCGTCACGTACGCCGAGATTGATGGCTTCGCCGATGGTTTCATGCAGCCTTTGCATGAACGGAAGGGCGATTTCGCGCAGATTGATGCGTGCCTTGACCAGGTTGCCGAGTTCGAACAGGCGGATTCCCAGCGCGTAAGTGCTGGCCTCTTGTCGGGACACCAGGCGCGCGTGCGTCATGACTGCCAGAATTCGATGGGCCGTCGAGGGGTGCAGGCCGGTGGCCTGTGACAGCATCTTGAGCGTTGCCGGTTCCTGGCTCTCGGCCAGCGCATCGAGAAGCGACATCATTCTCTCGATGACTTGAATCGACCCCTTCGCTTCATGTTGTTCCACAGTGGTTTTCCCGATAGATCTTTTGTTTTTTCGAGCGGCGGAATGGTATCGTTGCCGCATTCGTTCGGTCGGATCTTGAACCGTGCCATCTTACCATCATGAGCGCTGGCAATCCGCAATGTGATACGTGGCGCGTCTGGGCAATGGCAAAGACGTGTCAAGAATGCCTGCAGGAAACCTATGTTGATTGAATCAGATGATCCACCGGCCGTTCCGCTCTGGATCAACGGCCACGCCTATCTCACGATGGCGCCCGAGTTTTTTGATGTTCGCGACTCTGCGCATGATCGCGTGCTCCGCCGTACGCCCCTCTGTGCGGCCGATGTCGCGGACAATGCACTCGAGTCGGCGCGGAAAGCGGGCGCGGAATGGCGGGCACTGCCTGAAGCGGATCGTCGTGCGCTGTGTTCGCAGCTTGCCATCGAGTTGGAACGCTACTCCGAGCACTTCTGCCACCTGATCGCCGAGGAAGCCCGACGGTCGCCTGCCGATTCAAGCACGGAGGTCGCCGCGACGCTTGCCCTCTTGCGCGAGATTGGCGAGGCCCGGTTGGACTCCGGTGCGGCAGTTCTAGCGATTGTGGCCTCCGCCGGGATGGCGATGCTCGAACCGCTGCGTCTGGCTGTGCCGGGTTTGGCGGCCGGGGCGGTGGTCGTGCTGAAGACCGACCCGTCCGAACCATCGGCGCTCGTGGCGCTGGCCGAATTGACCGGACGCTGCGGTTTTCCTCCCGGGGTCTTCAATGTCGTTCATGGGGGTGAAGCCATGCTGCAGTGCTTTCGCGACCTGCCCGACGTGCAATTCATGTTTGCTCAAAGGGAGGATAGGTGAGGGTCATTGCGCAACGGGTCGCCTCGGCGAGTGTCATGGTCGGAGAGGAAACGGTCGGGGCGATCGACCACGGACTGCTGCTTCTTGTCGGCGTTGAGGAGACGGACAGCGAGGCCGATGTGAATTGGCTCTCGGCCAAGCTGAGCAAGCTGCGCATCTTTCCGGATGCGGCAGGCGTGATGAATCGCAACGTGAGCGAGGTTGGCGGGCAAGTGCTGGCGGTCAGCCAGTTCACGCTTTTTGCGTCGATCAGGAAGGGAAATCGGCCGTCCTGGAGCCGTGCTGCGCGCGGGGATGTTTCTCAACCGCTGTTTGAGCGGTTTGTTCGCCAACTCGAAACAGACCTCGGGATCAAGGTTGAAACCGGGGTCTTCGGTGCCGACATGCGGGTGAACTTGACAAATGACGGACCGGTTACGCTCTTCATCGACTCGAAAGCGCCCGAGTAAGCCAACCGAAGATCCTGTCGCCTCTATTTTGACCATTGCGGTGCGCCGTGTCTGGTAATGCTCATGGCATCATAGCGGCGGTTCTCTCGTTTGCTCGGCTGTTGGGCTGGGGCTATAATCCGCGCACCTGTTATTCGGTGGTTGATGGCCGCGCTGGTAACGTAATTTCTTCCGCTATTCCTGTATTTTTCCTTGCCGGCCGGGCGCGTTTCTGCAAGCCCAGGCTGTTCTTGTCCTCGCAGGCGGAACGACTTCGACGCGGTTTCAACGGTTATTCAATGCTGCCGCGTTCGTCGCGGGGCTTTATCTTTTGAGGAGTCCTTTTCGTCATGTCCCTACCCTTCCCGATTCTTACCGCTGAAGAAGCGGCGGAACTCATTCAGAACGGCCAGAACATCGGCTTCAGCGGCTTTACCGCCGCCGGTGCCGCCAAGGCCGTGCCGTTCGCGCTTGCCCAGAAGGCACGGCGCGAGCATACGGCCGGGCGTCCGTTCAAGGTTGGCGTTCTGACCGGCGCTTCGACCGGCAAATCGCTGGACGGCGCCCTGGCCGAGGCGGAAGCCATCAGCTTCCGCACGCCGTATCAAGGCAACGCCACCCTGCGCAAGCAGATCAACTCCGGCGCAGTGCGCTTCTTCGACCAGCACTTGTCCTCCGTGCCGCAGGTGGCGCGCTATGGCTATCTCGGCAAGATCAACTGGGCCGTCGTCGAAGCCTGCGACCTCACCGCCGGCGGCGGTGTCGTGCTGTCCACCTCGTGCGGCGCGTCGAATACCTACATGCGCCTGGCCGACAAGATCATCATCGAACTGAACGCCAAGCATCCAACCTCCTTGCTTGGCATGCACGACATCTTCGAGCCGCAGGATCCGCCCACCCGCAGCGAAATTCCGATTTTCAGTGCGTCGGACCGGATAGGTTCGCCGATCTGCGTCGTCGATCCGAAGAAGATCGTCGGCGTGGTTTACACGAACCTTGCGGATGAAAGTGCCGGTTTCGACGAAGGTACGCCGGTCACCGATCAGATCGGCCAGAACGTTGCGGACTTCCTCGTCGGCGAAATGCGTGCGGGGCGTATTCCGAAGTCCTTCCTGCCGCTGCAGTCGGGCGTCGGCAACATCGCCAATGCCGTTCTCGCAGCGCTTGGCAAGAGCCAGGAAATTCCGGCTTTCGAGATGTACACCGAAGTGCTGCAGGATTCCGTCGTTCCGCTGCTCGAGAACGGCCGCTGCACCTTTGCCTCGACATGCGCGCTGACCCTGAGCCCGGAAGCGATGCAAAAGGTTACGAGCGACATCGACTACTACAAGAAGCGCATCATGCTGCGTCCGCAGGAAATTTCGAATCATCCGGAAATCGTCCGTCGTCTCGGCATCATCTCGATGAACACCGCGATCGAGTTCGACCTGGGCGGCAACGTCAATTCGACGCACGTCATGGGCAAGACCATGATGAACGGTATCGGCGGATCGGGCGACTTCACCCGCAACGCGTACCTGTCGATCTTCTCGTGCCCGTCGACGGCCAAGAACGGCATGATTTCGGCCATCGTGCCGGTTGCGTCGCACATGGACCACAGCGAGCACTCGGTGAACATCGTCGTCACCGAACAGGGCGTTGCCGACCTGCGCGGCAAGGATCCGCATGAGCGCGCCGCCCTGATCATCGAGAAGTGCGTGCACCCGGATTACCGCGAGCAGTTGCGCGACTACCTCAAACTGGTCGGTCCGGGCAGCCACGAGCCGATGTCGTTGTCGATGGGCTTCGCGATGCACCGCCAGTTCCTGCGCCACGGCGACATGCGCAATATCAACTGGCAAGAGTACGCATGACCGTTCTTTGAGTCTTTCGGCAAGGGCTGCATTTATGCTTGCCGTGCCGGAACAAGAACCAACGGCAAGGCCTCCCGAGCGGAGGCCTTGCCGTTTTTGCATGGGCGTTACCTTGGCAATGGGTCTCCTATGCAATCAGGATCATGGATGGTGAGTTTTCAGCTGGTTGCCGCTATGCTGAAAGCGGTTGCGAATGCTTGTGCTTTTTCGTGTATTAGAATATTCTGATGAATATGAAGACTACCCATCGGCACTCCTTGCTTGCTCTCTTCGTCGTTCTCGCCGCGCTGTTCTTGAGTAGCGCTGGGTGGGCGGAAGAGTTGTCCACTTTGGTCGTCAAGCCGCATCCGGTTGATCTGACCTTGCCGTTCGAGGCCACGATCGAGGCGACGACGCAGACGACCTTGACCTCGCAGGTTTCCGGCCGCGTGATCGACATGCAGGTTGACGTCGGTCAGACGGTGCGGAAGGGCGATTTGCTCTTGCGCATCGATGCGCGCGAAGCGAGCGAATTGGCCGCCGGTGCCACCGCGCAGTACATCAACGCCAAGGCGAACTATGAACGGCTGAAGAATCTGCATCAGCAGAAATTCATCAGCGGTGCGGCGCTCGACAAGGCCAAGGCAGATTTCGAAGCGGCGCAGGCGGCGCGCGGGCAGGCGAGTGTGGGCGTCGGACACGCCACGGTAACAGCACCGATCTCGGGCCTCGTCGCCCAACGACAGATCGAACAGGGCGAGACGGCGGCTCCCGGGAGCCCGTTGCTGACGATCTATGACCCGAACGGCCTGCGTGTCACCGCCAGCATTCCGCAATATCAGTTGCCGCAGATCAGAAGCGTCAAGCAGGCGCGGATCGAGTTTCCCGAACTCGGGCGCTGGGTCGACTCCAGGTTCGTGACGCTGCTGCCGACGGCTGACGCGGCGACGCACGTTTCGCAGGTTCGTGTCGGTTTGCCCGACAACCTGGTGGAGGTCGTGCCCGGGATGTTTGCGCGCGTGCATTTTGTCCTCGGGCGAGCGGTGCGCATGACGGTGCCGGCGACGGCAATCGTTCGCCGCGGAGAAGTCGCCGCGGTCTATGTGAAGACCGAGTCGGGCGCGCTTGTGCTGCGTCAGTTGCGCCTGGGCGAGCGCCTGGGCGGAGGCGATGTCGAGGTGCTCGCCGGCTTGGCTGAGGGAGAGCAGGTTGTCCTCGACGCGGTACGCGCCGGTATCGAACTGAAGGCACGGCAGGCGCAGGAACAGAAGAAATAAGGAGTGTGTACCGCCTTGTCCGGCGGTTTCGCGCTGTGCCGGTGCGAATCCCGAGAACGCGAAATTTGAAAATGAGCCACGCTTTATGAGTCTAGGTCTGTCAGGTCGGATTGCCCGTTCGTTCCAGGCGTCGCAGATGACGCCGTTGCTGGCGCTCGTCGCGCTGTTGATGGGGATTTTCGCCACGCTCGTTACGCCGCGCGAGGAAGAGCCACAGATCGACGTGACGATGGCCAACGTCTTCGTCCCTTTCCCTGGCGCGTCGGCCAAGGACGTCGAGAATCTCGTGGCGTCGCCGGCCGAGCAGGTGTTGTCGCGCATGTCGGGCGTCGAGCACGTGTATTCGGTATCGCGTTCCGGCATGGCGGTCATTACCGTTCAGTTCGACGTCGGCGTGAAGTACAACGACGCCGTGCTCCGCCTTTACGACACGGTGCATTCGAACAGCGACTGGTTGCCGCCGAACCTCGGTGTCGGCCAGCCGGTGATCAAGCCGAAGGGCATCGACGATGTGCCGATCGTGGCGCTGACCTTCTGGACCAGTGATGCCGAACGCAGCGCCTTCGATCTACAGCAGGTTGCCCGATCGGCGGAGGTCGAGCTCAAGCGCATCAAGGGCACGCGTGACGTCGCCAGCATTGGCGGCCCCGATCACGTGATCCGCGTGGTCATGGACAGCGAGCGCATGAACGCCTTCGGCGTGACGCCGCAGGACATCGCCGGTGCGCTCAAGGTGAGCAACGCCCTGCAATCGTCGGGTAGCGTCGTCGCCGGCAACCGCGAGGTGCTGGTGCAGACCGGCACCTACATCGAATCGGCCGCCGACGTACGCAAACTCGTCGTCGCCGTGCGCGGCAACGCCGGCGAGCGCAAGCCCGTGTTCATGGGCGACGTGGCCGAGATTGACGACGGACCCGACCAGCCGGTCAAGTACGTGTGGTTCGGCGACAAGACAGGAATTTACCCGGCGGTAACCCTGCAGATCTCGAAGAAGCCCGGCGTTAACGCGGCGGATGTCGCCAATGGCGTGATCGGCCGTGTCGAATCGCTCAAGGGAACGGTGATTCCGGAGGGGGTCGAAGTGTCGGTGACGCGCAACTACGGCGAGACGGCGACGGACAAGGCGCAGAAACTGATCGGCAAGCTGGCGTTCGCCACCGGCTTCGTCGTCCTGCTCGTTTTCTTCGCGCTCGGCAAGCGCGAGGCGCTGATCGTCGGCGTTGCGGTGTCGCTGACCCTGGCGGCGACGTTGTTTGCCTCGTGGGCGTGGGGCTTCACGCTCAACCGCGTGTCGCTCTTCGCGCTGATCTTCTCGATCGGCATCCTCGTCGACGACGCCATCGTTGTCGTCGAGAACATCCACCGCTGGCAAACGCTGTTCCCCGAGAAAGGCCTGCTCGAGATCATTCCCGATGCGGTCGACGAAGTCGGCGGACCGACCATCCTCGCGACCTTCACGGTGATCGCCGCGCTCCTGCCGATGGCCTTCGTCACCGGGCTGATGGGTCCGTACATGAGCCCGATCCCGATCAACTCGTCGATGGGCATGTTCATCTCGCTGGCGATCGCTTTCGTAGTAACGCCGTGGCTGGCCGCGCATCTGATGAAGTCGCACGCCGGCGGCGGGCACGCTGCCGCCGAACATGCATCGGAGGAGGTCGAGCGTGGCAAGCTTGACCGCGTATTCCGGCGCGTGCTGACACCCTTCCTTGACCGGGACAAGGGGCGCGCCGCGCGTCGTTCTCTGATGGTCGTCGTGCTGCTGTTGATCGTCGGTTCGATTTCGCTTGCGGGCGTCAAGCTGGTCGTCCTCAAGATGCTGCCCTTCGACAACAAGAGCGAGTTCCAGATCGTGCTCGACATGCCGGTTGGCACGCCGCTCGAAGAAACGGCGCGCGTGCTGCGCGAGATCGGCGACGAGATCAACAAGGTACCCGAGGTGATCAACTATCAGGCCTACGCCGGCACGGCGAGCCCGATCAACTTCAACGGCCTCGTGCGCCAGTACTACCTGCGCGCGGCGCCCGAATCGGGCGACCTGCAGGTCAATCTCGTCGACAAGAAGCATCGCTCACGCCAGAGCCACGAGATCGCCAACTCGGTGCGCGACGCCGTCGAAGCGATCGGCCGCAAGGCCGGCGGCAACGCCAAGGTCGTCGAAGTGCCGCCCGGGCCGCCGGTCATGTCGCCGATCGTCGCCGAAGTCTATGGGCCGGACTATCCGGGACAGATCGCCGTCGCGAAGGCGGTGCGCGGCGTCTTTGAGAACACGGCCGATCTCGTGGCGATCGACGATTCGGTCGAGGCCGACGCGCGCAAGAGCGTGCTGCACGTACTGCAAAGCAAGGCGGCGCTGCTCGGCGTCGCGCAGAGCGACATCGTCGAGGTCGTCGGCATGGGGCTGGCCGGCGCTGACGTGACGCCGGTGCATAACACCGAGTCGAAATTCGAGATTCCGGTGCGCGTGACGCTTCCGGCCGAAAAGCAGAGTTCGCTCGATGCCCTGCTCAAGCTCAAGGTCCGTTCGCGCGAGGGGCAACTGGTGCCGATTTCGGAAGTCGTTGAAATCCGCGATCTGCCGCGCGAGAAGTCGATCTTCCACAAGGATCTGCTGCCGGTCGTCTATGTGTATGGCGACATGGCCGGCAAACTCGATTCGCCGCTCTACGGCATGTTCGATGCGCGCAGCCAGCTCACCGGCAAGGCGCTGGAGCAGGGCGGCAGCCTGCAGGAATGGTTCATCCGCCAGCCGGCCGACCCCTACGCCAGCTACGCGATCAAGTGGGACGGCGAATGGCAGGTGACCTACGAAACCTTCCGCGACATGGGCATCGCCTACGCGGTCGGCCTGGTGCTCATCTACCTGCTCGTCGTCGCGCACTTCCACAGCTATCTCGTGCCGTTGATCATCATGGCGCCGATTCCGCTGACCATCATCGGCGTCATGCCCGGCCATGCCTTGCTTGGCAGCCAATACACGGCGACGTCGATGATCGGCATGATCGCGCTGGCCGGCATCATCGTGCGCAATTCGATCCTGCTCGTCGATTTCATCAAGCAGCAGGTGGCGACCGGGATGGACTTCGCCGAAGCCGTGATCCAGTCGGCCGCCGTGCGCGCCAAGCCGATCGCGCTGACCGGACTGGCCGCGATGCTCGGCGCGCTGTTCATCCTCGACGACCCGATCTTCAACGGGCTGGCAATCAGCCTCATCTTCGGCATCTTCGTTTCCACCGTGCTCACGCTGGTGGTCATCCCGGTGCTTTATTACGCCGCATTCAGCAAGGAGAACGCATCATGAACGTCGAACGGGCCATCCGCATCATGGCGGGCAGTTTTGTCCTCATTTCCCTCGCACTCGGTGCCGACGCGAGTCCGCTGTTCATCTCCAAACACTTTCTCTGGCTCGCCGTTTT
>NZ_JAGOIT010000110.1 GCF_017995515.1 Propionivibrio sp.
CGAGAAAAGCATTTCCACAACCGCGTCTTCGACAGCATCGATGCCCTTGAAGATCAACTCGTCAGTGCGCTACGCAGCCTCGAGGACGCACCGGATCGCGTCCAGAGCATGACCGCCCGGGATTGGATTATTATTGATCCGGCACTAAGAGGTCTCAACTCCCGTTCGGGCTGAGCCTGTCGAAGCCCGCCCCCCCCTTCGACAAGTTCAGGGCGAACGGACTTCAAACATTATCGCGCCGGATCAATAATGCCGTTTCTATTGCGAAATAGAATTACACCGTTGCCAACGGCTCGCTTACTTTTCTACGTCCAGCACGACCTTCTTGCCTGAACGCCCGCCCGCTTCGCGCAGGATCGCCTCGATGTCCGTATTGGCACTTTTCAGCGCCCAGTCAACGGCTGTTTCGCCGTTCTCGTTTTCGACCGTCGGGTCGGCCTGATTCTTCAGGAGCAATTGAACCACTTCCATGTGGCCGAAGCGCGCGGCGAAAAAAAGGGCGGTCGATCCATTACCCGTCTTGCCATTCACTTCGGCGCCGCGCCTCAACAGGTAATCGACGATTTCCAGGTGTCCGTTATACGCAGCGTAGGAGAGCGGTGGCCAACCGTAGTAATTGACCTCGGCGCCCGCCTCCACCAGTTTCTTCACGTACGCCGTTCTGCCGTTGTAAGCGGCAATGCTGATCGCCGTCTCGCCGTGCTTGTTCCGGGGATTCAGGCGCGCACGATGCGCCATGAGGTAATCCACCGCGTCCGGGAGATCGCGCTTGATCGCCTGAGCCAGAAGCGTGTTTCCTTCGCGATCGACGGTATTCACATCGACCCCGCGCTTGAGCAGATCGATGATGGCCGACGGGTCCTGCCGGATCATGGCTTCCTCCATGTCCTCGTAGGCACCGGCATTGGCAAAGAGTGGCAACAACAGGGCGAAAATGAAAACGATGGGTTTCATGGCTGGATAGCCTCCCGAACTTGGGGGAAAAGACGAAAGAAGTTCTCGGTCGTCGCCGAGGCGACCTCTTCACAGGAAATACCGCGAAGCTTGGCGATTTCTTCAGCAACGTACCTGACATAGCCGGGCTGGTTGAGCTTGCCGCGATACGGGACCGGCGCAAGATACGGCGCGTCAGTCTCGATGAGCAGGCGGTCGAGCGGAACGCGCCGTGCGACCTCCTTTACGACCAGTGCGTTCTTGAAGGTGACGATACCGGACAGGGAAATGTGGAAACCGAGGTCGAGCGCGGCTTCCGCGACCTCCCAGCTTTCCGTGAAGCAATGGAGAATGCCGCCGACCTGCCCGGCCCGTTCCTCTGCCATCACGCGCAAGGTGTCGGCAGTTGCGTCGCGGTTATGCACCACGAGCGGCTTGCCGGCTTCGATCGCGGCGCGGATATGAACGCGAAAGCGCTCACGCTGCCATTCCGGCGCATCCTTGTGCCAGTAGTAGTCAAGGCCGGTTTCGCCGATGGCGATGACCTTCGGATGTTGCGCCAGCACGACCAGATCGGCGATCGACGGCTCGCGAACATCGGTCGTTTCCGGGTGTACGCCGACCGAGGCGAATATTGTCCGATTCGACTCGGCAAGCGAGCGCACACGCGGAAAATCTTCGAGCGTGACCCCGATGCACATGACGCATCCCACGTCGTTGTCGTGCATCAGTCCGAGCACTTGCGGTAGATTGGCGGCGAGTTCGGGGAGATCTATATGGCAGTGTGAGTCAACGAGCATCGGCGGCAATTCACAAAACGTACTTCGGGAGGATTACATCGTGTGCGTCGGACGTGCCGACTGCATGACGCCGCCGAGCAGGCCTTCGATCTTGCGCCGCGCATCGACGCCGCTTTCGTCGTTCTTGAAATGCACGCCGATGCCTTGCGCCTTGCTGTTTTGCGCACCGGCCGGCGTGATCCAGACGACGGTACCGGCGATCGGTAGCTTGGCCGGGTCATCCATCAGCGAGAGCAGCATGAAGACCTCATCGCCGATGTTGTAGCTGCGCGTCGTTGGAATAAAGATTCCGCCGTTCTTGAGAACCGGCATGTAAGCGGCGTAGAGCGCTGATTTTGAGTTGATGTTCAGCGACAGAACGCTCGGACGGGGCGCAACGGCAGGTTTTGCATCAGTGGCTTCAGCCATATCCGCCTCAGGTAGTCCGGAACATCGCCGCGTAACTCATGAAGAATTCTTCGAGAAACAGACGGCTATTCAAAGGTTGTTCGCAATGCATCCGGTATTGTAGCGTTTTCCTGTTGAAGGCCAATACGCTGGCAGTGCCGGTGCTGGCCGTCAGACGCTGAATCGTCGTGGCCTGTGACCCGAAGTAGCGCAACGGTTGCCCCTCACACGCCAAAGCGAGGTCATACAGCCATTTCTGTGACCACTCGACCAATCGCTTGAGCGGCGCCGGCCGCTTTTCGGCTTTGACGACACGGTCGAGCGACGCAGCCGCCGACAGCGGATCAAGTCGTCCACCGCGTGCCAGTTCGGCGATCAACGCGTCGAGCAGCACACGTTCCTCGCTGGAACCCAGTTCGACCGCCAAGAGCGGTGATCCCCCGGCGAGCGCCAGCCAATGCTCAACGTCACCGACGCCGGCTTGGCGCAGCCACTCGGCGCCGCGCGCACGATCCGGTTGCGGAACAACGATCGCCTGACAGCGACTCCTGATCGTCGGCAGGAGTCGCTCCGGCTCACTGGAAACTAATATAAACAGGGTGCTTGCGGTCGGTTCTTCAAGTGATTTGAGAAGAGAGTTTGCCGTCGAACGGTTCATCGCTTCGGCCGGATTGACGAGCACCACGCGCGCGCCGTGCCGGTGCGTCCCGACGTGCAGGAAATCGTCCAAGGCACGAACCTGGTCGATGGTGATCTGCTGGCTGGGCTTCTTCTTTCCGCCCGTCTCGCTTGCTTCGTCGTCATCAGCGGCGAGTGCGTCCGGTTGAACCAGGCGAAAGTCCGGGTGGTTCCCCTGTGCCAGCCAACCGCATGCCGGACAGCTTCCGCAGGCCTCGTTCTTTGCTGTCGGTTCTTCACACAGCAGTGACTCGGCGAAGCACCGCGCCAGGTCGAACTTGCCAATCCCGCGCTGCCCTGACAGGAGCAGCGCGTGCGGCAGCTTGGCCCGACGCGAATCCAGCCGAGCCCAAACCTCTGCATGCAGGTCAATAATATTCATAAACAAATGGTTATTACTTTTTCTTCAACTATATTCCTGATTTTTTCCAAGGGCTGGTCGGCGTTGATGACGCAAATCCGCTGAGGTGCAGCCGCGGCACGTTCCAGGTAGGCCGCACGAACGCGATCATGAAAGTCGGCTCTCTCCTGCTCGAATCGATCGAGTTCGCGCCCTTGCGCTGCAATGCGCTGACCGGCGACTTCGGGTGCGATATCAAACAGGAAGGTCAGGTCCGGTTGCAGGTGTCCGTGAACCCACTCTTCCAACGCTTCAAACTTCCGCTTGTCCAGGCCCCGGCCGCCGCCTTGATAGGCATAGGTCGCGTCGCTGAAGCGGTCGCAGATGACCCAGTCGCCGCGCTTAAGGGCTGGTTCGATGACCACCGCGAGATGCTCGCGACGTGCGGCGAACATCAGCATGGCCTCGGTTTCGAGGTGCATCGGCTCATGCAGGAGCAGTTCGCGGAGTTTCTCGCCGAGCGGCGTCCCACCCGGCTCGCGCGTTGAAACCACATTCAGGCCGTGCGCGCGAATCAAATTGGCGACCCCTTCAATGTGCGTGCTCTTGCCCGCGCCGTCGATTCCTTCAAAGGTTATGAACTTTCCCTGCCTCCGGCTCGACTCGCTCAACGTTTTCCACCTTTCTGATAGCGATTGACCGCTTGATTGTGCTCATCGAGCGTCCGCGAGAACTGGCTGCTGCCGTCACCGCGTGCGACGAAGTACAGCGCCTCACTTTGGGCCGGATGCAAGGCGGCCTGAAGTGAGGCGAGCCCCGGCATGGCGATCGGAGTCGGCGGCAATCCGGTTCGCGTGTAGGTATTGTAGGGACCATCGGCAAGCAGGTCGCGCTTGCGCAAGTTACCGTCGAACCGGGCTCCAAGGCCGTAGATGACGCTCGGGTCCGTCTGCAGCAACATGCCCTGGCGCAGGCGATTGACGAATACGGCAGCGATCATCGCACGATCCTGATCGCGGCCGGTTTCCTTTTCGACGATGGAAGCCATGATCAGCGCCTGATACGCATTTGCGTAAGGCAGCCCGGACGCCCTGCCCTCCCACTCGCGCGCGAGATGCTTCTGCATCGCACGACAGGCCCGGGCGAGAACGTCAAGGTCGCGGCTCTGCTTGGCAAAGAGGTAAGTATCGGGGAAGAACAATCCTTCGGCAGCCCCCTCCCCAGCACCGAGGAGTCGGAGGATCTCCTGATCCGGCAGCCCCTTGCTGTCGTGCCGGATATCCGCATGTGCATCGAGGCGATCACGCATCTGCCGGAAGGTCATCCCCTCGACGAATGTGATATCGGTCTGGGTTACGTCGCCCTGTGTCAGCTTTCGAAGCAGATCAAGGGGGGTGATCCCCGACGTGACCTCGTAGCTCCCGGCCTTGATCGCAGTGTCGACACCGAGACCACGGCCGAGAATCACCAATACCCACGGTTCGATCCCGACACCAGCCGTCGCAATCTCGCGCGCCGCTGCGCGCAAACCCGAGCCCGGTGCAATATGGAACTCGACCGGATCACTCTTGAGTACGAGCGGCGAATTCACATGCCAGAACAAAGCGCCTCCCGCCGCTGCAAGCGCCAGCACGAGCAACACGATGAGCGTCGAAAGGAATCTGAGCATTGAGAGGCATAATCAGGAAGTGATGACGGAGGCGTTGAAAGAAAGGCCTCTTCGCGGTGGCGATATAATAGCCGAAAGCCCCGCTAGCGAACGGCTGCGGATGAACTGACGTAGCCCGGTCAGGTCACACGCAGGCCGCTTTCTGCGAATCAATCGATCGCCTCGGGCAGAACGTACTTCCAAAACGGACACGAAAATGATGAACGCGAACTGGCAGGAGTATCTCGTTGCAAGCGGCGCAAGAATCGATAACGGACGGGTAACGGATTTCGGTGATCCAACCGTCGAACTGGCCGGCGCCCGCGAAGCGACGATCATGGCGCCGCTCGTTAATTTGTCCCTGCTCGAATGTTCGGGCGAGGACGCCAAATCCTTCCTGCACAATCAACTCACGAGCGACGTTAATCACCTCGCACCGGACGCGGCTCAGCATGCGGCGTGGTGTACGGCCAAGGGACGGATGCAGGCGAGTTTTCTGCACTATCGGACAAGCGAAGCCTATCGCCTGCTGCTTTCCGCCGATCTGCTCGCGGCGACGCAAAAGCGGTTACAGATGTTTGTCCTGCGTTCCAAGGTCAAGATCACGGATTTGACCCGCGCACACGAAGTCATCGGCCTGTCCGGGCCGGCATCTGAAGCCGCGCTGAACGCCGCCGGGCTGCCGGTGCCAAGTGCGCCGCTTGCCAGTGCACATTTCGATGCCGGGACCGTGATCCGGCTCGACCGCAGCCGCTTCGTTCTGGTCGTCGCTGCGACTGCCGCATCGATGCTCTGGCCCATCTTGTCGACACTCGCCAAGCCGGTCGGGACGCCCGTCTGGCAATGGCTCGACGTCAAGGCCGGGATTCCTTTGATCTGTGAGGCGACGAAAGAGGCGTTCGTGCCGCAGATGGCCGACTTCGACAAGATCGGCGGCGTCAGCTTCCATAAAGGCTGCTATCCGGGGCAGGAAATCGTTGCCCGTACCCAGTACCTCGGCAAGGTCAAGCGCCACCTGTACCGCATTCACGCGGGTGCCGCGATGACCGCGGGTGCATCAATCTACGCGCAGGACAGTCCGGAGCACCCGTGCGGCATGGTCGCGAATGCGGCGCCGTCACCCGATGGCGGCTACGATGCGCTTGCCGTCATCCAGGAGAATTTCGTCGAGCAACCAGGCCTGACGCTTGGTGAAGCCGGCGGAACGGGCTTCTCGATCATTGCTCGAGCCAACCCGGCCGCTGAGTAAGCCGCCAGCCCCTAATCCTCGGTGATTTCGACCGGCGTATAGACGGGTACCCGATCGAACAAGTCGACGATATCCGCGTTGCGCATGCGGATACAGCCATGCGACCCGGGCGTTCCGATCTCCGCGCTGTCCGGGCTGCCGTGAATGTAGACGTAACGGCGCATGGTATCGACCGAACCCAGACGGTTTCGTCCGGGTTCGCGGCCCGAAAGCCAGAGGATGCGGGTGAGAATCCAGTCGCGTCCGGGAAACTGTTCGCCGAGTTGCGGCGTGTATGACTCGCCCGTCGGGCGTCGGGCAACGAAGACCGTGTTGGCCGCAAGCCCCTTGCCGATCTTGGCCCGGACAAGATGTGCGCCGCGCGGAGTGCAATAACTCCCGCGCTCTTCGCCGGCGCCCTTGCTGGCAGTAGACACGGGGTATGCGCTAACGACCCGCCCGCAGTCGTCAAGTAAGCGCAAGCGCTGTTCGGCCAGTGAAATGCTGATGCGCACGACTATTGAGCTTTCCTGACGCGCCGATTGGCAAAGAAGCCAGAGAGCAGTCGGCTGCACTCGTCGGCCAGCACGCCGCCCTCGACCTGTGTGTGATGATTCAGGCGCTCGACGGCGAACAAGTCGACGACGCTGCCATGCACGCCCGTCTTTGGATCGCGCGCGCCGTAGACGACGCGGGCGATCCGCGAATGCAGGATCGCGCCTGCGCACATGGCACAGGGCTCCAGAGTCACGAACAACTCACAGCCGGGCAAGCGATAATTCTCTAAGTTGCGCGCGGCGTCGCGCAAGGCGGCGATCTCCGCGTGCGCCGTCGGATCGCTCTCGCCGATCGGCGAGTTGAATCCGCGCCCGACAATAAGCCCGTCGCGCACGACAACCGCGCCAACCGGCACCTCGCCAAGACATTCGGCGGAACGCGCCATCGATAGCGCCTCGCGCATGAAGTATTCGTCATCCATGCGGCGATTTTAACCCAGCGTCCATTCCAGCCACGCGAATGCCGAGCCGCTTGGCGCACTGGCCTTTCCATGCGACGTCCTTAGTGCAACCGGGTTGCATTTGACAAACAGATCGGGCAGCATTGCCGCTTTCCATTGCGAGCTATTGATTGCTCATGCCCTCGCCGACCCAAGACGCAGCAGTTCCGCATCACCACCGTCCGAACGCGCCCCTCTGCGCCAGTGCGCAGTCGCGCGTGCTCTGGGCCGTTGGCGCACTGGCGATTCTCTGGTGTGCCACCTGGTGGGCGCTTTCATGAAGTCTGCGACGTCCGCCATCATCGAGTTCGACAACCTCACGCTCGGCTACAACCGCCACCCGGCGGTTCACCACCTGAAGGGAGAAATTGCCAGGGGTAGCCTGCTGGCGGTCGTCGGACCAAACGGCGCCGGCAAGTCGACGTTGTTGAAGGCTATCGTCGGTGAACTGCGGCCGATGCAAGGCAAGATCC
Organism: Propionivibrio sp.; assembly: GCF_017995515.1. GTDB lineage: Bacteria > Pseudomonadota > Gammaproteobacteria > Burkholderiales > Rhodocyclaceae > Propionivibrio. The sequence continues at coordinate 7,485 of NZ_JAGOIT010000110.1, forward strand.
ACCTCGATGGTGTCAGGCGCGAGAACATCGCCTATCTCACGCAGCAATCGACCGTTGACGGCAGCTTTCCCATCGTTGTGCACGACTTCGTTGCCATGGGGCTGTGGGCCGAATTTGGAGCGTTCCGCGGATTCAGCCATCGCGCCCGACACCGGGTCGATGAGGCAATCGCGGCAGTCGGATTGAGCGGACTCGAGGGCAGGCCGATCGGCCAACTTTCCGGCGGCCAGTTGCAACGCGCCCGTTTTGCGCGCGTGACCCTTCAGGATTCTCCGCTCGTGCTGCTCGATGAACCCTACGGTGCCATCGATGCCAATACAGTGCGCGACCTCGCCGCACTGGTACGCCAGTGGCATGGCGAAGGGCGCACGGTGATCAGCGTGCTGCACGACTTCGAACACGTCCGCCAGGAGTATCCGGAGACACTGCTGCTGGCGCGCGAAGCCATCGCCCATGGCAAAACTGCTGAAGTGCTCAGCGAAGAGAACCTGCTGCGATCTCGACGTCTTGCCGAGGCGCAGGGCGACTTCTCGCACGCGCCGGTCTGCCACGTCGATTGACGACGATGATCGACACGCTCGCCAATCTCCCGCTGATTTCGCCGTTCATCGAGTTCGGTTTCATGCGTCGCGCGCTGGCCGGTTGCCTCGCGCTTTCGCTCGGTGCGACGCCAATTGGCGTCTTTCTGATGTTGCGCCGCATGAGTCTGGCGGGCGATGCCATTTCGCACGCGATACTTCCGGGCGCGGCGATCGGTTACCTGATCGCTGGCCTTTCACTCTCGGCGATGACGCTGGGCGGACTCGTTGCCGGCATCGCTGTCGCCCTGCTCGCCGGCGGCGTCGCGCGCAATTCGGTAATCAAGGAAGACACCAGTCTGGCGACCTTCTACCTGATGTCGCTCTCGGCCGGAGTGCTGATCATTTCCATGCGCGGCAGCAGCGTCGATCTCCTGCACGTGCTGTTCGGCAGCGTCCTGGCCCTTGACGATGCCGCCCTGCTCCTGCTCGCGACCTTCGCTTCGCTGTCGATCGTCGCCATCGCCGTCGGCTTGCGCCTGATCGTGCTTGAATGCTGCGATCCGACCTACCTCGCCCGCGTCAGCCGGCTGAGTCCGATCGCCCACTACGGTTTCATGGTTCTCTTGGTCCTCAACCTGATCGGCGGCTTCCATGCGCTCGGCACCCTGATGGCGGTCGGCATCATGATCCTGCCGTCTGCCGCGGCGCGCTTCTGGGTCGGCAAGATCGTGGCCCTGCTGCTGACGGCCATCGTCATCGCTTTTTCCGGATCGATCGTCGGACTGCTGCTCTCGTACTACGTCAACCTGCCGGCCGGGCCGGCCATTGTGCTGACGCTCGGCGGGCTTTATGTCCTGTCCATGATCATCGGCCCACTAGGTCCGGTTCTGACCCGGTTGCGCCCGCGCTGGCATTTCGAGCGCTGAGCAATTGACGGACGCTTCACAGGAGAGGTCATGACCTCAAGACTCAAGTTTTTCGTCTCCCGTTGTCTGATGGTCGCGGCGTTCGCGCTCCCCGGCCAAGCCTTTGCCGCCGTCGATGTCGTCGCCAGCTTCAGTATTCTTGGTGACATCACCCAGCGCGTCGGTGGCGAGCGGATCAAGGTGCATACCCTCGTTGGCCGGAATGCGGATGCACACGTCTATCAACCGACACCGACCGACGCCAAGACCCTCGCCAAAGCCAGACTGGTCGTCGTCAATGGTCTCGGATTTGAAGGCTGGATCGATCGCCTGATCAAATCCTCCGGCTACCGCGACAGCGTCACCACCGCAAGTAGCGGCATCCGTACGCTCGCACGCGGCGAGTCCGGTGATGAGCACGATCATCACGACCACGCCGGCCCGTCCGACCCGCACGCTTGGCAGGATTTGGCTAATGCGGCCCGCTACGTCGACAACATCCGGAACGCGCTGATCGACATCGATCCAGAAGGACGATCGACCTATCAGGCGAACGCCGATCAGTTCAGACAGGAAATCGCTGCGCTCGATGCCGAAGTCCGCCAGAACTTCAAGAAGATACCGAAGGACCGCCTCAAGGTCGTTACGACCCACGATGCCTTCGCTTATTTCGGACAAGCCTACGGAATCTCCTTCATCGCACCGGTCGGCGTGAACACGGATGCCGAGCCATCGGCCGCGGACATCGGCCGTATCATCAAACAGATTCGCCGTGAGAAGATTCCCGCCGTGTTCATGGAGAGCATCTCCGACTCGCGCCTGCTCGAACGCATCCGGCAGGAGTCGGGCGCCCGGATCGGCGGCACCCTGTACTCGGATGCCTTGTCGAAGACCGACGGCCCGGCCGCGACCTACCTTGAGATGATGCGACATAACGCCCGGACCCTTGTCGAGGCGCTGAAGGAGTAGCTTGTCCGCCAGCGAGCGCCCCC
>NZ_JAGOIT010000111.1 GCF_017995515.1 Propionivibrio sp.
GACGTCGAGTTCCACGCTGCCCCGGAAATGAAGCCAATCCTGGTATGGCCATGGCCAATCAGATGAGCAATCAATTCCTGTACGGCCACCTTGTTCTTGACGCCGACCTGATCGAATCCCTGCGTCAACAGATGGTCTACCAGAACCCCCGGAATCTTGTTATTTCGAAGGTAGGCCAGCGATTCCAGGCGGCCGTCATCGGCGGGAGCCAGCACGACGCCATCGACTCGGCGCTGGTGAAAGGCCTGCACGATCTTCAACTCCTGATCTGGATCGTCGTGCGTGTCGGAAAAGAGCATCATCAGGCCGTTCTTCATGCACTCGTTTTCAATCGACCTCACGACTTCGCTGAAGTAATGGTTGGCGAACGTAGGAATTGCCACGCCGATGGTATTTGTCGCAGACATCGCGAGAGATCTCGCCAGCGAGTTCTGGATATAGCCCACCTCCTGAACCGCAGCGCGCACCAGCTTCTCCGTATCTGGATGGACCTTTCGCGTTCCGTTCAGCACGTGCGAAACGGTTGTTACAGAAACATTCGCCGCCTTCGCGACGTCATCCATCGTAGCCATGCTCGAGCACCTTATTAGTTATTGTCAGTTTGCCAGGCGCTGCACACGGATCGCCACGTGCCGCGCTTCACTTCAAGCCTTGCACACCGGGTAGCGTTCCAGGATTCAGGCCCATAGTCGCAATACGAAATTTATCACGCAAGCGCTTGCGCAAGCGCTTGCGTTGCCATAGAATTCTCTTGGCGGTGGCTTTCTAGAAAACTCTCGCTAGCAAGAACAACGCATTGTCCGGGGGCGTCAGAATGCCGAGCCCCAAAATCCGTAATGTTAAATCTTTTACTAGTCGTGCAAGGAGAAGAAAATGAAAATGGGGATACTCGCCGCAGCAATGATGGGTATTACGTTGGCCGCGGGCAGTGCCATGGCCGAATCGAAGCCGGTGATTGGCGCATTGATTCGGAATCTGGACGATCAGTTTCTTAACGACTACACCGCGAACCTGAAGAAGGTTGCCGCCGCCAAGGGCGCCGAGCTGAAGATCATGGACGCCCGTAGCGACATGGCAACCCAGCTTGATCAGCTGAATACCCTGGTGAGCCAGGGCGTGAAGTATTTTGTCGTGGTGCCGGCCGTCACCGAGGGCAGCGAGCAGTTGGCCAGCGTGATCGCATCCAAGAATGGTGGCGCGGCATTCTCCAACACCGCACCGACGGTCGCTGCACTCAAGAGCAGTGCGAACTTTTTCCTGGCTTCGTCGCCCGAGTCGATCGCCGGATCGATCCAGGCCGATATCGTCGATGCTTACTTCAAGAAGTTCCCGAGCAAACTAGGCCCGGACAAATCGATCAACCTGATCCTGTTCCTTGGTCAACTAGGCCACCCTGCTCAAATCTACCGAACGCAGGCGGTGTTGAAGGATCTGGAGAAGAAGGGTTACAAGGTCAACGTCATTGCCAAGGACACCGCCAACTGGCAGCCTGACGAAGCCCAGCAGAAGATGGACGCGTGGCTCAATGCCTACAAGGGCAAGTTCAACCTGATTCTGGCCAACAACGACGCAATGGCGCTCGGTGCGGTCGAGTCCTTGATTACCGCAAAGTACGTGGATGACCCTGCCAACCCGACCAAGGACGTGGATGGCGACGGAACCTTCCTTAAGGTCCCAGTGATCGGCGTCGACGCCACGCAGGTTGCATTACGTTCAATGTCGGAAAACAAGCTCTACGCCACCGTACTGCAAGATGCCGGCGGACAGGCGACCACCGCATTTGATCTGGCCTATACGATGGCCACCAAGGGTGCGGTGAATGGGGCGACGATCAATGGTATCAAGCCGCTCGACAAGGCGATTGAAGAAGCTCCTGCCAACGATCCAGCGCTGGTTAAGCAGATCTACCTCGTTCCATTCAAGGGCGTGACCAAGGAAAACCTCTCGACATTCCTGAAGAAGTAACCGCTGATGCCAGGCTGCTGAACATCGCCAGCCTGGTTCAGTTTGCCAGACAATAGAGCTATCGCCGATTTACTCGACGACCACGCCCGTAACAAGAAGCGGTCGAATGGCGGCGGGCGTCCACCCGCCCCAATCAATGGCCGCAACGCATCAATCGATCTGGAATGAACATGGATTCGCAATACGTCCTGGAAATGAAGAACATCAGCAAGCGTTTTCCCGGTGTCGTCGCCCTGGATCGCGTCAGCTTGCGGGTGCGCCCCGGAACCGTTCATGCCTTGATGGGGGAAAACGGTGCCGGAAAATCGACGCTGATGAAATGCCTGTTTGGCATGTATCACGCTGAAGAGGGCGAAATCGTATTCAAGGGAAAGCAAACCCGCTTCCCAAGCACGAAAGATGCGCTCGATGCGGGTGTCTCGATGATCCATCAGGAACTTGCCAACGTACCCGACCGATCAGTTCAGGAGAACATCTGGCTCGGTCGCGAGCCAGTCTTGCGCTTCGGTCCATTCCGCGCGCTTCGGCATCGCAAGATGCACGACGATACGCTCGCGCTGATGAAAGAGCTCGAAATGGATATTCGTCCCGATGTCAGGATGGGACAGCTTTCCATTTCACACCAGCAAGCCTGCGAAATCGCCAAGGCGGTTTCCTGCGACGCTTCGGTCGTCGTCATGGACGAGCCTACATCGTCGATTACCGAGAAAGAAGCCGACCATCTCTTCCGCATCATTCGTGACCTTAAAAGCCGCGGTGTGGCGATCATCTATATCTCGCACAAGATGCACGAGATCTTCCAGATCGCCGACGAAATTTCGGTGATGCGCGACGGCCGCCTGATCGGTACGCATCCGGTCTCGTCGATTGACGAAGATCAATTGATCCGGCTGATGGTCGGACGCGACACCAGTCAGCGCTTCCCGCCGCTCGACAGCATCCCCGGCGAGACTCGACTTCAGGTTCGCAACCTGAAGTCGGCCAATCCGCGTTCATTCCAGGACATCAGCCTCAGCTTGCGGCGCGGCGAGATTCTGGGTATCGGCGGGCTGGTGGGTGCGCAACGGACGGAATTCGTCGAGGCGTTGTTCGGTCTACGAGACATTGCCAGCGGAAGCATCGAAATCGACGGAAAGCCGGTTTTGATCGAATCCAGCGGAGACGCGATTCATCATGGTGTCGGGCTGATCACCGAAGACCGGCGTGCATCCGGCATCTTTCCCCAGCTATCGATCACCACCAACACGGTGATTCCCTCGCTTTCCAATTACCGCACCGCGTTTCGCAACCTCAAACACCAGAAGATCGCGCAGGAAACTGAACGCCTGAATCGCCTCTTGCGTACCAAGACGCCGTCGATGGAAACGCCAATTCAGAATCTCTCCGGCGGTAACCAGCAGAAGGTCCTGATCGCCCGCTGGCTGATGATCGCGCCGGACATCCTGATCATGGATGAGCCGACACGCGGCATCGACGTCGGCGCCAAGTACGAGATCTATTCGATCATGGTTGACCTCGTCAAGAACGGCAAGTCGATCATCATGGTGTCTTCCGAAATGCCGGAGCTCATAGGAATGTCACATCGCATCATGGTGCTCTGCGAAGGGCGCTACACCGGAACGCTTGAGCGCGAAGCCGCGACACAGGACGAGATCATGCGTCTCGCCACGAAATACATGTGAGGAAACATAAAAATGACTGAACAAGCCGTTTCACAACCCGTCGCCCGCTTTGGCAACGTCAGGGCTTACCTGAGCAAGCATACCAATCTGGTAACTTTTATCGTTCTGGCACTGGCGCTGGCCGGCCTGACCGATGGTGCATCGCTGTCGATCGACTCGATCAAGAACCTGGCGGTAGCTGAGTCGATACGCGCTTTTGCGGCACTCGGCGTCGGCATGATCATCATCACGCGCGGCATCGATCTGTCGATCGGCGCCGTCGTATGCCTGGTCGCGAGCGTATCCGCTTCGTTCGCACAGAACGCTGACTATGCCTCGGCGATTTACCCCGGCGTCGAATTCCCGCTGTGGCTACCGATCGTCGCCGGCATCGCGACCGGTGCCGCGTTCGGCCTGTTTAATGGAATCCTGGTTGCCTATGCCAAGCTGCCACCGTTCATCGCTACCCTCGGCTCCATGTCCGTCGCCTTTGGCTGCCAACTGATCTACACCAAGGCAAATGTGGTCGGAAGTCTGAAGGAACCATTCAAGGCCATCGGCCAAGGAACAACGGCGTCGATCCCGAACCTTGCCATCTTTGTCGTGATCGCCGCCCTGGTCGTGTGGTTCATCCTGCGCCATACCCGACAGGGCACTAACATGTATGCCATTGGCGGCAACCCGGTTGCTGCGCGTGTATCGGGTATCAATGTCACCAAAGAGCTGATCCTTGTCTATCTCTACGGCGGCATCCTGTACGGCATCGCGGGCGTCCTGCTCTCCAGCCGTCTCGGCCTCTCCAATGCCCTGACCGGACGGGGAATGGAGCTCGATGCGATTGCGGCGGTCACCATTGGTGGCGTCTCGCAAAGCGGCGGCATCGGCACCATGAGCGGGATGATTCTCGGCGTGCTTACGTTGGGTATCATCAATTACGGGATGACCTACCTTGGCGTGGATTCCTACTTCCAGTTGCTGATCAAGGGCTTCATCATCATCGTTGCCGTCTACTTCGACATGAAGAAGTACGCCCGCCGCGCCTGACGATACCTGTTATTCCCCTCACTCCTTGCTGCGAACCCATCAGGATCGCAGCAAGCCAAGCACGAACAAAAAGCCAACCTGAACAAAAGGAGAGCACCGTGTTGCTCGGAATCAAGCCCTGTATCAGCCCGAAATTGCTCTACACCCTGGCCCGAATGGGCCACGGTGACGAGATCGTCATCGTTGACGCCTTTTATCCCAGCCACAGCAGGAACGCTAACGTCATTCGTTGCGACGGCACCGATGCGGCCGATCTGCTCGACGGCATCATGTCACTGATGAATCCGGATAGCTATGTCGAAGCACCCATCGTCATGATGGAACCCGCGAACGGTGATCCACTCGATCCTCAGGTTGAAACAGACTTTCGCGGCGCAATCGACCGTTACTGGCCCGACACCCCACCAATTCAGCGAATGGACAGGCAAAGTTTCCTGACCCGCTCGACCAAAGCGTTCGCTATTGTGCAATCCGGTGAAACGAGAAAGTACGGCAATGTGATTCTCAAGAAGGGCGTCATCCCGGTCGCCAGCAAACGCTGACGCCGGCGCCGGCGCCGGCGCCGGCGCGTTCAATTTCTCATTTCACCCTCGCCCCTTCACGTTTCTCGCAGAAGCTGGATTGACGACTTTTCCCTGTCGCGCTGCCGCATGGTTTTCCTTTTCTCCGCGCGCGACTGTCTGGATGCCCTTACCACTCGAGTCATCGCCTTCACAGAATCAGTTCGGAATACACATCGCAAGCCCGGCGGGATGGTGAATCAAAAAGACGACAGTTCCGCACGCAGACAGCCCGTGCATCTCGAAATCAAAAAATAAATGCAAGCGCTTGCGCAAGCGCTTGCATTTACATTCAGGTGTGCCTAATATCTACCTCAACGAGAAGAACAAACAATCGGATGAACCGTGGCGAGGGCTTTTGTCGTGCATCAAAAGCAATGACAACGGCACATCCGTCATCGGAAATAAAAGCCTGATTTCTCCCCGCGCCTGGCTAACGAAGACGTTGAAACGTATTCGTTCTCGTACCGATGGGCGATGAGAAATCACTCTGGCGAGAACACTTGGCAATTTAGTGGCTGTTAAGGAGTTTGACGATGGGGGTCGCGCTAAAACTTGAGAACATATCGAAGGCTTTCCCCGGTGTACGCGCGTTAACCGATGTGTCGTTCTCTCTGCAGACCGGCGAAATCCGTGCGCTGGTGGGTGAAAACGGCGCGGGGAAATCGACGCTGATGAAGATTCTCTCCGGCGCCTATACCGCGGACGAAGGCAAGATCGAATTGTTTGGCGAGCACGTCGGGCAACCGACGACGGCCTCAATGATCGAACGCGGCGTGGCCGTCATTTATCAGGAACTCGCTCAGGCGCCGCATCTGACGGTGGCCGAGAACATTCTGATGGGACGTTTGCCTCGGAAGAGCGGCCTGATCGATTGGCGCGAGGCAAATCGGCACGCATCCGACGTTGTCGCTCGACTGGGTTTCGACCTTGATCCGAAAGCTCGCATCGGCGACCTTTCGGTGGCAAAACGACAGATGGTCGAGATCGCGAAGGCTATCGCCCGTAAAGCGAAAATCATCGTCCTGGACGAGCCGTCAGCTGTCTTGGCGCAGGCCGAGATCGATCAGCTATTCGTCATCATCCGGCAGTTGGCTCGTGATGATGGTGTCGCTTTTGTCTATATTTCGCACCGCCTGCGCGAAGTATTTGAGATCAGCGACACGGTCACAATCCTGCGCGATGGTCAGGTGGTCCACGACGGCCCATCAAGCGGAATGACGACAGATAGTCTGATCAAAAACATGGTTGGCCGAGAGGTCACCGATATCTTTCCTCCCCGGAACGCGAAGATCGGTAACGAGGCGCTGGCTGCCGCCGACATCACCACCGAATCGCTTTTGAAAAGTGTCAGCATTCAGGTCAAGCAAGGTGAGATCGTTGGTCTCTTTGGATTGGCCGGCGCCGGCCGTACTGAGCTGCTGCGCGCGATCTACGGGGCCGATCCGATCCTGTCTGGCGGAATACGGGTCAAGGGCGCCGCCGTGGTGACGGGGGCGCCACGCCGCAGTATCGCGCTGGGTATCGGCCTCGTTCCGGAGGATCGCAAGACCGAAGGGCTATTTCTCATCCAGAGCGTTAGCTTCAACATCATGTCCGCGAGTCTTGCCAGAATTTTGCGGCGGGGACTCCTCGCTCTGCGGCTGGAAAACGACATTGTCACCGGGCTGATCAACCGGCTCTCTATCAAGACTCCGGGCGCGGCGACACCTGCGCAAAGCCTCTCTGGCGGTAATCAGCAAAAGTGCGTACTCGCCCGTTTGGTGAGCGCCGGATGCGAAATCATATTGGCCGACGAACCGACCCGCGGCGTTGATGTGGCTGCCAAACGCGAGATTTACGACCTGCTTGTCGAGTTAGCCGAGACACGTGGACTTGCCATCGTGATGGCGTCGTCGGAACTGCCTGAAATCCTTGGCCTCTGTGACCGCGTATATGTCATGCGCGAGGGCGAAATCACTGCCGAATTCAATGCCCGTGAGACGACGGAAGAGCAGGTTATGCATTTTGCTGCGTTGCACTGACCACCAATTACGGAAAAACTGGAAATGAAATTCTTCCCCCGGAAAGCAGGGCTGGCGATTGCCCTACTGGCACTCATCGTTTCGGCATCGTTCATTTCGTCGAACTTCCTAAACCCCATAAACATTCTAAATGTGTTGCGCCAGGTCGCGCTCTACGGAATTCTCGGGGTTGGCATGACGTTTGTGATTTTGACCAAGGGGATCGACCTGTCGTTCGGTTCCACAGTTGCGCTGGTCGGCGTGGTCGGTGCTCTGCTGATGGAACACGGCGTTGCGATTCCACTCGTGGTGCCGATATGCCTGGTTCTCGGCGCCGTGGTTGGCGCAGCGAACGGCTTTGGCGTGTCCTACTGGCGTATTCCGGCTTTCATTACGACGCTGGGTACGATGGTGATGGTGCGTGGATTTGCGCTAATGCTCGCCGACGGCGGCACAGTCAAACCTGGCAAGGCCGCCGAAGACTTCTTCTTTCTCGGTGGTGGATACATCTTTGGCATCCCCACGCCAATCTACGTCTTTGCCGCCGTGTGCATTGTCGCCGCCATTACGCTGAAACTCACCCCGTTCGGGCGAGCGATCTATGCGGTCGGCAGCAATGAAGAGGCGGCACATCTGTCAGGCATCAACGTTTCCTTGATCACGTTCGGCGTGTACATCATCGGCGGAGTTTTGGCCGCGTTGTCGGGCTTGATCTTTCTCTCACGCCTTTCCGTCGGCGATCCCAACTCGGGTTTGGGGTTGGAACTGGAAGCAATCACCATCGCCGTCATCGGCGGCGCATCACTATTCGGCGGAGTTGGCACGGTCATCGGCACGATTGGCGGCGCGATGGTCCTGGCAATCATCGCCAATGTGCTCAATCTTGCAGGCGTTTCCCCCTTCTCACAGCAGGTGGTGAAAGGCGCAATCATCATTCTGGCGGTTCTGTTGGAAGCCGGGAGAAAGCCACGCAAATAGCGTGAATACAACCAAAGGAGGACTAATGATGCTGCAATATAAGAAGTGTTTTCTGGCTGTAACTGTGGGATTTGCCCTCGGCGCTGCAACCGCACCGGCCTTTTCTGCCGACCCGATGGTCATCGGCTTCTCGCAGGCGGCTTCCAATTCCGCCCATCGCAATACCATGACCAAGTTGAATCAGAGCTATGCGAAGTCGAATTTCAAGGACGCGAAGCTGATCGTGACTAATGCCGAAGGAAAGTCGGCAAAGCAGATTTCGGACATCGAAAGCCTGCTGGTTCAGGGCATGAAAGTGTTGATGATATCGGCGCAAGACAGTACCGCAATCGCGCCGACCATCAAGCAGGTCATGGCCGCAGGAATTCCGGTCGTTACCCTGGAGCGCAGTGTTGATACGCCGGTCACCTTGCACATCGGTCCGCACAACAAGCCGATCGGCAAACTCGCCGGCGAGTTCATCGCCAAGAAGCTCAACGGCAAGGGCAACGTCATCGAGATCAAGGGTGATCCAGCGGCCGCTCCGGCAGTGGAGCGTCATGATGGCTTCGCCGAAGCCATTGCCGGGAAGAGTATCAAGGTCATCGCTGAAACCCATGCTGATTGGGATCAGGAAAAAGCCCTCAAGTTCATGGAAGACACGCTTCAGCGTTTCGGTCCGGGGCAAATTCAGGCGATCTACGCGCATAACGACAACATGGCCTTCGGCGCGTTGCGCGCAATCCAGGCGGCCGGTCGTGCTAAAGAAGGAATCATGATCATCGGGATCGATGGCGAGAATGGTGCCATCCGCGCCGTCGCGAAAGGGGATCTCACGGCCACTTTTACCTACTCGACCGTGGCACCAGAAGGGGTCATCGCAGCTCACGCTCTGGCGACCAAGAACCTCGACGAGTTGAACAAGCTCGGCAAGATGACCAAGAAGTCGGACGGTTCGATGGAAATCGAGATTGCATCGAACATGATTACCAAGGAAAACGCGGCTCAGTTCTTCTGCAAAGGGTTCGGTGACGATCCAGAATGTAAGTAGTTGATAGCTAAAGTGCGACGCGTTGGATTGGTTTCAGTGCGTCGCAGTTGTCTAGTGGAGAGTCGGGATACCCGCTTCTGTTGTACCCGAAGCATGCATAGCGCATCGCAAACTCTGAGTGCCCGTTGCAGCTGACTGCTCAGTCAGGATCAGGGATTGTTCTCGCTGTCGGTACCGTCGGCGGGAACATCCGCCGGCAACTGCTCGCGCCGGCTTTCTTCCATGATCTGATCGATCCGCTCCTGCAGCGGGTCAGGTTCAGAGGCCGGTTCTGCCGGTTTCACCACGGGGGCTGCGGCGGGCTTCCGCTTCGATTTGGTCTCGGGCGCTGGCGGCACGGACTCGGAAGAGAAGAGGTTCTGCAAGCCGGCCTTCACCTGCCCGAACAGGCGCTGCAACAGCCCGGTCGCATCCGGCGCCGCGAAGCGTGCGTTGCGGTCGATCAGGCGGTTGCGCAGGGCGTTGTTGAAGAAGTCGCCGACGATCGGCAGCGCGCTGTGCGCGCCCTGCCCCCAGTAGTCGCTGCGCAGCGTGACGCGGCTGTCGTTGAAGCCGACCCAGGCGCCGCCGACGAGCTGCGGATGCATCAGGAGGAACCAGCCGTCGGCGTTGTCCTGCGTCGTGCCGGTCTTGCCAGCGACGTCGGCGCGGATGC
>NZ_JAGOIT010000112.1 GCF_017995515.1 Propionivibrio sp.
TGTTCATCGTCGAGAGCCAGCGCATCCTCAAGGAGAAGCACCTCAAGCTGCGCCTCGGCAAGGACAACCTCCACCTCGACGCGATTCAGTTCAACTTCAGTGAATCACCCGGAACGACGATCCGCGCAGCTTATCGGCTGGCGATCAATGACTACAACGGCGTGCAGACGCCGCAGCTGATGATCGAGCATTTCGAGTCGGTGGCTGGCGAACGGGCAAAACGGTAGCAGCCCGTCGGACTTGAGTTGGCCTGACGGTGATTAACTGAACCGCGGGGTCGTTTTGCCGGTTTTTTGGCCGTATTTTCGGTTTTCCGGGCGCGGTTCGACCGTTTGCTTGCGCAGCGCATAGAGCGCTCTTCCGGCTTTCGTCTTCAGACGATGCGCCATCGCCTGGAGGGGTGTTGCGTTCTCCGGCAAGGCCGGCGATCCTGGCTTTGGCTTCGGCCATGGCGGCGAGACGGTCTTCCCGTCGCCGGATTTCCGCCGGCAGATCGATGCCATCGGGGACGTCGGCTTGATCGGTGCTTTCCGCCAAGGCGAGCAGTTCCTGCACTTCGGCCTTGAGCTGTATTTCCAGTTTCGGACTGTTCAGCGGTGACGACCGGGACGATGGACCGGACCGAGCTGAAGCTGCTGCTCGAAGGCATCGAGCCCGGGCGCACAAGAGCTCGCCTCAGGTTGCCGGAATGAGTGCGCCAAGCCGCATGAACACTGGGGGGTGCGGTCAAATTGCAGGCATGAGCAGCGCACTTGACGAGCATTCCGCCCCCGCCGAGGCGACCGCCTGGACGCCTGGGCAGATCGTCAAACTGGCGCAGGCGCACGCCGATGTCAAACGTCAGCTTGAGTGGTTCTCCGTAAAGCTTGTCGCCGCCCAGACGCCTTCGTCCATCGACAAGCCGACAAACCAGAGGTACAGCAGGTTGTATTCAACATGCTGCACCAGTTGCCGTTCCGAACGGATGGAGAACAACACCTGTATCAAACTCGCACGCAGCAGTCGCTCCGAACAGTCATCGTGCAGTCGAGTCAAGGTGGATATCGAAAGAACCTAATTGGCAGCCTAATTGGCGGCTACAATTGCCGCCGTCGATTGGCGCTCCATGAGTGCCAACTCGCGGATGCAAACCATGGGTGGCGTCTCCGGCTTTTTCTCGATCATTTCAAGAAGCAACTTGATTCCACAAGCCGCCATTTCGGTTGTCGGTATCGCAACCGTGGTGAGCGTCGGGCGCGATTGGCCAGCGAGCTGAATATCGGTGATGCTGACCACCGAGATATCTTCAGGAACGCGAATTCCGAGGTCGGCGGCGGCATCCAGCACGGCAAGCGCTGGCAGATCGTTCGATACGAATAGCGCCGTCAGGTCGGGCTTGTCGATCAGGAGATCACGCGCCGCCTGATAGCCGCCTTCGAAGGAGTCGACGCAAAAGCGGACATGGCGGTCATTCACGCCAGCATTGGCCGCCTTCATGGCGTCCAGAAATCCGCTATAGCGCCCGCCATGGATGCCGTGCGCCGGACTTGCAACGATCGCGCCGATCTTCGCATGCCCTAATGACAGCAGGTGTTCCGTCGCCATTTCGCCGGCTCTGCGCGAATCAAACGCAACGCACGGAATCCCGGGATGCCGATCGGGAAACTCCCAAATGCTGATGACCACCGGGATTCCCTGGCCTTCCATCCATCGCAGTTGTTGAAGATCCAGGTCTCCCTTATTTGCGACCAGAATCCCATCCGAAAGAGAACCCGCCACATCGTCAAGGAACTGCTTCCCGCCATCGGCCTCGTGGTCCGTATTGCAGACGAGCAGGAAGCGTCCGTGTCGACGCGCGGCCAGATGCGCCTGCAGCGTGAATTCAGGATAAAACGGGTTGGTGATGCACCCAAGCATGAGCGCCAGCGTCGGCGCTTTGCGCTCGACCAGCGCACGGGCATTGAGGTTTGGCCGATAGCCCTGTTTGGCCACGGCAGCAAGAACGCGCTCGCGAGTTGCTTCGCTCACGCGACCGCGTCCGCGCAGAACGTTGGTCACCGTGGTCGGCGTGACGCCGGCCATTGCCGCAACTTCTTTGATGGTTGCCATATTTTTTTGAAGCGCCGAAAAATAGTGCTTGCAAATGATTTAACGTTAAACTAGAGTCTATCATAATAACTTTAGCAGACGAATCTTCCTCGAGGAACGGGGAATGCTAAAGCGGTATTTCAGCGGCGTCTTGGAATCGAAGCACGGGAGAAGCGTGCTATTTTTAACGCGCATTGATTTAACGTTAAACCATAAAATTTCGGGAGGGATCTATGGCGGCCATAAGCTTGCACGGCGTATCGAAAGCGTTCGGAAACAATCTTCCAGTGCTGCGCGATGTAGACCTGGACATCGGCGCACACGAATTCTGCGTGTTTCTAGGCCCGTCGGGCTGCGGAAAATCGACGCTGCTGCGCATCATTGCGGGACTTGAAGACCCAAGCTCCGGCGATGTGAATATCGGCGAACGTCGCGTAAACACCGTACCGCCGGCCGAGCGCGGTGTGGCGATGGTGTTTCAGAGCTACGCGCTGTTTCCTCACATGACGGTTTCGGAGAACATATCTTTCGGCCTCAAGCTTTCCAGGATGCCGCCTGCAGAGATCGAGCGCAGGGTGCAGGAAGCGGCCCGAATCCTGCAGCTTGAGGTGCTGATGGAACGGAAACCCAAGGCGCTCTCCGGCGGGCAGCGTCAGCGTGTAGCCATCGGCCGCGCCATCGTCCGTGAGCCGGGAGTATTCCTTTTCGACGAACCGCTTTCGAATCTCGACGCCACACTGCGTGGGCAAACCCGCATTGAAATCGCCCGACTGCACGCGCGTTTCACGCAAGCAAGCACCGTTTATGTGACGCACGATCAGATTGAGGCGATGACCTTGGCCGACAAGATCGTGCTGCTGAATGCCGGACGCAATACCGAACTCTTCGGCAGCGTAGCCCAGGTCGGAGCACCACTGGAACTCTATCATCGCCCGAACAGCCGCTTTGTCGCGGGTTTCATTGGCGCACCGCAGATGAATTTCCTGGACGCCGTCGTGAAAGCGATTTTGCCGTCCGGGGTCGTCGTCGAAACGGCAGGATCGCGCGAACCCGTTCTCACCCACATCTCGGGCGCATCACTGCAGGTCGGAGAACCCGTAACGCTCGGAATCCGCCCCGAGCACCTCTTCGTAGTGTCACCGGAGACAGCCGCCACACCCACAAGTTCGACGCTGACGCGAAGCGTCTCGCTGATCGAACGGTTGGGCGAGCAAACCTATCTGCATTTGAGCGATGTCAATGGCGTGCCGCTGATGGCGAAAGTGCAAGGCAACAGCGCCGACAGCCCCGGCGACAAAATTCATGTGGCAGTTCCGGCAGAAAGCTGCCATCTATTTACCGCCGATAGCCGCGCGGTACAACACCTGCAATAAACCACCAAGGAGAGGAAGATGAAGGTGAGGAAAATCGGTCGGACGACGATTCTGTGTGCAGCGCTTGCATTTGCCGGATTCGCGCACGCCGGCGCACTCAACGTCAATATCGCATTCAAAGGGGCAAGCCAGCGCACGATTTGGGAAAGCGTAATCTCCGAATTCGAAGCCGCCAACCCGGATGTGAAGGTAAAAACGGCGTTCATCGAAGAGGAAGCCTACAAAGTCCAGTTGCCGGCATGGCTCACCACCGTGGCGCCGGACATCGTGAAATGGCACGAGGGCGAGCGTATGGCCTATTACGCCGAGCGCGGCCTGTTCGAAGATATTTCCGCCGACTGGACGAAGAATGGCTGGGACAAGGATTTCGCGTCCCTGAAAGGCGCGTCGTCCTACAAGAATAAGCAGTACGCGCTACCGACGGATTATTTCAGCTGGGGCCTGTTCTACCGCAAGGATCTCTTCGACAAAGTCGGCATCAAGGGCGAACCGAAGACCTGGGATGAATTCCTGGATGCGTGCAAAAAGCTGAAAGCGGCCGGCATTGCCCCGATTACCGTTGGTGGCCGCGATTCCTGGACCCTTGCGGCGTGGTTCGACTACCTGGATTTCCGCATCAACGGCTACGAGTTTCACATGAAGCTGATGAACGGTGAGATGCCTTACACCGATTCGCGCGTGAAGAAAGTCTACGACGCATGGAGAACGCTGATCGACAACAAGTATTTCATCGAGAACCCGCTCTCTTACACGCTCGATTCGGCTCAGCCACTGTTCAACCAGGGCCAGGCGGCGATGACGTTGATGGGCACCTTCATTTCCGCCGGGATCCCCCCGGAAATCAAGGCGCAGACGGGGTATTTCCAGTTCCCGGTCATCGATACCGCTATTCCCGTCGCCGAGGATGGATCCGCCGATTGTCTGAACATCCCGGCCAAGGCCACCAACAAACCGGATGCGCGGCGGTTCCTGGCGTTTGTCGGAAAGCCCGAGATCAGCGGACGCCTCGCCAAGACGTTCGGCTCTTTGCCGGCCAATAGCCGCGCACCCGTTCCCGACGATCCTATCGCACGCCGCGGATTCGAGATTCTCTCCGGCACAAAAGGCGGCATTGCCCAGTTTTACGACCGCGACATGACAAAAGAAATGGCGGACGAAGGCATGAAGGGCATGCAGCGTTTTGTTACCGACCCGACCAAGATCGACGAGATACTGGCGCAACTGGAACAGACGCGTCAGCGAATCTACAAGAAGAAGTGATGCCGATGGGCGGCGAACCGTTCGTTCGCCGCCCCGAGCAAGCCGCCACCGGCAGCCATTCTGATCGCAATCCGCATAAAGTGAGCTGATCATGTCAAGTTCTTCAGGCAACTCGCCTCTCGCGCAGAGGCGTCGACGTGCCGCACTTATGTTTCTTCTGCCAGCGATGCTGGTATTTGGAACCTATGTCATTTATCCGATATTCAGCAGCATTGCGCTCAGTTTCCATGAGTGGGACGGCGTTGCCGAGAAGGCGTTCGTCGGACTGGCGAACTATCGGGAACTGATACATGCGGATACCTTCTATTCCGCCCTCAAGAACAACCTGATCTGGCTCGTGCTGTTCATGTTGTCTCCACCGTTGGGCCTCGCATTTGCGCTCTACCTTAACCAAAACGTACGCGGAATTCGCCTCGTCAAGTCCCTGTTTTTCTCACCCTTCGTGCTCTCCGGCGTCGTCGTCGGTTTGGTCTTCGGATGGTTTTTCGACCCCGCATTTGGTCTGCTGAAACTCATTGTCGGGCACGGTGTGCCGGTTCTTGGCGATGAGCGCTACGCGACCTTCGGGATCATCTTCGCGGCCCTGTGGCCGCAGATTCCCTTCTGCATGATTCTGTACCTCACCAGTCTGACCGGCATGAATCCGGAGATCATCGAAGCGGGCCGAATGGAAGGTGCAAAAGGTTGGTCGCTACTGTGGCACGTTGTCCTGCCCCAGCTCAGACCGGCGACCTTCATGTCCATCACATTGACCGTTATCGGGGCGTTGCGCAGCTTCGACCTGATCGCCGTGATGAGCGGAGGCGGCCCTTACGACAGCTCTACCGTACTGGCCTATTACATGTACGACCAATCCATCAAATATTTCCGATTCGGATACTCGGCAGCGATTGCGGTCGTCCTGTTCCTGATCATGTCCGTATTTATTGCATACCAGTTGCGCCATTTGCTGCGCAGCGAATCCTGATAAGCGAGGTCCTGCCATGTACCCGTTACCCGTAGAAAAATGGAAGCCCGTCAATCGGCTGTTTTACAAGGCTTCGCTTCCGCTCGCCTTGATCGTCTGGTTACTTCCCTTGCTGGCCGTCATGTTGACGTCGGTACGCTCGTCGGAGGAATTGATGCGAGGAAACTATTGGGGGTGGCCGAACGAGTTGGCGTTCGTCGACAATTACCGAATGGTGCTGGTCGACTCGCCGATGCTTCACTACTTCTGGAACAGTTGCCTGGTTACCTTCCCGTCAGTTTTGGGAGCAATGGTTCTCTCCGCGACAGCCGGTTTTGCGCTGGCGACTTATCCGTTCAAAGGGAACACAGCGATCCTGGCGACGTTCGTGGCGGGGAACTTCGTTCCCGTCCAGATTCTGATGATTCCGGTACGTGATCTGACGCTGCGCATGGGTATGTTCAATACGGTTGAAGGTTTGATCTTTTTCCACATTGCGTTCCAGACCGGCTTCTGCACCCTGTTTCTGCGCAACTTCATCAAAGAATTGCCCTATGAACTATTCGAGGCGGCTCGCGTGGAGGGGGCGACCGAATGGCAGCTTTTCTACAAGATCGTCCTGCCGCTGATTGCTCCAGCGCTCGCCGCGTTGGCCATCCTGGTCTTCACCTTCGTTTGGAACGACTACTTCTGGGCGCTGTGCTTGACGCAGGGCGACGAAGCCGCACCGATAACGGTCGGCGTAGCCGCCCTGAAAGGACAGTGGACAACCGCCTGGAACCTTGTATCTGCGGGCTCTCTTCTTGCTGCGTTGCCTTCGGTCCTCATGTTCTTTGCGATGCAGAAGCACTTTGTCGCCGGACTGACTTTTGGTGCCACCAAAGGGTAGATTGGCGTCACTTTTTTTACCCCGCGTCCTTTTCGAAGCGATCAATTTCAAGAAAACTCAAGGAATCTAGATGAAAGTCGGTGTTGATTACTATCCGGAACATTGGGATCCGGCAGTCTGGGAGCAAGATGCCCGAGCAATGCGAGCATCCGGCGTAAGCATCGTCCGGTTGGCGGAATTCGCTTGGTCCAGACTGGAACCGACCGAGGGGAATTACCATTTTGGATGGCTGGACAAGGCGATCGAAGTACTTTCCAGTCAGGGAATCGAGATTGTTCTGGGAACGCCGACGGCGACACCACCCAACTGGCTGGTCGAAAAATACCCTGACGTATTGCCGATCGACAGCAAGAAGCACCCCGTGTACCCGGGAGTCCGTTGTCATCGGTGCTACAACAGTCCTTCCTTGCGCCACCATACCCAACTCATCGTGGACAAATTGACGCGTCATTACGCGAGAAATTCTGCAGTCATCGGCTGGCAAACCGACAACGAGCTGGCGGCGAACGATTGCCATTGCGAAAACTGTACACGTCGCTTCCGGGCCTGGCTGGAAAAGAAATACGGCACCCTGGATGAACTCAACCGAGAATGGGGAACTGTCGTCTGGAGCGGGGAGTACAACGCCTGGTCGCAGGTTACAACGCCATTGGGCGGATCGCCTTATCAGAACCCGTCATTTCTGCTGGACTTCCAGCGTTTCTCATCCGATTCGGTGGCGGATTTCAATCGTTTCCAGGCAGGATTGATTCGCGCGAACTGCCCTCATCATTTCGTCACCCACAATCTCTGGGGATACCCGGTCGTCACCGACTACTACGATCTGTTCGACAGCATGGATTTTGTCTCGGTCGACTATTACCCGAGCACCGACCTGCACAGCGATGCCAAAGCCAACATCTATCATGGGGCACTTACTCATGATCTGGCGCGCGGGATCAAGCGCAAGAATTTCTGGGTCATGGAGCAACTCAGCGGAACGCCGGGCTGCTGGAATTCCATGTCGCGAACACCGTTTCCCGGAATGATTCGTGCCCACGCATGGCAAAGCGTTGCTCGCGGCGCAGACGTCGTCGTTCACTTCCGTTGGCGCACCGCACGCATTGGCGCGGAGCAATTCTGGCATGGACTGCTGGATCATCACGGCATTCCAGGCCGTCGCTTCGAGGAATTCAAGCGGTTTTCAGCTGAAGCAAAGCAACTCTCGGCGCTGCTTGCCGGCACGACGGTGGAAAACGAAGTGGCGCTGCTGTTCTCCCACGAACAGCACAACGCCCTGAAAATCCAGCCACAGTCGGACGGATTCGACTATCTTGAGAACTTCAAGCGGCTGCACCGGGCCTTCCTGCGACGTGGCATTGGCACCGACGTCGTTAATTGGACCGAGAATATTGACGGTTACAAGCTGGTTGTTGCGCCATCGCTGTTTCTTGAGAACGAGCACGTTTGCGCAACCCTTCAACGCTATGTTGACGATGGCGGCACCCTGGTACTGACCACGCGTACCGGCGTAAAAAACATGAACAATGTTTGCCAGTCGAATCGTTTGCCCGGTCTGCTGAGCGGGCTTGCCGGCGTTCAGGTCGATGAATATGACCCGGTTGGACATGACGAACAAAAACTTTCACTGTTCGAAAAGGGTGAGATCTCTTGTGCTCAATGGTGTGACGTTCTGGAAACAACGTCTGCCGAGACAATCGGCCGTTATACGACCGAGTATTTCTCTGGCCGCAGTGCGATCACGCGGAATTCCCATGGAAAAGGTCACGTCTACTACATCGGCACGGTGCTGGAAGACCGCGGCTACGACATTCTCTTCGACAGGATTGCAGGCGAGCTCGGTATTGAAACCGCTGAGCAATTGCCTGCTGGCATTGAGCTTTCGGTACGCCGCGGTCAGGGAAAGCGGGTGCTGTTTGCGTTGAATCTGACCAAGGAAACGCATGACATAGCTTTGAATTCTTGCAAGCGACATTGTGCATTCACAGGTCAGGAAGCCAGCTCCAGATTCTCTTTGGAACCCGGAGGAGTCGCAATTCTGATCGAGGACCTGTGAGTTCGAGGGTGTTTCCCTTAACAGGAGCAAGAGGCGCTTTGTCTTCCGGCGCGCGCCAAGGTAGTTGTCGCCTCGGTCATGCGGCTACCGGCTGACTATCGTTGTTTCCCGAATACGCTTTGATGATGCTGTCGCGTTCGGGGTTGAGGGTCACGGCGCCGACCGGCGACCAGTTGCGGGTATTGCCGGACCAGCGCGCCGGATTGAGTTGGCGAGCCTGGGTGTAGAGCGCATGCCGGGCCGCCAGGATGCCGTAATCGTGGCCGGCGTGGCGTTGGTCCGGGTTGACATGGCGGATGCTGCTGTGGCGATGATCGACGTTGTACCAACGGACGAAACCAGCCGCCCAAGTACGAGCCTCGTCGAGATCGGCGAACCCCCGGGAGGGAAACTCGGGACGGTACTTGGCGGTGCGAAACGGTGAATGTCTCTTCAGGGTCGTAAGCGCCAATATTCAAAGGCGCCAAAGCGTGCGAGGAAGCACGCCAAAACCAGCCAGTCTCCCGGCTTCCGATCAAAACCTCGAAATTACCGTCAGAACCGCGCGAGTTGCGCCGCTATCCCGCGGTCGTCGCCGAGGACCCTGCTCTTCTCGCGGCTGCGCCGACACTTTTCGGCGTGCGAGAGCGGCGCCGGTTTATCGGCGGGCTTGGCGAATCCGGCGGAATACACGGCGGCCATCGGACCGGCGCGGTTGCGGCGCCAGGCGGAGATGTGGATGCGCTTCTGCTTGACGAGGACGTCCATGTAGCGGGCGTTCTTGATCGTGTTCGGCGAGAGGCCGGTGGCTTGCGCTGCTTCGAGATAGGTCATTGCACCGAAGCGTTGCAGTGCGTCGACGATCTGACCGAGACCGGCCGAATCGCGGTCTTCGTCTTCAAAGCGCGGGCGCGGCAGATCGGCATGATCGCCGAGGCTGAACAGCGGCGTGACGAAACCCTTGCGTGTCTTGCGCCAGCCGCTCACGTGCACGAGTTTCTTCGCGCGCAACGCTTTCAGGTAACCGCCGCAGGCGAGCGTGGTGACGCCGACGAAGGCTTCGCGCGACATGTCGCTCGCCGACATGTCCGACTTGCGCGCGAGCAATGCGAGGATGCGCTGCATCGCGGGGCTGGTGTTTTCGCAGGGAGTCGTCATGTGGGAAGTGTCCGAGGGGTCGTCACGCAGAGTCAATCTGAGGCGATGACGGCAGTTTCGCAAATTTCTTGAATTACCGGTAGACCAAAACCGGAATTTTCGAGTGCGTGAGGACCTTGTTCGTCTCGCTGCCAAGAAGCAGCGCGCC
>NZ_JAGOIT010000113.1 GCF_017995515.1 Propionivibrio sp.
GCCCCTCGTGCGCACTTTGCAGCCCGAGTTCGAGGAGGCCGATGACGCGGATGACTTCCGCCGTCGGCACCGGATTCGGGCCGACGCCGAGAATCGCGTCGCGCACGCCGGCGTAGTAGGCCGGGTAATCGCCGGGGACGCAGGCGAGTTCGCGCTCGGCGGCAACGCCGTCCTTCCACACGGTAAGCGTCGCCGGCACCGGATCGTGCCCCCACTCCGGCGCAGGCGGGCGCTTGCTGGTCTTGAGCACATCCTCCTGCGGGTCGAGGCCGTGCTTGACGAAGCTGCCGAGGCTGCCGTGCACGGTGAAGCGCGCGGCCGGTACCGCGACCAGCGCGCCGGCATGCAGAATCACGCGGCTCTGGCCGTAGCGCAGCACGGCGTGGAAGTAGTCGTCCGACTGCGCGTTGTCGCGTTGCAGCGCGAGGTCGAGCGCGATCGACTCGGGCAGGCCGAAGAGTTGCAGCGTCTGGTCGAGGAGGTGCGAGCCGAGGTCGTACCACAGCCCGCTGCCCGGCAGCGCCTGCTCGCGCCAGCGGGCGCGCACTTCCGGCCGGTAGCGGTCGAAGTGCGACTCGAAATGCACGATGCGCCCCAGTTCGCCCGAGGCGAGCACCTGTTTGATGGTGAGAAAGTCCGAATCCCAGCGCCGGTTGTGGAACACCGAGAGCACGCGCCCGGCGGCCTGCGCCTGCGCTTGCAGGCGGCGCGCCTCGTGCGTCGTGACGGTGAAGGGCTTGTCGACGACGACGTGCTTGCCCGCCGCCAGCGCGGCGCTGGCCAGCGGGTAGTGCGTCTCGTTCGGCGTGGGGATGACGACGAGGTCGATGTCCGGCCGCGCGAACAGCGCTTCCGGGCTCGTCTCGGTCGCCACCTCCGGCCAGTCGGCCTTGACCTTCGCCGGATCGCTGCTCGAGATGGCGGCGAGTTTCAGCCCCGGCACGCCGGCGACGAGCGGCGCGTGGAAGGTCTTGGTGGCGAAGCCGTAGCCGACGATGCCGACGTTGAGGGATTCGGACATGGGGTCTTCCTTACACCGCGAGACGCAGGATCTTGGCCACCGCCGCCCGATCGAGCTTGACGAAGTTGCCGACCGTCGTCGTGTCGCCGTTGGTGCACTTGTCGGCCATCTCGTCGATGCGGTCGTCGGTGATGCCGAGGTCCTTCATGCGCGTGCCAACGCCGAGCGAGGTGAAGAAGGCCTCCATGCGCGCGATGCCTTCGAGAGCGACGGCTTCCGGGTTGAACACGTCGAGTTCGACGTTCCACACACGCACCGCCCACTGCACGAAGCGGTTAAGGTCCTGATGCAGCACGTGCTTCATCCACGCCGGGAAGACGACGGCCAGGCCGGCGCCGTGCGCGACGTCGTAGATGCCGCTGATCTCGTGCTCGATGTCGTGCGACGCCCAGTCGCCGATGCGGCCGGTGTTGAGCAGGTTGTTGTGCGCGATGGTACCGGCCCACATGAACTCGGACCAGGCGTCGTAGTCCTGCGGATTGGCCAGGATGCGCGGCGCCTGGCGCATGATCGTCTTCAGCGTGCCTTCGATCAGGCGGTCGGTGAAGGAGACGTTCTTGACGTTGGTGAAGTAGCGCTCCATCAGGTGCGCCGAAATGTCCATCGCGCCACAGGCGACCTGGAACGGCGGCAGCGTCATCGCCAGCTCCGGGTTGAGGATGGAGAAGCGCGGGTAGATCAGCTCTGAATTGACGGCGCGCTTGAGCCAGCCCTCTTCCTTGGTGATGACCGTGCCGGTACTCGACTCGCTGCCGGCAGCGGGCAGCGTCAGGATCGTGGCGACGGGCAGCGCGGAAGTCGGCGCGCCCTTGCCCATGTAGAAGTCCCACACGTCGTGGTCGATGACGGCGCCCATGGCGATGGCCTTGGCCGAGTCGATGACGCTACCGCCGCCGACGGCGAGGACGAGCCCGAGTCCGTGCGCCTTGCACAATTTGACGCCTTCATGCACGAGCGAGAGGCGCGGGTTCGGCTTGACGCCGCCGAGCTCGACCCACTCGACCCCGGCTGCCTTGAGCGAGGCGGTGACGCGGTCGTACAAGCCCGAGCTCTTGATCGAGCCGCCGCCGAAGTGCAGGAGGACTTTCTTGCTGTAGGCAGCGGTTTCCTTGCCGACTTGCGCCTCAGTGCCGCGGCCGAAAACGATCTTGGTGGGATTGCAGAATTCAAAGTTGTCCATGCTTCTTTCTCCTTTACTGAATGCCCGTTGGTGGGCACGGATAGGCAGAGACTGCCCGGTGCTTAAGTGTTTTACCCTTTGATTACTCGACTATTCATGCTCTACAAGTGACTGTCATTTTTCCAGCACCGATCGCCCTGAGCTTGTCGAAGGGCGGAACATCCCCGGGTGCGCTTGTTCATGCCTTTCGGCCGGCTCAGGACAGGATTCGACAAGCTCACCACGAACGGAACACGGGGACGATCTCCGTCAATCAGCTGCAAACTCGGCCGCAAGCGCCTTCTTCATCACCTCGACCGGGGCGTCGTAGCCCGTCCACAGCTTGAAGGCGATCGCGCCCTGGTAAACCAGCATGCCAAGTCCATCGAGCGTGATCGCACCGCGCGCCTTGGCGGCGTCGAGAAAACGCGTTTGCGGCGGGTTGGGGATGACGTCGCAGACGACCATGCCCGGCGTGATCGTCGTGTAATCGAGCGACGGCATGTCGTGGACGTCCGGATAGAGACCGATCGAGGTGGCGTTGACCAGCACGTCCGTCCCTTCGGGAATCGCGAGATTGTCGCTCCACGGCTGATACGTCGCATGCGTGCCGGTATGGTTGAGCAGCAGCGCGACGAGATCCCAGCCGCGCGCCTCGCCGCGATTGACGATGACGATCTCGGCCGCTCCGGCCAGCGCCAGCTCGACGGTAATCGCCCGCGCCGCGCCGCCGGCGCCGAGCACGACAAATTTCTTGCCGGCCGGGTTGAGTCTGGCGTCGTCGTTGAGCGCACGCAAAAAGCCCTTTCCGTCCGTATTGGCGCCGATCAGGCGGCCGTCCTGTACATAGACCGTATTCACCGCGCCCATGATGCGCGCGTCGTCAGCGACTTCGTCGAGATGCTTGATGACCTCGCACTTGTGCGGAATGGTCAGGTTGATGCCGCGAAAACCCATCGCGCGCAGCCCCGTGACCGCCGCCGCGAGATCCTTGGGCGGCACCTTCAGGTTGAGGTAGCGCCACGGCAGGTTCAGCGCCGCGAAGCCGGCCTCGATCATGACGACGGTCGGATTCTCGTCCACCGGGTAGCCGAAGACGCCGGTCAGTTCCTTGCGATAGCTCGTTTGCTCCTTCATTTTTTCTCCTCGGTGAGTTTCCGTGTGGTCCCGCGCAGGACGAGGCCGGGTTTCATGACCAGCGTCTTCGGACGCGGTTTCTTGCCCTCGATCATGCGCAGCAGCAGTTCAGCGCTGCGCGCGCCCATCTCCAGGCCGGGCTGAGAGATCGTCGACAGCGGCGGCTCGACCAGGCGCGCGATCTCGATGTCGTCGAAGCCGATCACTTCGACCTCGTCGGGCACGGCGATGCCGTGATCCTTGAGCGCACGCACGGCGCCGATCGCCATCATGTCGTTGCTGGTGAACACGGCGTTGAAGCGGAAGCCGCCTTCGCCGCGCGCCTCGTCCAGCGCCTCGCTCGTCAGCTGATGGCCGTGTTCGAGAGAGAAGTCGCCGGTCAGCACTTTCAGGCGGTCGGCCGGCACGCCCTTCTCGCGCATCACTTCGGCGATGCCTTCGAGCCGCAGCGCAAACGGCGAGACTTCGGCCGGGCCGTTGATGAAGAGCAGCGAGCCGTCGGCGCGCGCGAAGAAGTGCGACGCGGCGAGCCGCGCGCCGAGATGGTTGTCGAAAAACACGCCGACGCTGCCGTCGCGCCCGCGGATGTTGCGGTCCAGGAGGACGAAGGGAACGCCCTTCTTCTCCAGCAGGAGAGCTGGCAATCGCAATCAGATTCCGCCGAGTCGAGGATGACGCCGTCGACGCCCTTCTCCATCAGGAGTTGGACGTAATCCTTCTCCTTCATGATGTCGCACGCCGAATTGCAGAGGAAAAGGCTGTAACCCGCCTTGGAGAGCGCCACCTCGACGCCGCGCACGAGCAGCGGGAAGAACGGGTTGGCGATGTCCGGAATGATCAGCCCGACCGTGCGCGACTTGCCCGTTGCCAGCCCGCGCGCCACGCCTGAAGGCTGGAATCCGGTCTCCCTGACGATCGCCTGGATGCGCTCGCGCGTCTCCTTGCCGACGCCTTCCGGCCGGTTGTTCAGCACGCGCGATACGGTCGCCTTGGACACACCGGCTTTCTCTGCGATATCGGCAATCGTGATTTTCATGGGCCTGGAAAGTGGAGAACGGAAAGCGGGAAGTCGTTTGAGAAACCGATTTACTAAACCGGTTACGCACTATAGGCGAACAACTTACGGAAATCAAATCGTCGATCCCCGAATCACGGCTTGCGGCACCGCTTTCCCAGCAATTGCAAAGGCCACCCCAAGTTGGTGCTGAAATCGCATGAATTCTTGCCAAATTTGCACAAAGTTCGTGACAAGCCCGAATGACCGCCGTACCATCGACGTAACTTATTGATTTTTGGCAACTTTATACTTACCAAAATCATTTACAAAGGCTTACCCATGACTGACGAAGACTCGAGGGATGACTTGATCATCCGGATTGCAGGTGAAGGCGGCGAGGGAATCATCTCCGCCGGCGACTTCATCACGCAGGCGTGCGCGCGTGCCGGGTTGGAGGTGTACACCTTCAAGACTTTCCCGGCCGAGGTGAAGGGCGGCTACGCGATGTACCAGACGCGCACGAGCTCCCGGCCGATCTACAACCACGGCGACACCTTCAACGTGCTCTGCGCGCTGAACGGCGAGGCCTACACGATGAACCGCGCCGCCTTGCGCCCGGGAACGGCCTTCGTTTATGACAGCCACGGCGATTTCGAACCGGAAATCCCGGGCGACGTGCATGCCTACGCGATCCCGATGACACAGGCGGCGAAGGAACTGGGAACGCCAAAAGCCAAGAACATGGTCGCGCTCGGCGCGCTCTCGCGGCTCTTCGGCATTCCGGCCGATGCGCTGCTCGAAGTGCTGTCCGGCAAGTTTTCCAAGAAGGGCGACCACGTCGTCGATGGCAACGTGCGCGCCTTCGAGCGTGGCCGTGAGCTCGCGGCCGAACTCACGAAGACCGACCCCTGGCACGTGGCCGAGCCGGCTCAGCGAGGCGAAACGGTGCTGATGTCGGGCAATGACGCGATCGGGCTCGGCGCGCTGATCGCCGGACTCGACTTCTTCGCCGCCTACCCGATCACGCCGGCCACCGAAATCGCCCGCTACGTCGCGCGCCACCTGCCCAAGCGCGGCGGCACGCTGATCCAGGCCGAGGACGAGATTGCCTCGATCTCGCAGGTACTCGGTGCTTCCTACGCCGGCAAGAAGGCGATGACCTCGACCTCCGGCCCCGGCCTCGCCTTGATGAGCGAGATGCTCGGCATGGCGTTCATGAGCGAGACGCCGTGTGTCGTCGTCAACGTGCAGCGCGGCGGGCCGTCGACGGGTTTGCCGACGAAACACGAGCAGTCGGATCTCTTCCTCTCGATCCACGGCTCGCACGGCGACGCCGGCCGTATCGTGCTCTCGGTCGAAAACGTGCGCGATTGCATCGACCTGACGGTCAAGGCCTTCAATCTGGCCGAGAAATACCAGGTGCCGGTACTGCTGCTTTCCGACGGCTCGCTGGCGTTTTCGACACAGTCCGTGCCCTATCCGGACCCCGACGCCTACACGATCGAGAACCGCAAGCGCTGGGACGGCGAAGGCGAATACAAGCGCTACGCCTTCACCGCCGACGGCATCTCGCCGATGTGCGACCCCGGCACGCCGGGTGGCATGCACATGGCGACCGGCCTCGAACATAACGACGCCGGCGCGCCCAATTACTCGCCGGCCAATCACGAAGCGATGCAGGCCAAGCGCTTCGGCAAGCTGGCGACGGTCGTGGCCGACTTCCCGCAAGCCGAGATCGACGGCGACGACGATGGCGACGAGGCCGACCTCGGCATCATCGCCTGGGGCAGCACCATCGGCGTCGTGCGCGAGGCCGTCGCCCGCCTGCGCGCCGAAGGCCACGCCGTCAGGGGCTTCTACCCGAAGCTGCTGTGGCCGATGGCCGTCGAGCAATACGAGACCTTCGCCGCCAAGTGCAAGCGCCTGCTGCTGCCGGAAGTCAATTGGCAGGGCCAGCTGGCCCACTTCGTCCGCGCCGAAACCTCGCTGCGCCCCGAGTCCTACACCATTTGCGGCGGCCTGCCGTTCAACCCGGCCATGGTCGTCAGCCGCGCCAAGGAGATGCTGTCATGAACGCCCCGCTCCACCATTTGCACAAGGTCGAACTGCAAACCCGCGACTACAAGGATGAGATCACGCCGTTCTGGTGCCCCGGCTGCGGCCACCACGGCGTGCTGACCGGCGTGTTCAAGGCGCTCGCCGACCTCGGCGTCGATCCGACCTATCTGGTCAACATTTCCGGCATCGGCTGCTCGTCGCGTCTGCCCTATTTCGTTCGCTCCTACCGGATGCACACCCTGCACGGGCGCGCGGGCCCGGTCGCCACCGGCGCGCACCTGGCCAGACCGGAACTGCCGATCCTGATCACCGGCGGGGACGGCGACGCGTTCTCGATCGGCGGTGGCCACATGCCGCATCTGGCACGCAAGAACCCGAACCTGACCTATGTGATGATGGACAACCACATCTTCGGCCTGACCAAAGGCCAGGTGTCGCCCACGTCGCGCAGCAAGATGAAGGCCTATACCACGCCCTACGGCGGCACCGAGGAACCGCTCGATCCGATCCTCTACATGCTGTCCTACGGCGCGAGCTTCGTCGCGCAGTCGAACGCCACCAACGTCAAGATGACCGCGTCGCTGATTAAGCAAGGCATGGAACATCGCGGCTTTGCCTTCATCAACGTGCTGTCCAACTGTCCGAGCTTCAACGACATCGACGACGCCAAGTATTTCAAGAGCGTCTGCGAGGAGGTTCCGGCGGAACACGACGTCAGCGATCGTGATGCGGCAATGCACATCGTCAATAGAGCCGCGCAAGACGGTAAAATCCCCGTGGGATTGCTATACAAGGTCGAGCGGCCGACGCTGGACGAGCGGATGGCGGCGCTGGTCAGCCATGTCGGCGGACACAAGAACTACGACCTGCGCAAGATCATCGATCTGGCGCGCCCCTGAACCGTCGCGCAACCGTCCGGCCGGAGGAAAGCATCTTTCGACCGGGCGATACCATGCTCTGCGGATTCCCACAAAGAACACGCCACAACAGCACATAACTTCACCGAAAACCGCATAAAAACCCACGCAAAGTGCGATCATCTTCCAGCAAAACGCGGTTTCACCGCCATTTTTTGGCATCAATCCGGGCACGAACGGCCAGATCCCCGCTGAAAAACGGCGTTTACCCCAAAAATCGAAATTCTTGGCCTATTCGAACAGATTCGGTTAAATTGCGCACTTTTGCCGGACAGCAAGACTGAAAATCGGTTCCTGACCGGCAACGTAGTTTTTGTTCTTAACAGGGGTGACAATCATGTCCTTCACACAGAGAATCTTCGATTTCTTCTCGCGTAAATCCACGAAATCCAAGGGCGGCGGCGACAAAGCCATCAGCAAGCAGAAGGCCGGCGGCAAAATGACGGCGCGCGAGCGCATCGCCGCGCTGCTCGACGAGGGCTCCTTCCACGAATACGACCTCTTCGTCGAACACAAATGCCAGGACTTCGGCATGGAGACGAAGGATCTGGCGGCCGACGGCGTCGTCACCGGCTCCGGCACGATTGACGGCCGCCCGGTCTGCATCTACGCGCAGGACTTCACGGTCGCCGGCGGTTCGCTCGGCCTGATGCACGCGCGCAAGATCACCAAGGTGATGGATCACGCGATCAAGATGGGCATGCCGATCATCGGCATCAACGACTCGGGCGGCGCGCGCATCCAGGAAGGCGTCAATTCGCTGGCCGGCTACGGCGAGATCTTCTACCGCAACACGCTGGCCTCCGGCGTCGTGCCGCAAATCTCGGTCATCCTCGGGCCGTGCGCCGGCGGCGCCGTGTATTCGCCGGCACTGACCGACTTCGTCTTCGTCGTCGACAACATCTCGAAGATGTTCATCACCGGACCGGAAGTCGTCAAAACGGTGCTCGGCGAGGAAATCTCGATGGAAGACCTCGGCGGCGCCCGCGTGCAGGCCGAGACGGCCGGCAACGCGCACTTCTTCTCGAACAGCGAACTTGAGTGCTTCGAGCAGATCCGCAAGCTCGTCAGCCTGCTGCCGGACAACAACCGGGCCAAGGCGGCGATCATCGAGCAGAAGAAGCCAAAACATGCGTACCGCATCGAGGAGCTGATCCCGAAAGACTCCAAGATTCCGTTCGACGTGCGCGACATCGTGCGATCGCTCGTCGACGAGTCCGAGTTCCTCGAAGTCCAGGAACTGTTCGCAGCGAACGCGATCACCGGTTTCGCCCGCATCAACGGCGAAACGGTCGGTATCGTCGGCAATCAGGCGCTCGTGCTGGCCGGCGTGCTCGATATCGACGCGTCCGACAAGATCGCCCGCTTCATCCGTTTCTGCGACGCGTTCAACATTCCGCTCGTCACCCTCGTCGACATCCCGGGCTACCTGCCGGGCTCGGACCAGGAACACGCCGGCGTCATCCGCCACGGTGCCAAGGTCCTCTACGCCTACAGCGAAGCCAGTGTGCCGAAGATCACCGTGATCCTGCGCAAGGCTTACGGCGGCGGCTACATCGCCATGTGCTCGAACCACCTGCGCGCGGACTTCGTCTTCGCCTGGCCGACCGCCGAAATCGCGGTCATGGGTCCGGAAGGCGCGGCCAACATCATCTTCCGCAGCGAGATCATGGCCGCCGAGAACCCGGACGAGATGCGCAAGATCAAGGTCAAGGAATACACCGACAAGTTCGCCAATCCGTACGTCGCGGCGTCCAGCGGCTACGTCGATGCGGTGATCACGCCGGAAGAAACGCGCGCCTACCTGATCCACGCGCTGAAAGTCACGCGCAACAAGGAAGAAGCACGTCCGGACCGCAAACACGGCGTGCCCCCGTTCTAAGAGGAGAACTCCCATGCAAGAACAGGAACAGTTCACCGAAATCGCGCTGGAATCGGGCACCTACGAATCGCGCTTAACCAAGAAGTTCACGCTGAGGAAGCCGTTTGAAAAAGCCGACCCGCGCGTGATCAAGGCTTCGATCCCGGGTGTCATCGAGAAAATCGACACCCGCGTCGGCGCGAAGGTCAGCGAGGGAGAAACGCTGATGATTCTCGAAGCGATGAAGATGCTCAACCGGATCAAGGCACCAGCCGACGGCAAGATCAAGGTGATCCGCGTCGCGCCGGGAGAGAAGGTCACCAAGGGGCAGGTTCTGCTGGAAATCGAATAGGCGGCGCTCCCCGCTCATCGGCCACAAACGGCACGGGCCGGCGATGAAAGTTCTTCATCGCCGGCCCGTGTCTTTTTCTGCCCCCCTGCCACTCGAAAACCCTGCCCGCAGGGTGCAATAAGCAACGCGGCTCTGCATTCCCTTCGGTCACATTGCACCAATCCACCTCGCGCCGTAGCGTCGTAGGGTGCAATAACCGAAGGGCATTGCACCGGTACTCCATCAAACCGCCGCGCATTACCCAAAAACCGCCGCCGGTCGCGCCCCGCCATATCCCCTATGGCATACTCCCTTGATGACCGCCCTGACCCCCGAAGCCTTCCTCGCCCGCTGGCAGCACGCCGACGGG
>NZ_JAGOIT010000114.1 GCF_017995515.1 Propionivibrio sp.
TTCTACATCACCGACGTCATCGAGCCGTGTGATACCCGTTCGACGATCGCCATCGCCTTGCGCAAGACGCTCGGCAAGCGCGAACTCCGTCCGGGCAAGAAGCACGGGAATATGCCGCTTTAATCAGGAGAGCAGACATCTCATGGTCAGTCTAGCCATCGCCAAAGCCCTGCAAATCTACGGTATCGCCATCGTCATTTCGATGCTGGTTGCCGTTTTGATCAAGGTCCTGGTCGCGGTCACCGGCAGCGTCAAGAAGCCGGCCGCCGCCGTTGTACCGCAACAGGCAAGCGTCAAGCCAGCACCCGTACAGGCTGGGGTTCCTGCCGAAGTCGTCGCCGTGATCTCGGGAGCGCTCGCCGCAGCGCTCGGACCACATCGCGTTCTGCACATTGCTGAGAGCGGACGCGCCTGGGCCCATACCGGCCGCAGCGCTCAGCACTCGCACCAGCCAAGACATTAATCAAATATTCAAGTATTCAATAAGGGAATCACATCATGCAAAGAGTCTTCAAGATCGCCGTCAACGGAACCAACTACGATGTCGTCGTCGAGGAACTGACGTCCGCAACGTCCGCCATCATGCCGAATTACACACCTGCTCCGGCCGCGGTCACCCCCGCTGCAGCAGCGCCGGTTGCCGCACCGAAAGCCGCGGCGACTGCCCCGGCGGGTGCGGGTGATCAATGCGCCCAGATGGGTGGCGTGGTTTCCGGCGTGATGGTCAAGGAAGGCCAGCAGGTCAACGAAGGCGACAAGATCGCCGAACTCGAAGCAATGAAAATGAAGGTGCCGGTCATGGCATCGCGTTCGGGTCAGGTTTCCAAGGTGTGCGTTGCCATCGGCGATGCGGTCGAAGCCGGACAGGTCCTGCTGACGATCGCGTAATCGCCGTCTTTGCGACAACGCAAAGCCGATTAATCAACACATCAGGCGGCCTCGGCCGCCGGAGACTGGTCCAAACGCATGGAAGCCATAAGTTTTCTCGACCTTTTTCAAGGCATCGCAACTTTGGTCGCATCCGAACCAAAGATCATGATCGGGCGCATCTTTCTGATGCTGCTCGGTTTCCTACTCATCTACCTGGGTTCCCGCAATGTTCTGGAGCCGCTGCTGATGATCCCGATGGGTCTCGGCATGTCGTCGATCAATGCCGGCGTAATGTTCCTCGAAGCCGGCAAGATGGGGACGCTGTTCGTTGACCCCTTGATGTCTGACGTCAATGATCTGGTCAACATCATGCAGATCAACTGGCTGCAACCCGTCTTTACATTGACCTTCAGCAACGGCTTGATCGCCTGCTTCGTGTTCATGGGCATCGGCGTCCTGCTGGACGTCGGTTACATCATGGCGCGCCCCTTCCAGAGCATGATCATCGCCCTGTTTGCCGAACTGGGAACGTTTGTGGTTTATCCGACCGCAATCGCACTCGGTTTGACGCCGGGGGAAGCCGCCTCCGCGGCAACGATCGGCGGCGCGGACGGCCCGATGGTCTTGTTCACATCGCTCGTCCTGGCAAAGCATCTGTTCGTGCCCATCACGGTCGTCGGCTATCTCTACCTTGGCCTGACCTACGGCGGCTATCCGTATCTGGCGAAGTGGCTGATCCCGGAAAAGCTGCGCGGCATCAGCATGGCCAATGACCGAGGTCCGACGATCACCCGTTCGCAAAAGCTGATCTTCGCCGTCGTCACCTGTACGCTGCTGTGCTTGCTGTTCCCGGTTGCAGCGCCGCTTTTCTTCTCCTTGTTCGTCGGCGTCGCAGTGCGTGAAAGCGGTCTGGAGAACTTTTCCAACCTGTTGAGCGAGACCTTCCTCTACGGTGCGACGTTCTTCCTCGGTTTGACGCTCGGCGTTCTGTGCGAAGCGAATACGTTGCTGGAGCCGACAGTCCTCAAGTTGCTGCTGCTGGGCATCTTGGCGCTCTTCGTTTCTGCCGTCGGCGGCATCATCGGCGGTTATGTGATGTATTTCGCTACAGGCGGCAAGTTCAATCCTGTCATCGGGATCGCTGGTGTCAGCTGCGTCCCGACGACGGCGAAGATCGTGCAGAAGATTGCAACGGCAGCCAATCCCAGCGCAATCATCCTTCCGCAGGCGCTCGGTGCAAACATCAGCGGTGTGATTACCTCGGCGATCATCGCCGGGACGTTCATCGCTTTCTTGCGCTAGACGGGTTGTACGCTTGAGCCTGGATCCAATCGCCGATGCGCGATTGGATCCAGGCTCACGAGACCGCAGAAAGGCGGCGAGCAATCGCCGCCTTTCTCGTCAGTGCGACCGAGAGATTCTCTGCTCCGGTTCGACACGCACCCTGACATCCCCTGGTCATGCACCTATAATCAAGCGAGAGTTTTCCCCGCTCTCGGCCGCAATTGACCCAACCCGCCGGCCGTTTTTTTTGGCCGGAGACTGCAATTTATTCATGGAGGACGAGAAACGTCATGACCGTCTATCTCTATTTTTCCCTCATCCCGGAAGCGCTGATTGCCTCCAATCTGACGCCGGAACAGTTTGGTCAGTACTATGCGACCGGCAGTGGGTACAAATCGAAGGGTCAATGCCTGTTCTTTGAAGTCGATCCGAATTTCCGCAGTGACTACTTCGATATCGACACTGCCGTCGCGCGCTGCGTCCCGGCGGCCGACGGAACGCCGAAGCACTCCGTCTATGTCTCGGTTTACCGCGTTCTCGAGCATTTGCCGGTCAGCGCACTCGGCAAGCTGTATCTGACGACTGCCTACGGGCACACGCTTGGTATCGGGCGCGGCGAGCCGACGCCGGAGAAGGCGCCGTGCCTGCATCTTTACCAGGATCTCTCCCCGATCAACAGTCTGGTGGTGAGCAACCTTGAGCCGTATGACTTTTACGATAGCGTCACGCTTAACCCGACGAAGTTCATCCGCTTCCCCGCGCTCGTCTTTGTCGAGTTGGAACTCGATGAGCTGGCGAAGGATCCCGAAAACGGCAAGGCCAACGACCTGCCCTACTCCTTCATCCACCATCTGCGCGAGGCCCTGATGACGCTCAAGCCGCGCTCGGATGATCAGCCAAGCACCAAGGACAGCAAGATGGTGCACCGCGTCCACTCGCTGGAGTTCCCTTACCGCATGGTCAAGAAGGGCTTCTACGTCGGCAACGGCGAGGAGTTCGCTTTCTACCCGATGCTGAGCCATAAGGAACTGCGCGAAGACCACAATCAATGGTGGCGTTCGGCGAACCTATAGCGCCTACCGCAATCGAATACACCGCAACACATAATTCGCCCGGAAAGGGCAAGATACACAGAGGACTTTCATGACACGCCATACCAAAATCGTCGCCACCCTTGGCCCTTCTTCCCGCGATCCACAGGTTCTCGAAACCCTGATCAAGACCGGTGTGAATGTCGTTCGCCTCAACTTCTCGCACGGCAAGGCCGAAGACCACATCAACCTGGCCAGTACCATCCGCAGCATCTCCGAACGCGTCGGCCGCCCGGTCGGCATCCTGGCCGACCTCCAGGGACCGAAGATCCGTATCGGCAAGTTCGAGGAAGGAAAGATCGCGCTCGAGAACGGCGATCATTTCATCCTCGACGCAGCATGCGAACTCGGCAATCAGGAGCGCGTCGGCCTCGACTACAAGGAACTGCCCAAGGACGTCAGCACCGGCAATATCCTGCTGCTCGACGACGGGCGCATCGTGCTCGAAGTCCGCCAGGTCATCGATCAGGAAATCCACACGGTCGTCCTGCACGGCGGCCCGCTCTCGAACAACAAGGGCATCAACCGCCAGGGTGGCGGCCTGTCGGCCCCCGCGCTGACGGCCAAGGACATGGACGACATCAAGACGGCGGCGCAGATCGGTGCGGACTATCTTGCCGTCTCCTTCCCCAAGAGCGCGTCGGACATGTACATGGCGCGCCAGTTGATGATTGCCTGCGGCGGCCAAGCGCTGACGATCGCCAAGATCGAACGCGTCGAAGCCGTCGCCGCGCTCGAAGAGATCCTCGACGCCTCCGACGGCCTGATGGTCGCCCGCGGCGACCTGGCGGTCGAAGTCGGTGACGCTGCCGTGCCGGCGTTGCAGAAGCGCATGATCCGTCTCGCCCGCGAACGGAATAAGCTGGCG
The DNA here is from genome assembly GCF_017995515.1 of Propionivibrio sp. Classification (GTDB taxonomy): domain Bacteria; phylum Pseudomonadota; class Gammaproteobacteria; order Burkholderiales; family Rhodocyclaceae; genus Propionivibrio. The sequence continues at coordinate 4,114 of NZ_JAGOIT010000114.1, forward strand.
ATCACGGCGACGCAGATGATGGAATCGATGATCCACGCGCCGACACCAACCCGCGCCGAGGTTTCGGACGTCGCCAACGCCGTCCTCGACGGCACCGACGCCGTGATGCTCTCGGCAGAAACGGCCGCCGGAAACTACCCGGTGCAGACGGTCGAAGCGATGGCGCGTATCTGTCTGGCGGCGGACAAATCGATGCTGATCTCGCTCGATCGCGAATTCCTCAACCGCAACTTCACGCGCATCGACCAGTCGATCGCGATGTCGGCGCTGTTCGCCGCCTACCACCTCAACGTCAAGGCCATCGCGGCGTTCACCTCGTCCGGTTCGACCGCACTCTGGATGAGCCGCCTGAACTGCGGGATTCCGATCTTCGCGCTCACGCAGGAACAAGCGACCTTCACCAAGATGTCGCTCTACCGCGAAGTCTTCCCGCTGCTGATGAAGGACGACGTTGCCAAGGACCGCGACGGCATGCGCTACGACGCGGAGCAACGGTTGATCCAGGCCGGCGTCGTCAAGAAGGGCGACCTGATCGTTCTCTGCTACGGTGACAAGCGCGGCCATACCGGCGGCACCAACACGCTGACCATCGTTCGCGTCGGCGAGCAACTGCCGCCGCGCGGCTGATAGCCTTCGAGGGGGAACATCGCGCCACCCCCTCGTCATCTTCGCGCTAAAATACTGCGTTTGGCGGGCCGGTCTTTGCGGCCCACTTTTGCAGCGTTCTATCAGCCCAACGGAGGAATCAAATGCCACTCGTATCACTACGCCAACTCCTCGACCACGCCGCGGAAAACGGCTACGGCCTGCCCGCCTTCAACGTCAACAACATGGAGCAGGTCATCGCGATCATGGAAGCCGCGAGCGAACTCGACGCACCGGCGATCATGCAAGCGTCGGCCGGCGCCCGCAAGTATGCCGGCGAAGCCTTCCTGCGCCACCAGATTCTCGCCGCCATCGAAGCCTATCCGAACATTCCGGTCGTCATGCACCAGGACCACGGCCAGTCGCCGGCGATCTGCATGGCCGCCATCCGCTCCGGTTTCTCGTCGGTGATGATGGACGGCTCGCTCGAAGCCGACGGCAAGTCCGTTGCCTCCTTCGACTACAACGTCGCCACGACGCAAAAAGTGGTCGAGTTCTCGCACTCGATCGGCGTCTCCGTCGAAGCCGAACTCGGCGTGCTCGGTTCGCTCGAAACGATGAAGGGCGACAAGGAAGACGGCCACGGCGCCGAAGGCACGATGACGCGCGAACAGCTGCTGACCGACGTCGAGCAGGCCGCCGACTTCGTCAAGAAGACCAATTGCGACGCGCTGGCGATCGCCATCGGCACCAGCCACGGCGCCTACAAGTTTACCAAGAAGCCGACCGGCGACATCCTCGCCATCGACCGCATCCGTGAAATCCACGAGCGCATTCCGAATTGCCACCTCGTCATGCACGGCTCGTCATCGGTGCCGCAGGAACTGCTCGCCGAGATCCGCGAATTCGGCGGCGACATGAAGGAAACCTACGGCGTACCGGTCGAGGAAATCGTGCGCGGCATCAAGTACGGCGTGCGCAAGGTCAACATCGACACCGACATCCGCCTGGCGATGACTGGCGCGATCCGCCGCTACTTCGTCGAGAACCCCGGCAAGTTCGATCCGCGTGACTACCTCAAGCCGGCCCGCGAAGCCGCCAAGAAGGTCTGCCGCGCCCGCCTCGAAGCCTTCGGAGCCGCCGGACAAGCCAGCAAGATCAAGGCGATCCCGCTCGACAAGATGGCCGAGCGGTACAAGAAGGGCGAACTCGACCAGGTCGTCCGCTAAGCAGTTCGTTCAAGTCGTTCGATCGGACAATGCCGCGATCGCCCACCGGGCATCGCGGCATTTTCTTCATCGAGGCAACGCAAAATCGATGCAACTTTGCCCCGCACAACCCATCGAATGCGCGCAAGCACGTCTGATCGGAACGCCGATCGGCCCACCCGGCAGACGGCATGGACATCCCCGATATGCCCTATAATTCCGTGCCCGATCAGACGATTAGCTCGTCATCCCCCACGCTACCGTTGTTCAATTCTCGTTACGGATCAGAATCATGACTCAAGCCCTGTTCGAATCGACCATCAAGAGCCTGCAACTTCTTGGCCGCGGCAAAGTGCGCGACATCTACGCCATCGACGCCGACAAGCTGCTGATCGTGACCAGCGACCGCCTGTCCGCCTTCGACGTCGTCCTGCCCGATCCGATTCCGGGCAAGGGCACGGTGCTGACGCAGCTCGCCAATTTCTGGTTCGATAAGCTCTCGTACATCCTGCCCAACCAGTTGACCGGCATCGACCCCGAGTCCGTCGTTGCCCCAGAGGAACGCGACCAGGTACGCGGCCGCGGTTTGGTAGTCAAGCGCCTGAAGCCGCTGCCGATCGAAGCCGTCGTGCGCGGCTACCTGATTGGCTCCGGCTGGAGGGACTATAAGGAAACCGGCGCCGTCTGCGGCATCAAGCTGCCGGCCGGATTGAAGCTCGCCGAGAAGCTGCCCGAGCCGATCTTCACGCCGGCGACGAAGGCGGAGCAGGGCGACCACGACGAGAACATCTCCTTCGAACAGGCGCAGATCGACTGCGGCGCCGCGCTCTCCGGCATCCTCGCCGGCACCGGCAAGAACGGCGCGCAGATCGCCACCGAGGCCCGCAACGCCGCGCTCGCGCTGTACACCGCCGCCGCCGACTACGCGCTGAAGCGCAACATCATCATCGCCGACACCAAGTTCGAGTTCGGCGTCGACAGCACCGGTACGCTGCACCTGATCGACGAAGCCCTGACGCCCGATTCGTCGCGCTTCTGGCCGATGGAAGCCTACGCCGTCGGCAGCAACCCGCCGTCCTACGACAAGCAGTACGTGCGCGACCATCTGGAGACGCTCGACTGGAACAAGACGGCGCCCGGCCCCAGCCTGCCGGCGGACGTCATCGTTCGTACCAGCGGCAAGTACCGCGAAGCGTATGAACAGCTGACCGGGATGAAACTCGCCTTCTGACGCGAGAGTCGAACACACAAACCAACCACTGGGCGGCTGCGGCCGCCCAGTCCATTTCTGGAAGACCCAACATGAGCGCACGACCCGACGCCTCCACCAATGCCCTGCTCGACTTCACCGGCCTGCCACGCTTCGACGCGATCAAGTCGACCGACGTCCAACCGGCGATCGAACGCCTGCTGAAAAACAACCGGGCGCTGGTCGAACGTCTGACGTCCGACGCGGTTCCTGCCACGTGGAGCACCTTCGCCGCACCGCTCGCTGACGAAATTGAGCAGCTGTCGCGCGCCTGGGGCGTTGTCGGCCATCTGCACTCGGTCAATGACATCCCGGAATGGCGCGAAGCGTACAACAACATGCTGCCCGAGGTGTCACGCTTCTTCGCCGAACTCGGCCAGAACCTCAAGCTCTTCGCCAAGTACAGGGCCATCCGCGAGAGCAAAGAATACGAGACGCTGACGTTGGCGCAACGCAAGATCGTCGACAACGAAATCCGCGACTTCCGCCTGTCCGGCGCCGAATTGCCGGAAGACCAGAAACCGCGCTTCCAGGCGATCTCGGAAGAACTGGCCAGCCTCTCGGCGAAGTTCTCGGAGAACCTGCTCGACGCGACCAATGCATTCGCCGAGTTCGCCACCGAAGAATCCAAGCTCGCCGGCATCCCCGACGACGTGCGCCAGGCCGCGCGCGAAGCGGCCGAAAAGGACGGAAAACCCGGCTGGAAATTCACGCTGCACATGCCGTCCTACCTCCCGGTCATGCAATACGCCGAAGACCGCGAACTGCGCGCCACGATGTATCGCGCCTACGCGACGCGCGCCGCGGAATTCGGTCCAACCGAGCTCGACAACACGCCGCTGATCCGGAAGATCCTCGAACTGCGCCAGGAAGAAGCGCGCATGCTCGGCCACGGCAACTTCGCCGAGGTTTCGCTCGTGCCCAAGATGGCCGAGTCCGTTCCGCAAGTACTCGCCTTCCTGCGCGATCTGGCGGTCAAGGCCAAGCCGTTCGCCGAGAAGGACATCGCCGAATTGCGCGCATTCGCGAGCAGCGAACTCGGACTCGACACGCTCGAACCTTGGGACGTCGGCTTCGCCTCGGAAAAGCTGCTGCAGGCCCGCTACGCCTTCTCGGAGCAGGAAGTGAAGCGCTACTTCACCGAGGACAGGGTGCTCGGCGGCCTGTTCCACGTCGTCGAAACGCTGTTCGGCGTTCGCTTGAAGCCCGACAGCGCGCCGGTCTGGCACGAGGACGTGCGCTTCTTCCGCATCGAAACGCCGGACGGCGCCTTGATCGGGCAGTTCTACGTCGACCTCTACGCGCGCGAGACGAAACGCGGTGGCGCCTGGATGGACGAGGCGATCACGCGCCGGAGAGTAGTCGCAGGCATCCAGACACCGGTCGCCTACCTCAACTGCAACTTCTCGCGCCCGGTCGGCGACAAGCCGGCGACCTTCAGCCACGACGACGTGATCACGCTCTTCCACGAAACGGGACACGGGCTGCACCATCTGCTGACGCAGGTCGACGAACTCGGCGTCTCCGGCATCCACGGCGTCGAATGGGACGCCGTCGAGCTCCCGTCGCAGTTCATGGAGAACTACTGCTGGGAGTGGGACGTCGTCCGCCAGATGACGGCGCACGTCGATACCGGCGAGCCGCTGCCGCGCGAACTGTTCGACAAGATGCTCGCCGCCAAGAACTTCCAGAGCGGCATGCAGACTGTCCGCCAGCTCGAATTCTCGCTCTTCGACATTTTGCTGCACAGCGATTTCGACCCCGCAGGAAGCGCCAGCGTGCTCGATCTACTGGGTGAAGTGCGGCGCGAAGTCGCGGTCATCGTTCCGCCCGAGTGGCATCGCTTCCCCAACAGCTTCTCGCACATCTTCGCCGGCGGTTACGGCGCCGGCTACTTCAGCTACAAATGGGCCGAGGTGCTCTCGGCCGACTGCTACGCCGCGTTCGAGGAAGCGGGCAATCCCTTCGATCCGGCGACCGGCCGACGCTTCCTCAAGGAGATCATCGCGACGGGCGGCGCGCGCCCCGCGCTCGAGAACTTCCGCGCCTTCCGCGGCCGCGATCCCGAGGTCGATGCGCTGCTCCGGCACAGTGGTATGATCCCTGCGTAATTCGGAGGGTCCACCATGAACAGACTGCATCTCGTGTTTCTCGCGGCCGCGCTCGCGGCGACCTCGCTCGCCAGTGCGCAAGCCACCTATCGCTGGGTCGACAAGGTCAGCGGACAGACCGTGTACTCGGACCAGCCACCGCCGCCGGGAACGCCGGGCGTCGTCAAGCTCGGCAGCGAAGCCGGCGGCGCCACGCCGCAGGTTCCGTATGCCACGCGGCAGGCAGCCGGGAAGTATCCGGTCACACTGTACACGGCGGCGAGCTGTACCGACGCTTGCACGCAAGCGCGGGAACTGCTCAACCAGCGCGGCGTTCCCTTCACCGAGAAAATGCTCAACACCGAAGAAGACCAGGCCGAATTCGCCAAGCAGATGGGCAGCAAGGACGTCATGGTTCCGAGCCTGACCGTTGGTCAGCAGAAATTCCGCGGCCTCGAATCGGGCGCCTGGAACAACCTCCTTGATCTGGCGGGCTATCCCAAAACGGCGCCCTTCGGCGCCAAGCCCTCGGGTGCATTCGCCGAATGAGGCTCGC
>NZ_JAGOIT010000043.1 GCF_017995515.1 Propionivibrio sp.
CCGCCGCGCCTTACCACGCCAAGCTGCCACCGGAGACCAAGAAGGAAACCCAGAAGGCCTTCATTACCGGCGCGCTGCGCGTCATCGCCGCGACCAACGCCTTCGGCATGGGCATCGACAAGCCCGACGTGCGGCTGGTCGTCCACGCCGACATCCCCGGCTCGCTCGAGAATTACCTGCAGGAGGCCGGGCGCGCCGGACGCGACCGGGCCGCCGCCCGCTGCGTGCTGCTCTACGTCACCGACGACGTCGAGCGCCAGCACGGCATGTCGGCCGCGTCGCGCCTCTCGCGGCGCGACATCCAGAGCGTGCTGCGCGCACTGCGCCAGCTGAAGGGCAAGAAGAACCGCGACGAGGCGCTGGTCGCCACTTCCGGTGAAATCCTCGACGAAGACGAAGAAGGCAGCTTCAAGCGCGACATGGCGACCGACGACACGCGCGTACGCACCGCCATCGCCTGGCTGGAAGAAGCGGGACTCGTCCGCCGCGAGGAAAACAGCGTGCAGATCTTCCCGTCGGCGCTGCGGATCAAGAGCCTCGACGAGGCCGACGCCCGGCTGGCGACGCACGTTTCCGATGCAGCCAGTCGCAAACGCTATCTGAACCTGCTGCAAATCCTGATGAGCACGCCCGCCGACGAGGGCATCACCACCGACGAGCTGATGAACCAGACCGGTTTCACGGCCAGCGCGCTACGCGAGGCACTGCACGTCTTCGACCAGCTGGGCATTTCGAGCAACGACACGGGCATGACCGCCTTTGTCCATGTCGGCGTCGATCGCTCCTCGAAAAAGCGTTTCGAGGAAGCCTGCGCGCTGGAAAAGGCGCTGATCTCCCAGCTGCGCGAGACGGCGCCGGACGTGATCGCCGGCGAAGGCTACCCACTCGCCCTGCGTCTGCTCGCCCAGCAGCTGAAGGACCAAGGCCACGGCCAGGCGCTGCCGCAGCGTTTGCGCCAGATCATCAAGGGGTTGGCCGGCGACGGGCGCGACGACGAGCACGGTGGCGGCAGCTTGCAGCTGCGCCGCGCGAACGACCCGGACCACGTGCACGTCACCCTGACACGGAGTTGGGCGACGATCGAACGCATCGCCGAGCGCCGCCGGACGGCGGCCAGCCACCTGCTCGACCACTGGCTGTCGTGCCTGCCCGGCGGCACGCGCGGCGTGGACAAGCTGGCTGAAACAACGCTCGGCAAGCTCACCGCCCGCGTCGCCGGCGATGGCCTGCTCGTTGCCGAGACGCCCGACCTGCGCAAACTGGTCGAACGCGCCTTGCTCTGGCTGCACGAACAGGAGGTGCTACGGCTCAACAAGGGGCTGGCGATCTTCCGCACGGCCATGACGCTGCACCTGGAGGACAACTGGAAGCTGCAATTCGAGAAGAGCAACTACCAGCCCCTGCAGCTGCATTACGACGAGCTGACCCGGCAGATTCACATCATGGCCGAGTACGCCGAACGCGGCATCCAGCGCATCGCCGACGCCACGCAGCTCGCGGTCGATTATTTCCGCCTGTCGCGCGAGGCGTTCTGCCAGCGCTGGCTGCCGGGGCGCGAAAAGGAACTCACGCGGCAGACGACGCCGCAATCCTGGGAAACCATCGTCGAGACGCTGGCCAAGCCGAACCAGCGCGCCATCGTCGCCGACGACCGCGAGGACGCCAACGTGCTCGTGCTCGCCGGCCCCGGTTCCGGCAAGACGCGCGTGCTCGTCCATCGCATCGCCTACCTGATCCGCATGCGCCGCGAAAACCCCCGCGCCATCCTCGCGCTGGCCTACAACCGGCACGCCGCGCTCGAGATCCGCCGCCGCCTGCGCGCGCTGATCGGCGACGACGCGAACGGCGTCACCGTGATGACCTGCCACGCGCTGGCGATGCGGCTGGTCGGCGCCAGCTTCGCCGATCGCACGGAACAGCGCGACGACGATTTCGACGCCGTCCTCGCGGAAGCCACCGCCCTGCTCGAAGGACGCGGCTTGCCGCCGGACGAGGCCGACGCGCAGCGCGACCGCCTGCTCGCCGGCTTCCGCTGGATCCTCGTCGACGAATACCAGGACATCGGCCCCGGACAATATGCGCTGATTTCGGCGCTGGCCGGACGCAAGCGCACCGACGAGGACGGCAAGCTGAACCTCTTCGCCGTCGGCGACGACGACCAGAACATCTACGCCTTTGCCGGCGCTTCCGTCGAATTCATCCGCCGCTTCGAAGCGGACTATCAGGCGCAGACCCGCTTTCTCGTCGAGAACTACCGCTCCACGGCCAACATCATCGACATCGCGAACGCGCTGATCGAGCCGGCCAGCGAGCGCATGAAACGCGAACACCCGATTCGCATCGACAACGCGCGCGCCAGATCACCGGCCGGCGGCGAGTGGCAAAGCGGCGACCGCGTCGCGCTAGGCCGCGTGCAGATCCTGCCCGCCGGACGAAACGCCGAACAGCAGGCGATGGCCGTCCTCACCGAACTCCGGCGACTGCAATCGTTCGGGCTTGAGCTGAGCCGGACGGCGGTCATCGCCCGCCAGTGGAAGTTCCTCGACCCTTTTCGCGCCGCCTGCGAACATCTTGGCCTGCCGGTCAGCATGGCCGATGAAGACGCGCCGCCGCTGTGGCGCCTGCGCGAAACCCAGGCCTTGCTGAGCTTCGCCGAAGGACGGGGGCCGCTCGTCAAGGTCGGCACATTGCAAACTTGGCTCACCGAGCGCAACGACGGCGAATGGGCAGACTGTCTGCGCGACGCCATCGCCGCCTTCGCCGAAGAAACACAGGATGCGGAAGTCTCCCTGCCCTGGTTCCGCGACTGGCTGACCGAATGGGGTCGTGCCAGCCGGCAGCGACAAACCGGCGTGCTGCTGCTGACCGCGCACCGGGCCAAAGGGCTGGAGTTCGACCACGTGATCGTCCTCGACGGCGAATGGCGACGGCAGAACGGCGAAGATGCCGATGCGGCACGCCGCCTCTACTACGTCGCGATGACCCGCGCCCGGAAAACGCTCACGCTCGCCCGGTTGGACGGCCAACACCCGCTGCTCGATGGCCTGCGCGACAGCCCTGCACTGCTACGCCGCCCGCAGACACAATGGCTGCCTTCACCCGAAGGCCTGCAACACCGTTACCTGCTTCCGTCCCTGCGGGAAATCGATCTTGGCTTCGCCGGCCGCAAGAACCCCGGCGATCCGCTGCACCGTCGCCTGGCCGCGCTGCGGGTCGGCGACGCGCTGCAGTTCGAGGCGGGCGAACGGGCTTGCCGCTTGTTGACACCCGAAGGCCACGCCGTCGGCCGTTTTTCCGGCAAGTTTTCACCGCCAGCAGGGTTGCGCTGCGTCGGGGCCAAGGTGCGCGCCGTCGTCGTCTGGCGCCGACGCGACACCTCGCCGGAATACCTGGATCGCTGCCGCTGCGAGCAGTGGGAGGTCGTCCTGCCGGAGCTGGTTTTCGCGCCTTGACGGGCGACGACTATTGATCCTTAAAACCTCAGTTCTTCACCGCAAAGGCGCAAAGGGCGCGAAGGTTCGCAAAGAAAATCAAAGGGCTACGCGAACGGCGCGTATCTTCCGTAGTCACCCATAGGGTGAATGATCAAATGCGATCAACCCGTTGTTTCCTTTGCGATCTTTGCGCCTTTTCGCCTTCGCGGTGAGGTTTTTAGTATCAACCACCCTTCTCGAAGCGCATCACCCCGCCGGTACAGCTGACCCGAATCGTGTCCTTCGCGGCGAAGCGCCCTTCCAGAATCGCCTTCGCCAGCGGGTTCTCGATCTGCGCCTGGATCGCGCGCTTCAACGGCCGCGCACCGAAAATTGGGTCGAAACCGGCGGTCGCCACCTCGGACAAGGCGCTGTCGTCGATGTCGACGGCCATTTCCAGTTGCGCCAGCCGTTTTTCGAGGTAGCCGAGCTGGATCTTCGCGATCGACTTGATGTGCTTCTCGTCGAGCGCGTGGAAGACGACGACCTCGTCGATGCGGTTGATGAACTCCGGCCGGAAATAGGTCTTCACCTCGCCCATCACCGCCAGCTTGATCAGCTGGTAGTCGTCGCCGGCCATCTGCTGGATCATCTGCGAGCCGAGGTTGGACGTCATCACGACGACCGTGTTCTTGAAGTCGACGGTACGCCCTTGGCCGTCGGTCATGCGCCCGTCGTCGAGCACCTGCAGCAGCACGTTGAAGACGTCCGGATGCGCCTTTTCGACCTCATCGAGCAGGATCACGCTGTACGGCTTGCGGCGCACGGCTTCGGTCAGGTAGCCGCCCTCTTCATACCCGACATATCCGGGCGGCGCGCCGATCAGGCGAGAAACCGAGTGCTTCTCCATGAACTCGCTCATGTCGATGCGAATCAGGTGATCCTCGGAATCGAAAAGAAAGCCAGCCAGCGCCTTGCACAGTTCGGTCTTGCCGACGCCGGTCGGGCCGAGGAAAAGGAAAGAGCCATACGGCCGGTTCGGGTCGGCGAGGCCGGCGCGCGAACGACGGATGGCATCGGACACGAGGCGCACGGCCTCATCCTGCCCGACGACGCGCTGGTGAATCTTGTCTTCCATCGCCAGCAGCTTTTCGCGCTCGCCCTGCATCATCTTGCTGACCGGGATACCGGTCGCACGCGAGACGACCTCGGCGATTTCCTCGATGCCGACCTGCGTGCGCAGCAGGGTGTTTTTCTTTGCGCCATCGCCCGACTTTTCGGCGGCTTTCAGCTGTGCTTCAAGCTGCGGCAGCTTTCCGTACTGCAGTTCGGCGAGCTTGTCGTACTGGCCCTTGCGCTGCAGCTCGGCCATCTGCGCCTTGAGCTTGTCGATCTCTTCCTTGATGTGCGCGCTGCCGTGCACCTGGGCTTTCTCGGCCTTCCAGATCTCTTCCAGATCGTTGTACTCGCGCTGCAGCTTGAGCAATTCGTCCTCGATGAGCTGCAAGCGCTTGATCGACGCTTCGTCCTTCTCCTTCTTCACCGCCTCGCGCTCGATCTTGAGCTGGATCATGCGCCGGTCGAGCTTGTCCATAACCTCGGGCTTGGAGTCGATTTCCATCTTGATGCGCGCCGCCGCCTCGTCGATCAGGTCAATCGCCTTGTCCGGCAGGAAACGGTCGGTGATGTAGCGATGCGAGAGTTCGGCCGCGGCGACGATCGCCGGGTCGGTGATATCGACGCCGTGGTGCAACTCGTACTTCTCCTGCAAGCCGCGCAGGATGGCAATGGTCGATTCCACGCTCGGCTCGTCGACCAGCACCTTCTGGAAACGGCGTTCGAGCGCGGCGTCCTTCTCGACGTACTTGCGGTATTCGTCGAGCGTCGTCGCGCCGACGCAGTGCAGTTCGCCGCGCGCCAGCGCCGGCTTCAGCATGTTGCCGGCGTCGATGGCGCCCTCGGCCTTGCCGGCGCCGACCATCGTGTGCAGCTCGTCGATGAAGACGATGATGCGCCCTTCGTCCTGCGCGATTTCCTTGAGCACAGCCTTCAGGCGTTCCTCGAACTCACCGCGATACTTGGCGCCGGCGAGCAGCGCGGCCATGTCGAGGCTGAGCACCTTCTTGCCTTTCAGCGTCTCCGGCACCTCGTCATTGACGATGCGCTGCGCCAGCCCCTCGACGATGGCCGTCTTGCCGACGCCCGGTTCGCCGATCAGCACCGGGTTGTTCTTGGTCCGCCGCTGCAGGATCTGGATGGTGCGGCGAATCTCGTCGTCGCGCCCGATCACCGGGTCGAGCTTGCCCTGACGGGCGCGTTCAGTCAGGTCGATGCAGTACTTCTTCAGTGATTCGCGCTGGCCTTCGGCTTCCTGCGAATCGACGCCCTGCCCGCCGCGCACGGTGGCGATGGCCTGTTCGAGCGCCTTGCGATTCACCCCGTGCTGTTTGGCCAACCGTCCGGTTTCACCCTTGTCCTCGCAAATGGCGAGCAGGAACATCTCGCTGGCGATGAACTGGTCGCCGCGTTTCTGCGCTTCCTTGTCGGTCAAGTTGAGCAAATTCACGAGGTCGCGCCCGACCTGCACTTCGCCGCCGTGGCCTTCAACCTTCGCCAGGCGGTCGATCGCCTGGTCGAGCGCGTTCTTCAAGGCCTGCACGTTGGCGCCGGCCTGCGCCAGCAGCGACGACGTACCGCCGTCTTCCTGCTGCAACAACGCGAGCAGCAGGTGCTGCGGTTCGATCATCTGGTTGTCGTGGCCGACGGCGAGGCTCTGCGCATCCGCCAGAGCCTGCTGGAACTTGGTGGTGAGTTTGTCCTGACGCATGGTGGCTTCCCTTCGAAATATCTGGATGGCAACCAGATGGGGGAAGCCCGGGCGATTTCAAGGGCACATCACGCCGATTGCGTCAACTGACGCCGTATCGAACTATCGGCAGGAAACCGGGAAAACCGCCGCAAAACCGCCGCCCGGCGTGCGGAAGTTGGTCGTCTGCCCTTGGTAGAGACGCGCGGAAACGAGTTGCACATCGCCGCGATAGACGTAGTTGCGCAGATCGAGCTTGTGCCGGAGTTCGACGCCGTCGACCGTCAGATGCCGCTCGGAGGGCGGGACCAGCGCCTGCGCCACGTAGCCGCCACGGCTGATCTCCTCGAACACGCGTTTGGTCAACTTGTCGCCGCGATAGGCGGCCTTGCTGCCGTAGCCGGCGGCCGGCTTGAAGAACCATTGCTTGCGCGCCGTCCAGAAATCAGCCGCGTTTTCGGCCGTCACTTCACGCGTCGGCGGTACACCCTTCTTCAGGAGTTCGCGGTCGGCCGCGCTGACGCCGATTTCCGCGACCCAGTCGTCATCGCCGAGCAGGACGAGGTTGCGCTTGTCGGCATAGAGTGCGTGCGCGCGCGGATGCGGTGTGAGGACGACGGCGTCGGCGAGATACGCATCGCGCAATGCTTCATTCTGTGGGGCGTCGAGGGAGAAATCGGTCAGGCGGTTATAGACGAGATCGATACGCTCACCACGTGCGTAGAGGCCGCCATTGGTGAAGGAAAGCTCTTGCGGATCGACGACCAGCGTCGCGATACCGTCGGCCTCAAACAGTTGGCGGAAGAGCTCGAACTCGGGCGCCAGGAACTGCGTCGATGGCGTTTCATCGACGATGGCGATGCGCGTAAGCGGCGCGTCATCGCGCGCGAGCTGCCATTCGCTGCGGAACATGTCGAGAAACAACGTCTCGGCCGGAACGCCCGCCGGTAGAGGCAAGGACGCACAACACGCTTCCTGCGCGTGCAGCAGCTTGGCGCAGAGCAGCGCGCCGCCGGCGTTGGTGTTGATCTCGATCAGGCGCGGCCCGTCGTCGCCGAGGTGGAAGTCGTAACCCATGAAGACGCTGGCCGCGCGCGGGATGTGGCCGGCGATGGCCGGCGCATCGGCCAGCACGCGCACTTGCCAGCCGGATAGCGCAACGACGCGCTCGATGGCGCGGATGAGGTCGGCCATGAAGTCGAGGTGTACCTGCGCGACATAGACCTGCGTGTGCGAGAAGAGGTGCGGATGCGAGGTGCTGAGCGCTTCGTGCGCGACGCCGCCGGCTTCCAGAGCACGCTTCAGGCGGCGCGAATCGACTGAACGGCAGATGCAGCCTTGATTGAGCAGTGCGGCGGCTTCGCGGCAATCGGCAGGCAACTGGTCGCGGCGCATCGTCGCTTGCACGGTCGAGGTCATAGCTTCTCCGCTTCGCCAAAGAAATCGAGTACCACGTCGAGCTCGCGCGTGCGCTTCATCGGCGGCAGGCTGCGCCAGACACGTTTGCCGTAGGGCTTGGTGATCAGGCGCGGATCGCAGATCATCAGCACGCCGCGATCGGTTTCGTCGCGGATCAGCCGGCCGGCACCCTGCTTGACGTTGATCACCGCACGCGGCAACTGGTAATCCATGAAGGCGTTTTTCCCTTCGGTCTTCATGCGCTCGATACGCGCCGAGAGTACCGGATCGTCGGGCGGCGCGAAAGGCAGCTTGTCGATGACGACGAGCGAGAGCGCCTCGCCACGCACGTCGACGCCCTCCCAGAAGCTCTGACTACCGACCAGGATCGCGTTGCCGAGGCGACGGAAGCGCTCGAGCAATTCGTTCTTGCTGCCTTCGCCCTGGATCAGCAGCGGAAAGTCGAGGCCGGCGCGTTCGAGCTGTTCCTGCAGCAGCTCATGCGTCCGGCGCATCGCGCGCAACGAAGTGCACAAGAAAAACGCCCGCCCGCCGCTCGCCTTGACCACCGGGAAGGCGGCTTTAACGACGGCTTCGGTGTAGGCGAAGTTGTTCGGGTCGGGCAGACCGCTCGGCGCGTAGAGCAGCGCCTGCTTTTCATAGTCGAAGGGGCTGTCCCAGAAAGCCGATTCGGCGCCTTCCAGCCCCATCTCGCCGCAGTAGTGGCTGAAGTCGCGCTGCACGGCGAGCGTCGCTGAGGTGAAGACCCAGGCGCGCGGGTGGCCGCTCATCTGCTTCTCCATGATGCTGGCGATGACGAGCGGCGTCGCATTGAGCTGCAAGGAGAGCGTGTAGGTCTCGCCCCAGCGCACGTAGTTGGCGTCGGCACCCTTCTGCCAGCGCCGCAACTGCGCGACGAGCTCACCGGCGCGCCGCCAGCAGTTCTCCAGCCCTTCCGATCGTTGCGCCTGCGTTTCGAGCAGCGCGGTCAGCACCTCGAGTTCGCGAACCAGCCCGACGAGCGAGTTGTCGAAGCCGCCGCGCCCCTCCAGCTGTGCAAGCGAAAAACGCGCCGGTTCGACGGGGAGCGTCAGGCGCAGATCCTTCGCCGCCTTCTCGACGACGTCGCACAGCTTGGGCAGGTCGAGACAATCCTTCGCAGAAGCCAGCCCCTCGGTACGCACGTCGCGCGCCAGATCGATCACCTGCGCGGTGGAGACGTTGTCGCCGAAGAACAGGCTGGCGGTTTCGGGTAGCTGGTGCGCTTCGTCGAAGATCACCGTGTTGCACGCCGGCAGCAGTTCGGCCGTCCCTTCGTCGCGCAGCATCACGTCGGCGAAAAAGAGATGGTGATTGACGACGACGAGATCGGCCGCCAGCGCCTCGCGCCGTGCGGCGAGGACGAAGCACTCCTTGTTGTACGGGCAATCCTGGCCGAGGCAATTCTCGCGTGTCGAGGTGACCATGCCCCAGACCGTCGAGTTCTCCGGCACGTCGCCGCAGTCAGCCTTGTCGCCGGTCTTCGTCGACTTGGCGAAACGCGCGATGCGCGCGGCGTGCGCGGCGTCCTCGCGGGCGACGAAGCGGCCGTCGTCCAGCGCGCGCTCCAGATGGTAGTGGCACAGGTAGTTGGCGCGCCCCTTGAGCAGCGCGACCTGGACCGGCGCGCCGAGCACCTTGCGCACGGTCGGGATGTCCTTCGAGAACAACTGGTCCTGCAGGTTCTTGGTGCCGGTCGAGACGATCACCTTGCCGCCCGAGAGCAGCGCGGGAACGAGGTAGGCGTAGGTCTTGCCGGTGCCGGTGCCGGCTTCGGCGACAAGCACGCTGTTGTCGGCGATCGCGGCGGCGATGCGCTCCGCCATTTCGAGCTGCTGCGGGCGCAGGCGGTAGCCCGGGATCTCTCTGGCCAAGAGGCCGCCGGGGGAAAAAACGTCGGAGAGTAAGAGAGTCATGAACGCTTCTTAACCCCCCCAGCCCCCCTTGTCAGGGGGGAGTTCTCCTGCTGCGCGTTACTCCCCTCTCCTCCCCTGACAAGGGGAGGCCGGAAGGGGTTAGTCCACGCCAATCTCATCACAGCATGTTCTCAAGAAACGCCCGAGTCCTCGGATGCTCCGGCGCGGCGAACAGCTCGCGCGACGGACGCGATTCGAGGATCTCTCCACCGTCCATGAACACGACACGGCTGGCGACCTCGCGCGCGAAGCCCATTTCGTGCGTCACGACGAGCATCGTCATGTGCTCTTCCGCCAGTTCGCGCATCGTGCGCAGCACTTCGCCGGTCAGTTCCGGGTCCAGCGCCGAGGTCGGCTCGTCGAACAGCATGATGTCCGGCTCCATCGCCAGCGCGCGGGCAATGGCGACACGCTGCTTCTGGCCGCCCGAGAGGCGCGACGGATAGCTGCCGCTCTTGTCGATCAGACCGACCTTTTTCAGCAGGATCTCTGCCTTCGGGATGACCTCCTCGCGTCGCATACCCTTGACCGTGATCGGCGCCTCGATGATGTTCTGCAGCACGGTCATGTGCGGGAACAGGTTGAAGTGCTGGAAAACCATGCCCATCTTGACGCAGATGCGGCGGATGTCGGCTTCCGGCACGTAGTGGCAGACGCCATGCACATCGCTCGACACCAGCGTTTCGCCTTCGATGACGATGCGCCCGCGGTTGATCGTCTCAAGGTGATTGAGACAGCGCAGGAAGGTGCTCTTGCCCGAGCCGGACGGGCCGATCACGGCGACCACCTCGCCCTTGGCGATATCGAGCGAAACGCCCTTCAGCACTTCGAGCGCGCCGAAGCGCTTGTGCACGTCGTGGGCGTGGATCATCGGATTTGTCGCATTACTCATCGTACACCGCGTATTTCTTTTCCAGACGCTGGAAGGCCAGCGTCAACACCAGCGTCATGACCAGATAAAAGGCCGCCGCGACGACAAACGGCGTCGTCGTGAAGTCGCGCTGGACGATGCCGCGCGCCGCGCGCAGGAGGTCGTTCATGGCCAGCACGTAGATCAGCGACGTGTCCTTGACCAGCGTGATCGTCTCGTTGCTGATCGGCGGCAGGATGCGCTTGACCACCTGCGGAAGCACGATACGGCGCATCGTCTGCGCGTAGGTCATGCCGAGCACGCGCGCGCCTTCGTACTGGCCGCGGTCGATCGACTGGATGCCCGCACGGAAGATCTCAGCGAAGTAGGCGGCGTAGTTCAGCACGAAGGCAACGATCGCCGCCGGGAAGTCGGGCAGCCGGATGCCGATCACCGGCACGAACGGCAGCGCGAAGTAGATGAACAGCATCTGCAGCATCAGCGGCGTGCCGCGCATCAGCCAGATATAGCCATTGACGATGCCGCTCAGCACCTTGAAATGCGAAATCCGCGCCAGTGCGAGGCACAGGCCGAGCGGAACCGACAACACGAGCGTGATGAGAAAAACCTGGAGGGTGACCCCGGTGCCTTCAAGCAGGGGACCCATGATCTTCAGGACGTAGTCCATGCCTTACTTTTCAAAAACAGAGCGCGCACGCAGCGCACTCTTTGAGGATCGAATCAAGTGCAAAGCCACCAAGCCAGACGGGAAAATGCACTCCCCGCCGACCTGGTGGCTCGATGTCTCGCCCGGACAGGCTTTACTTCTTGACGATGTCCTTGCCGAACCACTTGGTCGAAATGGTCGCCGCGCTGCCGTCGGCCTTCATGTCGTCCATCGCCTTTTCGATCTTTGCCATCAACTCGGCGTCGTCCTTGCGCGTACCGATACCGTAGTCTTCGGTGCCGAAGTTCTCGTCGAGAACACGGTACTCGCCCGGCTTCTTCGACGTGTAGTAGCGACCGACGACCTCGTCAACGACGAGCGCGTCCAGACGACCGGCTGACAGGTCCATCAGCGCCGTCACGTTGTCGCCGAACTTCTTGAGCTCCTTGATCGACTTGGCAGCGGCTTCGTCCTTCTGTACCGCTTCGACCGCGCTGCTGCCGTCCTGCACACCGACGACCTTGCCGGCCAGATCGGCCTTGGCCTTGATGTCCGACTTCTCGGTGACGACGACGATCTGGCGATTTTCAAGATACGGCTTGGTGAACAGAATGTTCGCCTTGCGCTCTTCGGTGATCGTCAGGCCGTTCCACAGCACGTCGACGCGCTTGCCGCTCAATTCGGCTTCCTTGGCGCTCCAGTCGATCGGTTTGAAGGTCACTTCGCGACCGATGCGCTTGGCGGCTTCCTTGGCCAGATCGATGTCGAACCCGACGAGTTCGTTCTTCTCATCCTTGAAGCCCATCGGCGGGAAGTTGTCGTCCAGGCCGACGACGATGGCCGCAGCCGGCACCGGCGTAGCGGCGGGCGCAGCAGCGGCCGGAGCCGCTTCTTCCTTCTTGCCGCAGCCGGACAACAGAACGCCAGCAACGAGGGCGACGACCAATAACGAGATTTGTTTCTTCATGATTTCCTTCTTCCGTAACAATAAAATCAAGAGGCCGCAGGCTCGCGCGGCAACACCAGGTTAAGCACGACGGCGAGCACGCCACAGAGGCTGATACCCTGCAGCGAGAAGCTGCCGATGGTGACGCCCAGACCGCCGATACCGGTCACCAGGGTCACCGAGACGATACACAAGTTGCGCGGGCTGGCCAGATCGACGCGGCCGTCCATGATGGTCTTGAGGCCAATGCCGGCGATCGAACCGAAGAGCAGCATCATGATGCCGCCCATGACCGGCATCGGGATCGTCTGCAGGAACGCGCCGAACTTGCCGACGAAAGCCATCAGGATGGCGAACACCGCTGCCCAGGTCATCACCACCGGGTTGTAGTTCTTGGTCAGCATCACGGCGCCCGTAACTTCGCCGTAGGTCGTCACCGGCGGGCCGCCGAACAGGCCGACAAGGTTAACCGCGAGGCCGTCGCCCAACAGCGTGCGATGCAGACCGGGCGACTCGGTGAAGTCCTTGCCGGTCACCGAACCGATGGCGAGGATGCCGCCGACGTGTTCGACGATGGGCGCAATCGCGACCGGGATCATGAACATGATCGCCGCCATGTTGAACTCGGGTTTGCCGAACTCGGGGATGGCGATCCAGGCGGCTTCCGTCACCTTGGAGAAATCGACGATGCCGAGGAAAAGCGAAACGACGTAGCCGACGGCGACACCGACGAGAATCGGCACCAGCTTGAGCAGGCGACGCGCACGGATTGCGGTCAGCATCGTCGCCAATAGCGAGATCGCTGCCACCGACAACGCTGTGCCGTAAGGAACAACTTGCTGATCGCCGGCTTTGCCCGTCGCCATGTTGATCGCCACCTGCGCCAGACCGAGACCGATCACCATGACTACCGGTCCAATGACCACCGGCGGCAGCAAGCGGTGAATGAAGCCGACACCGCGCCATTTCACGAGACCGGCCGCCACGTAGTAGAAGAAGCTTGCCGAAGCGAGCGCACCGAGCGTCGCCGGCATGCCCCAGGTTTGCACCGAATAGATGACGGGCGCGATGAAGGCGAAGCTGGAACCGAGGTAGATCGGCACCTCACGCTTTGTACAGATCTGGAAAATCAGCGTGCCGACGCCGGCACCGAGCAAGGCCAGGCTGGGATTCAGCCCGGTCAGCAGCGGCACCAGCACCGTCGCGCCGAAGGCGACAAAAAGGATCTGGGCGCCGGATAGCGCCGTTCGCCAGACAGGTTCGTTCACAGTCGTCATGGAGTCTCCCTGATTATTGGTTGTTGAGATTATTTGGTACCGAAAATCTTGTCGCCGGCGTCGCCCAGGCCGGGGATGATGTAGCCGATCTCGTTCAGGTGGCTATCGACCGCCGCGGTGTAGACGTCGACATCCGGGTGCGCGCCCTGCACGGCCTTGATGCCTTCCGGCGCCGCGACCAGCACCAGCGCGCGAACGTGCTTGCAGCCGTTGCGCTTCAACATGTCGATGGTCGCGATCAGCGAGCCGCCGGTCGCCAGCATCGGGTCGATGATCATCGCCATGCGCTCGTCGAGCTGGCCGACAAAGCGCTCGAAGTACGGCTCGGGCATCAGCGTTTCGTGGTTGCGCGCAATACCGACAACGCTCACCTTGGCGCTCGGGATCAGGTCCAGCACGCCGTCGAGCATGCCCAGTCCGGCGCGCAGGATCGGCACGATGGTTACTTTCTTGCCCTTGATCTGGTCGATCTCGACTGGCCCGGCCCAGCCCTGGATGGTGGTGCGCTCGAGTTCGTAGTCGCGGCAGGCCTCGTAGGTCAGCAGGCGCGCGAGCTCGGCCGTGAGTTCGCGGAATTTCTTGGTACTGATGTCGACTTCGCGCAAAAGTCCGATTTTGTGCTTGACGAGCGGATGGCTGACCTCGACGACGGGCATGGCATTCTCCGGGGAAACGGGGTTGGGATGGCAAACCGGTCAAGGTTACCCGATTTCGCCGGAAAACGCACCAAAAAACCCAATGATTCCAATCAAATCCGTGACTTGCAAACGACGCACCGACTCAAGACCACGCGAGACCAAGTCCGGCAATCGCTCCGCACGCACCCGTCATGGGATATTCCGACCGCAGCAGCTGTCCTCGAACGCGAGCGCAGCCTTGACCGGCTAGTGCTTTCCCAGAACAATCGACCCACGACAGAAAGGAACTACGCCATGCTCACCAATCTGGAACTCGCCTCGACCAGCGACAAGACGCTCAAGCTCGGCGACCTTGAACACAAATGTCTCGTTCTCTACTTCTACCCCAAGGACAGCACACCCGGCTGCACCACCGAGGCGCAGCAGTTCCGTGATCTCTACCCTGACTTCCTGGCGGCCGGCTGCGAGGTCATCGGTGTTTCACGCGACAGCCTCCGCTCGCACGAGAACTTCAAGACCAAACAGAACCTGCCGTTTGAGCTCGTTTCCGACGCCGACGAAGCGCTCTGCTCCCTGTTCTCGGTGATCAAGGACAAGAAGCTCTACGGCAAGACGGTACGCGGCATCGAACGCAGCACCTTTGCTGTGGACAAAAGCGGAACGATCCTGCGCGAATGGCGCGGAGTGAAGGTTCCCGGACACGCACAGGAAGTCCTCGATTTTGTCAGATCCAGAACCACCGCTTGAAGTTTGACGATCAACCCGACGGAGACAGCCCGCTCATGGCCAAGAAAGCCGAAAACCACAGTGCAGCGAAAACAGGCAACACGTCAATGACGAAGATCTTTGTCCTCGACACGAACGTCTTGCTGCACGACCCGACGAGCGTCTATCGCTTCGAGGAACACGACGTCTTCCTGCCGATCATGACGCTGGAAGAACTCGACAACAACAAGAAGGGGATGTCGGAAGTCTCGCGAAACGCCCGCCAGGTCACGCGCACACTCGATGAGATCGTCAGCAGCCACACCGAAGACATCGAGAACGGCGTTGATCTTGTCGGACCGTCGAAGAAGCTGGCGAGCGGCAAGCTCTTCCTGCAGACGATGGCCATCTCCAGCGAATTGCCGACCGGCCTGCCGACGGCAAAAGCCGACAACCAGATCCTTTCGGTGCTTATCCATCTGCAGCGCCACCACCCGGAGCGCGCGGTCATCCTGGTGTCGAAGGACATCAACATGCGCATCAAGGCGCGTGCGCTCGGGCTGGCGGCACAGGATTACTTCAACGACAAGGTGCTCGAAGACACGGACCTGCTCTACACCGGCGTGCGCGAGTTGTCGGAAGATTTCTGGGATACGCACGGCCAGGGCATGGAATCGTGGAAACGGGAAAGCCGAACGCTCTACCGCGTCAAAGGCCCGCAGTGCCCGACGATGCTGGCCAACGAATTCATCTACCAGGAAGGCGAGCGCCCGCTCTACGCGATCGTACGCACGGTTGAAGGGAATACCGCCGAATTCGAGACGCTGACCGACTACACGCACCCGAAGAACAGTGTCTGGGGCATCACCGCTCGCAACCGCGAGCAGAACTTTGCGCTCAACCTGCTGATGGACCCAGAAGTCGATTTTGTCTCTCTGCTCGGCCAGGCCGGCACCGGCAAGACGCTGCTGACGCTGGCTGCGGCGTTGACCCAGGTGCTCGACACCAAGCGCTACTCGGAAATCATCATGACGCGCGTGACAGTACCGGTCGGTGAAGACATCGGTTTCCTTCCCGGTACTGAGGAGGAAAAAATGGGGCCGTGGATGGGTGCGCTCGAGGACAATCTGGAGGTACTGAACAAGACCGACGATGAGGCCGGCGACTGGGGGCGCGCGGCGACGCACGACCTCATCCGCAACCGGATCAAGATCAAGTCGCTCAACTTCATGCGCGGCCGCACCTTCCTCAACAAGTTCCTGATCATCGACGAGGCGCAAAACCTGACACCGAAGCAGATGAAGACGCTGATTACCCGCGCCGGCCCGGGGACCAAGGTCATCTGCATGGGCAACATCGCGCAGATCGACACGCCCTACCTGACCGAGGGTAGTTCCGGCCTCACCTACGTGGTCGATCGCTTCAAAGGTTGGGAGCATTCGGGCCACATTACACTGCAGCGCGGCGAACGCTCCCGCCTCGCTGACCACGCAGCCGAAGTGTTATAATCGGGCCGCTTTCCGACCAAGCCGTGTCCCGCGACACGGCTTCGTTGTTTTTGCCACCAGATCAATGCGTTGCGCAATCTTCGCACGGAGAGTCGATTGAAACGACGAGACTTCCTCGCTGCCACGGCTTTTTTCTCATTCCTGGCCTCGGCTCCGGTTGAAGCCGCGAAAAAGGTCGCAGCCAAGGCGAAACCCGCCAAACGAACAACCAGGACGACGCAAAAACCGAAGGCAAAAGCGTCTGCCAAGAAGCCCGTTGCGGCGGCCGCAGCACCCGCAGCCCCTGAAGTCGTCGACGAAATTGCGCCAGAGGCGCAGCCCGAGACGCGAAACGTCATCAGCCTGCCTGACGAGCCGGAGCCGCAGTGGCGCACCTACGACATCCGCTCGACCTTCACCCTGAACGGTGTCAAGGGGAAAGCTCGCTTGTGGCTTCCGCTCGCCCAATACAAGGACACGCCTTGGGCACGTTCGCTCGGCCATAGCTGGCAGGGCAACTTCGTCAGCGCCGGTATTTATCGCGATCCGGTCGCCGAAATGGAGGTCTTCTTCGCCGACTGGGCCGAAGGCATCAGCGACCCGCAATTGCAGATCGTCAGCCAGATCGCGACGCAGGATCGCCACTTCGACATCACCCGCCGCGGCGCGATGGCCGAACGAACCGAAGTTCTCCGCCGTTGCCTGCAGTCGACAGAACTTGCATCGACTGACGACATCGTCCGGCGTACTGCCGAACGTGCGATCGGCCGCATCCGGGATCCGCTCGCGCAAGGCAAGGCGATTTACGAATGGGTCGTCGAAAACGCAACCTATGACCCACTGATGAAGCGCGTCGGCAACACCAACATCGCGGCCATGCTCGAGAGTGGGAACCTGTTCGGGCGCAGCGCCGACATTGCGCTGCTTTTTGTTTCACTGTGCCGCTCGGTCGGCATTCCGGCGCGCCCGGTATTTGGTCTGCGTATCGACGGCTCGCGCCTGTTCGGAAGCCTCGGCGCCACCGGCAACCTCAGTGAAGCGCAACAGTGCCGCGCCGAGTTCTACGCGCCCGGCTATGGCTGGATTCCGGTCAATCCCGCCGACGTCGGCAAAGCCATTCACGACGAGAAACTCAGCAGCGACGACCCGAAACTGACCGTACTCAAGAAGTTGCTCTTCGGCTTCTGGGAGATGAACTGGATCGGCTTCAATGCGGCGCTGGACGTCAGCCTGCGCGGCTCGACCGGGTCACTCCTGCCTTTCCTCGCCTATCCTGCCCTGGAAACGGACGAAGGCCGCTTCGATAGCCTCGATACGGACCACCTGAGCTACAACGTCACGGCGAGTCGTGCCGAGCCTTATTAAACGCCGAGCAAGGCCCAAGCCGTCCCCGACTAGTACGCCCCGGAACTCGCAAAGTTCTCGAAACGCGTGTACTCGCCCAGGAATGTAAGCCGCACCATTCCAATCGGCCCGTTCCGCTGCTTGCCGATAATGATTTCGGCACTGCCCTTGTCGGGCGTATCCGGGTTGTACACTTCGTCGCGGTAGATGAACATGATCACGTCGGCGTCCTGCTCGATAGCGCCGGATTCACGCAAGTCGGACATCACCGGACGCTTGTTCGGCCGCTGCTCCAGCGAACGGTTCAGCTGCGAAAGCGCAATCACGGGAACGCTCAGTTCCTTGGCCAAGCCCTTCAGCGAACGCGAAATCTCCGAGATCTCGGTCGCCCGGTTCTCGCCGTTGCCGCTGGCCGAAGACATCAACTGCAGGTAGTCGATGATGATCAACCCAAGCTTGCCGCACTGCCGGTGCAACCGACGCGCGCGCGCGCGCAAATCGATCGGGTTCAGCGCCGGCGTCTCGTCGATGTAGAGCGGCGCCTCGTGCATCTTGCCCAGCGCGAAAGACAAGCGCGACCACTCATCGTCATTCAGCCGCCCCGTGCGGACCCGGTGCGCATCAAGGCGCCCGACCGAGGACAGCATACGCATCGCCAATTGCGCGCCGCCCATTTCCATTGAGAACACGGCAACCGGCAGCCCAACCTCGATCGCCACGTGTTCACCCATGTTCAGGGCAAACGAGGTTTTTCCCATCGAAGGCCGGCCGGCGACGATCAACAAATCACCCGGCTGTAATCCGGACGTCTTCGCATCGAGATCGTTGTAGCCGGTGGGTACGCCTGTGATTTCGGAGGGATTTTCCCGATCGTGGAGTTCCTGAATCCGCTCCACCACCTGCGTCAGCAGCGGGTTGATGTGCTGGAATCCAGTCTGTTGCCGGAACCCGCCTTCGGCAATGGCAAACACCTTGGCTTCCGCCTCGTCGAGCAACTGCTTCGGATCACGCCCCAGCGGATTGAAGGCGCTCCCGGCAATTTCATCACCGGCCGTCACCAACTGGCGCAAAATCGCCCGTTCGCGAACGATTTCAGCGTAGCGACGGATGTTCGCGGCCGACGGCGTATTTGCCGCCAACTCCCCAAGATAGGCCAGACCGCCCGTATCGCTCCCCTCGCCGGCCGAATCGAGGCTTTCGGCAACCGTGATCACATCGACCGGCTTGCTCCGCTCCAAGAGCTTGCGGATCTGCCGATAGATCCGTTTGTGCTCATCGCGATAGAAGTCGTCCTCCCCAACCAGATCGGCGATCTTGTCGAACGCTGCATTGTCGAGCAGCAAGCCACCCAAAACGGACTGCTCAGCCTCGATCGAGTGCGGGGGAATGCGCAAACTGGCAATCGCGGGATCGACCGACGGGTTCTTCTGGAATTTCGAATTCGCTGAATTGAACGATTTGGCCATAGGGCTTTGGTCACGTTTAACGGATTGGGGTAAAACGGAGTCTACCTGTAGAACACACCCCAAAAACAAAAAAGCCTTGCTTTCGGCAAGGCTTTTTCCAGCACCGGAACGGCGCTAAAGCGGGGGCGCCGCTTACTGCTCGCCAACCACGGCGACCTTGATCGTCGCCAGCACATCGGTGTGAAGAGCAACTTCAAGCGTCGACTCACCCACCACCTTGAGCGGACCCATCGGCATGCGGATGTCCGACTTCTCGACATCGAAACCAAGTGCTTTGAGGCCATCAGCCACATCGTGGTTCGTTACCGACCCAAACAAGCGACCATCAACCCCCGCCTTGCGAGCAACGGTAACCGCCACGCCCTCAAGCTTCGCAGCAAACGCCTGCGCTCCGGCCAGTTTCTCGGCTGCCGCCTTTTCCAACTCAGCACGTTTGGCTTCGAATTCCTTCATTGCCGCCGGCGTGGCACGCTTGGCCTTGCCTTGCGGAATCAGGAAGTTACGCGCGTAGCCATCCTTGACCTTGACGAGATCGCCGAGGTTGCCGAGGTTGACGACCTTTTCCATCAGAATAATTTGCATCGTCGTATCCTCGATTATTGGTGGTTATCGGTATAGGGCAACAGCGCCAGGAAGCGCGCACGCTTGATGGCAACCGATAGCAAGCGCTGATAGCCAGCCTTCGTGCCGGTCAGACGCGCCGGCATGATCTTGGCATTTTCGGCGATGTATTCCTTGAACAGATCGACATCCTTGTAATCGATCCCGTCCATCTTCTCTGCGGTGAAGCGGCAGAACTTGCGGCGCTTGAACAAACCGCTGCCGCGCTTTTTGACATTCTTGTCATCCTTCTTCTTGAAGAACCTGGCCATTTTGATTTCCTTCTACAAATTCAATCGTTGTAATGTGCAATCTCAGCTGTTTGCTGCTCTGACTCTTGGCGGCGAAGAATCCAACCACCCGAATCTGCGTTCCCGGTGTTGCAGCTTGAAGCCACCTCGCCGCATCCCCTAATCCGATCGCCTGAACACCACATTCAACTCGCCGCTCAACCCCTGCTTCCACTTGCTGCGACTCGTGCCGAATGACACATTCGGTAACAGGCACCGCCGCGGGGGTAAAACGAAGAGACTTACGCTCGATCAGGATTCCGGTCAGTTCGACGCGATTCAGCAGAGCCTCGACAATCAGCTGGCAGCCGCCTCGCTGGCGTCCGCAGCAGGTTCTTCCTGCGCCGCGGCCAGCATCGACTTCGATTTGTCTTCCTTCATCATCGGCGAAGGTATCGTAACCGCACGCTTCATCTTGATGGTCAGGTGGCGCAACACTGCGTCGTTGAACTTGAAACCATGCTCTAGTTCAGCAAGCACTTCACCATTGCACTCGATGTTCATCAGCACGTAGTGTGCCTTGTGCAATTTCTGGATGGGATAAGCCAACTGACGGCGGCCCCAGTCTTCAAGACGGTGAATTTGCCCGCCATGCGATGTCACGAGCGTTTTGTAGCGCTCGACCATCGCCGGAACCTGTTCGCTCTGGTCCGGATGGACGATAAAAACGATTTCATAATGACGCATGAACACTCCTTACGGTTTAAGCCCCCCGCCATGCTAACGGTGGGGCAAGGTGGAAAAGCCGAGCATTATAGCTGACGAATCGCTTTTGAATCAACGGCTTTTAAAAGAACCACAAACAAAAACGCGGCAAACCTGATCGATCAGCTACCCACCGATAGACGCCCAACGACCTGACCCGCAACGCTGATCCTCCCCCCCGGCAACGCCGACTCATCAAGCTCTGCCTCATCGAGAACCTCGTCCTCGAACAACGGGTTGTCGCACTTGAGACGGACATCCCCTTTGATCCCACGCTGTACGCGCCGAACCACAAACCGGTCGCCAATCTGGAACACAAAGACACCGTTTGTCTGAATCCTTCGAACCCGCGGGTCATACATGACCGCGTCACCGCTATTCACATAGGGTGCCATATCATCACTTGACACCTGGAGCATTCTCAAGTCCTTCGGCAGCCCCATGCTACGCAGCGTCTCGGGCAGCGTATACCACGAGTACCCCCCGAGGCTGCCCTCTTCATGCATATCAACCATTACGTAGTTTTCGTCGATAACATGCGTGTCCTTGCCCCGATCGCCCACAACCAGCTGCTCGACAGTTGTCCCGAGAATATCCGCAATCTCCGGCAAACGCGACAGCTCAGGTACGCCATCACCCTTCAGCCAGTTCGCAGCCGTGTTCTGGCTCACACCAAAAAGCTCGGCAACCCCGACAACACGTCCGTACCCCGACGGAATCGCTCCGCGTCGATCAAGCGCTGCATTGAGATTTTCAGCAAACTGCTTGCGAAACGTCTTCTGCTTGGAAGAGCGCACCTCAGCATCACCGAATCGGACAACTGTATTCATAGAACCAGACCCAAAAAAAGCGATCACATAAAATCGCAGACATTAGACGCAACAAACCGCCATTACCTGGCAAGCAAACCTCTCCCCGACGTTGACAAACAAGCGGCGCCGCATCGACACAAGCAAGTTAGCAGAAATCGGACTCCGACAGAAACAAAAAATGCCAATCAACACCAAATCTGTTGACATACTGCTGAACATCCTTATAATGCGGGCCTTCTTCGACGTCGCAAGCAGCTCTCGCGACATAGAAGGCGCGTAGCTCAGCTGGTTAGAGCACCACCTTGACATGGTGGGGGTCGTTGGTTCGAGTCCAATCGCGCCTACCAAACATTAAAAAGCCAGAGCGAGTCTCTGGCTTTTTTCATTTCTGGGGTCGAAACATGCCGGTCATTACACTACCCGACGGCTCTCAACGGGAGTTTGCACAGCCTGTAACCATCGCCGAGATCGCCCAAAGTATTGGCGCCGGCCTAGCCCGCGCGGCACTGGCCGGCAAAGTCAATGGCAATGTCGTAGACACTTCATATCGCATTGAAACAGATGCCCAGGTTGGAATCATTACCGACCGCGACCCTGAAGGCTTGGGCATCCTCCGTCACTCGAGCGCACACTTGCTCGCCTACGCAGTCAAGGACCTGTTTCCTGAAGCGCAAGTAACCATTGGGCCGGTTGTTGAAAACGGCTTCTATTACGACTTTGCGTTCAAGCGCCCGTTTACCCCGGACGATCTCTCCGCAATCGAAAAGCGAATGACGGAAATCGCAAAGCGTGACCTTCCGATAACCCGCGAAGTCTGGAAACGAGATGACGCAACAGCCTTCTTCCAGTCAATTGGGGAACATTACAAAGCCGAGCTGATTGCAGCCATCCCTGAAGGACAGGAGGTCTCTCTCTACAGAGAAGGCAACTTCGTCGACCTCTGCCGCGGACCACACGCCCCTTCAACCGGCAAACTCAAAGTCTTCAAGCTGATGAAAGTTGCCGGCGCCTATTGGCGCGGCGATCACCGCAACGAGCAACTCCAGCGCATATACGGCACCGCCTGGGCCAAGAAAGAGGATCAGGACGCATACCTGACGATGCTGGAAGAGGCGGAAAAGCGCGACCATCGCCGACTAGGCCGCCAACTCGACCTCTTCCACCTGCAAGACGAAGCCCCGGGCATGATCTTCTGGCACTCAAAGGGTTGGGCCGTGTGGCAACAGATCGAACAGCACATGCGGCGCGTCTATCAGGACAATGGCTATTTTGAAATCAAGTGCCCACAGATTCTCGACCGCACGCTCTGGGAGAAATCCGGTCATTGGGAAAACTACAAAGACAACATGTTCACGACGGAGTCGGAAAAACACGACTACGCAATCAAGCCAATGAACTGTCCGGGCCACATCCAGGTTTTCAACACCGGGCTCCGCAGCTACAGGGACCTCCCACTCCGCTATGGTGAGTTCGGGTCATGCCACCGCAACGAGCCATCAGGCGCATTGCACGGCATCATGCGCGTCCGCAGCTTCACGCAGGACGATGGGCATATTTTCTGCACAGAGGATCAAATCCAACCGGAGGTCACGGCATTTAACGCACTGGTGCGTAAGGTCTACGCCGATTTCGGTTTCCACGACATCTCGGTCAAACTGGCCCTGCGACCGGAGAAGCGCGTCGGGGCCGACGAAGTCTGGGACAAAGCCGAACTGGCGCTTCGCGAAGGACTCAAAGCATCGGGATTGCAGTGGGACGAGTTGCCGGGAGAAGGTGCTTTCTACGGACCCAAGATTGAATTTCACATCAAGGACGCAATCGGCCGCTCATGGCAATGCGGAACCATCCAGGTCGACTTCTCCATGCCGCAACGCCTTGGCGCCGAGTACGTCGGTGAGGACAACGCCCGACACACACCCGTAATGCTGCACCGGGCGATTCTTGGCTCGCTGGAACGGTTTATCGGAATCCTCATCGAAAACTGGTCCGGCGCACTCCCACTTTGGCTATCGCCAGTACAGGCGGTGGTACTAAATATCTCCGAGAAGCAACAGGATTATGCAGATAACGTCGCAAAGGCTTTGCGCAAAATGGGGTTACGGGTCGAGAGCGATTTGCGCAACGAAAAAATTACCTATAAAATACGAGAACATAGCTTGAACAAGCTGCCTTACCAGATCGTTGTCGGTGATAAGGAAATGGCGGCTAATCTCGTTGCCGTGCGTACACGCGGCGGCCAAGACCTCGGAGCAATGCCAATCGAGAAACTGGCCGAACGACTTCTTGGAGAAGTTGTAGCGCGAAGTGGCACGGCTTAATTTTTGACGGCACAAGGAGCGTAGCCATCGCACTGCAAAAGGCGCAACGCGTTAACGAAGAAATTAACGCACCTGAAATTCGACTGGTAGGCACCGAGGGCGAAGCCCTCGGTATCATGAATGTTCGCCAGGCTTTGCAGCTAGCTGAGGAAGCCGGAGTTGATCTCGTCGAGATTGCTCCGATGGCGCAGCCTCCTGTTTGCCGGATAATGGATTACGGCAAATTCAAATACCAGGAACAGAAACGACAGCACGAACAAAAGCTTAAGCAGAAGCAGGTTCAGGTCAAGGAAATCAAGTTTCGCCCAGGTACGGACGAGAACGATTACCAGATCAAATTGCGAAACATGATTCGTTTCTTGCAGGAGGAGGACAAAGTTAAGGTCACTTTGCGTTTCCGCGGCCGCGAAATGGCGCATCAAGAAATCGGAATGCGACAGATCGAGAGAATTAGGCTTGATTTGCAAGAGTTCGCGACAGTCGAGCAAATGCCAAAGATGGAAGGGCGCCAGATGGTGATGGTTCTAGCGCCAACACGAAAGAAGTAGTTGTAGTTGTTGTTTAGTAACACCAATAAGTGGATTCAGGTAACAAAGCATTCCCGCCGGGAAACACCTGACTTCATGCACATAAGGAGCATTCAATGCCCAAAATGAAGACCAAGAGTGGCGCAAAAAAGCGCTTCAAGGTCAGTGCAAGTGGCCGCGTCAAACGCGGCCAAGCGTTCAAACGCCACATCCTGACCAAGAAAACCACCAAAGCCAAGCGTCAATTGCGTGGCGTAACCGGAGTGCATGACTCCGACAAGGCCATGGTTCGCGCCATGATGCCTTACGCGTAAGGAGAAACGAATGCCCCGAGTAAAACGTGGTGTAACGGCGCGCGCGCGCCACAAGAAGGTTTTTGAACTGGCCAAGGGTTACCGCGGCCGTCGCAAGAACGTATATCGCATCGCCAAACAGGCGGTGATGAAGGCGGGTCAGTATGCCTATCGTGACCGTCGCCAAAGGAAGCGTCAGTTCCGCGCTTTGTGGATTGCCAGAATTAACGCGGCAGCCCGCGAAGTCGGACTAAAGTACAGCACCTTCATGAATGGGCTGAAAAAAGCGCAAGTCGAGGTGGACCGCAAAGTACTGGCTGACTTGGCCGTTTTTGACAAACCCGCCTTTGCCGCTCTGGCCGCGCAAGCCAAAGCCCAACTTAGCGCCTGATAGTAAGCGTGTCAAAAAAGGAGGCTCGCGCCTCCTTTTTTTTCGGTGACGTGGTAGATAGATACCCATGCAGAACCTTGATCAAATAGCACAAGACGCTGTTGCGGCTTTCGCGGCAACTGATAACCCCGACACGCTAGAGCAAGTCAAAGCGCGCTTTCTCGGCAAGAGTGGTCAGATTACCGAACTGCTCAAAGGCCTTGCAAAGTTGTCGCCGGAAGATAAGAAATCTGCCGGCGCTGCGATCAACAAGACAAAAGAATTCATCGAGACCGCGCTCAATTCAAGACGCGAGCACCTCCGACGCAAGGCGCTTGAAACTCGCCTAGCAGAGGAATCCCTTGATGTAACCCTGCCGGGACGCGGCGAATCCAAAGGTGGATTGCACCCCGTTACCCGTACGCTGGAACGTATCGAGGCGCTGTTCCGATCGATTGGTTTCGAGGTCGCAGACGGGCCGGAGATTGAAGCCGATTTCCAGAACTTCACCGCGCTGAACACCCCTGAGGATCACCCTGCACGGTCAATGCACGACACGTTCTATCTGCAGAACGAAGACGGTAGCGTTGCTGAGGGGATCCTCCTGCGTACTCATACGAGTCCAATTCAGGTGCGCTACATGCAGGCACATGTAGCGAAGTACGCGCACCTCGGTTGCATGCCGGAAATCCGCATCATTGCACCCGGCAGAGTCTACCGTGTTGATTCCGACGCAACGCACTCGCCCATGTTTCACCAGGTCGAAGGCCTCTGGATTGGCGAAGATGTTAGCTTTTCCGACCTGAAAGGTGTTGTTGCCGATTTCCTGCGCCGCTTCTTCGAAAGTGACGATTTGCAGGTTCGTTTCCGTCCTTCATTTTTCCCGTTCACGGAGCCGTCAGCCGAAATAGACGTCGCATTCATGAGTGGACCACTTGAGGGCCGCTGGCTTGAAATTGCCGGTTGCGGCATGGTGCATCCAAACGTTTTGCGACATGTCGGCATTGATCCGGAAAGATATCTCGGATTCGCCTTCGGCATGGGGCCAGATCGCCTGACCATGCTCCGGTACGGAGTTAACGACCTTCGGCTGTTCTTCGATGGCGACCTACGCTTTCTGCGTCAATTCGTTTGATGGTTATTGGTGATACGGATCATCCATGAAATTCTCTGAGTCTTGGCTTCGCAGTTTTGTTAACCCCTCGGTATCTGGGAGCGACTTCTCTCACCTTCTCACAATGGCTGGCTTGGAAGTCGAGGAGGAAGAAACGGTTGCCCCCCACTTTGACAAGGTGGTCATCGCACATGTCTTGGAGGTTGCCAGGCACCCGGATGCGGACCGCCTTAATGTATGTACCGTCGATGCCGGACTATCGTCCCCACTGCAAATCGTATGCGGCGCTCCAAACGTCACGACTGGCCTGCGCGTACCTTGTGCTCTGCCGGGCGCGAATCTCCCCGGCAATTTCCAGATAAAGGTAGCAAAAGTCAGAGGCATAGAATCATCCGGAATGCTCTGCTCTGCCAAGGAACTGGGCATTTCGGACGACGCTTCCGGACTTTTCGTTTTGGCGCCGGAAGCGCCTATTGGCCAGAACATCCGCGAATATCTCGACCTCGACGACCGGGCCCTCACGCTAAAACTGACGCCCAACAGGGCTGATTGCCTCTCCTTGGTGGGAATTGCGCGTGAGGTCGCTGCACTAACCGACAGCGCGCTGATGCTTCCCGCAATCGCCGAAGTCGCCGTCAGCACAAACGCGAAGCGTGACGTAGTTCTGGACGCACCCACCGCCTGCCCACTCTATTGTGGGCGGGTCATCTCTGGCGTTGATGCTAAGACACCGACGCCCGAATGGATGAAACAGCGCTTGGAACGAAGTGGTATCCGTTCCATATCGGCACTCGTCGATATCACTAATTATGTGATGCTTGAACTTGGGCAGCCGCTGCACGCTTTCGATAACGCACTGCTGGAAGGTGCAATCCACGCACGAATCGCATCCAAAGGCGAATCGATTTGCCTTTTGAACGAGCAAATGCTTGAGCTTCAAGATGATGTACTACTCATCTCCGACGACAAGCGAGCGGTTGCGATGGCCGGCATTATGGGTAGCGCCAACAGCGGCATTAGTCTAGAAACCGAGGAGATGTTTCTAGAGTCCGCGTTTTTCTCACCGCGTGCGATCGCTGGACGAGCGAGACGATACGGTTTTTCCTCAGATGCTTCTCACCGATTTGAGCGCGGCGTCGATTTCGGCAGCACGCGACGCGCCCTTGAGCGAGCAACTCAGCTAATTCTTGATATTTGTGGCGGAGATGCCGGACCCATCACCGAGGCGAAAGCCAATCTTCCGTCAAGAGCACCGGTCAAACTTCGGCTAAGCAGGCTCGCAAAGGTTTTGGGGATCGATTTCTCCGCCGAGGAGGTCGCAGGACTCCTGACCCGCCTAGCCCTTGACCATGAAATAGAGGCAGGAGACTTCATCGTAAATCCGCCAACTCACCGATTCGACATCGAAATCGAGGAGGATCTGATTGAAGAGGTCGTCCGCTTATACGGATACGACAAGGTTCCAGCCCGATCGCCGAGAGCTCAGCTTTCGATGCTCCCACAAACGGAGGCCAGTCGTTCAGTCAGCCGGATTCGGCACATTCTGGCAGACCGCGGATTCCAGGAAGTCATCAACTTCGCATTTGTCGAAGAGTCTTGGGAGGCAGACTTTGCACGCAACGACACACCCATCAAACTAGCCAATCCAATCGCTAGCCAAATGAGCGTGATGCGTTCCACACTGCTAGGTGGTTTGGTCGCAAACGTCTCCACAAATCTTAAGCGCAAGCAAAACAGAGTCCGGGTATTCGAAACAGGTCGTTGCTTTTTCCGTCAAAGTTCTGGAAGCCCTGTTCCCGGTTTTCATCAGCCGCTGAACGTCGCGGGTTTAGCCTACGGCAGCACCCTGCCCGAGCAATGGGGATGCCCATCTCGCAACGTCGATTTCTACGACATCAAGGCCGAGGTCGAATTTCTTCTCGCGCCGACCAAGGCGCGGTTCGAAAGAGCCGACCACCCCGCGTTTCACCCCGGTCGGTGCGCTCACGTCGTACTTGATGGTAAAGCCATCGGTGCTCTCGGAGAAATTCATCCGGAATGGGTGCAGAAGTACGAGCTCCCTGTAGTTCCGGTCGCCTTCGAGATGGACTTAAACGCACTTCTGAAAACACAGCCACTCACATTCCGTGAAGTCTCGCGGCAGCCTTATGCTGTCCGTGATTTGGCTGTTTTGGTCGATCAAAAACTTGATTTGCAGCAGTTGTTGGACGGTCTCGAGATCAACAAGCCAGCGATTGTTCACGCAGTTCAATTGTTCGATGTCTACACCGGAAAGGGAGTCGAATCCGGCAAGAAAAGTCTTGCGTTCCGTATAGTTATGCAAGATACTCAAAAGACTTTGCTAGACGCGGAGGTCGATGCGGCCATACAGAAATTGATCGGTTACATTCAGCAGTCTTTCGCTGCTCAACTCCGCGTCTGATGGGAACAATAAGACATGACGCTTACGAAAGCAGAACTCGCTGATTTGCTCTTTGAGAAAGTCGGACTCAACAAGCGTGAAGCTAAAGACATGGTCGAGGCTTTTTTCGAAGAAGTTCGGAACGCTCTTGAACGCGGCGATGGAGTAAAGCTTTCCGGATTTGGAAACTTTCAGCTACGCGACAAACCCCAACGTCCAGGACGTAACCCGAAAACTGGTGAAGAAATCCCGATAACCGCTCGACGCGTAGTCACATTTCATGCCAGCCAAAAGCTCAAAGGCGAAGTTGAGTTAAGTTACGATGGAACCGAATCATAAAGACACTAGCAAGGAACCATTGCCACCGATCCCAGCCAAACGCTACTTCACGATCGGGGAGGTTAGTGAGTTGTGTGGGGTAAAGCCGCACGTACTTCGTTATTGGGAACAAGAGTTTAATCAACTGAAGCCGGTAAAACGACGCGGCAATCGCCGGTATTACCAGCACCACGAAGTACTGCTGGTGAGGAGAATTCGTGAGTTGCTATATAATCAAGGATTTACGATCAGCGGAGCTCGCGGCCGCTTGGATGAATCGATCGCAGCTTCGGGCACCGCTGTACTCGCGCCCGAAGCTCTCCGAAGCGAATTGCTAAACATATCAAAATTGTTAGATACAGCGAAAAAGTCACAGGATTTTGATCTATAATGATCAGCTGTCGGGGCGTAGCGCAGCCTGGTAGCGCACTTGCATGGGGTGCAAGGGGTCGCGAGTTCGAATCCCGCCGCCCCGACCAATAGTTTCAAGAACTTAGGCCAGTCTTCGGACTGGCCTTTTTGCTTTGAGGTCAAAAACCATGGCTCAGTTTAAACACAGTTTAAACAAAGCGGCCAGCTAGCCTTGCTCTGCTGTTGGGCATCCGAGCCCGTATTGCACCACCTCGACGGGTTATAGTGGTCCCCGTTTTCGAGACAGCGGTTTAAGCTGTGCGCTGTCTGCGGCGGTCACGTTTTTTCGGACAGTCGGCTAAGCTAAGGCTGACCGGTTGAAAGGGACGTGAAAGATGGGAACGAAGCGCAAGCAACACAGTGCGGAATTCAAGGCGCAAGTAGCGATGGCGG
>NZ_JAGOIT010000115.1 GCF_017995515.1 Propionivibrio sp.
ATCGCGCTCCTCGTCGCCGCCAACATCGTATGGATCGGCTATCAGCTGATGCGACGCTCGGCCGACGGTCTGATGGATCGCGCCGTACCTGCCGAAGACCTGCAAAAGATCGAGAGGCTGCTCGCCGACTACCGCCAGAAAGGGCTCGAATTTCACGCCCTGCGCACGCGGCAGGCTGGCAGCCGCGCCTTCGTCACCCTGCACGTGCTGGTCCCCGGCCACTGGTCCGTGCAGGAGGGGCACGACTGGGCCGGACGCATCGAAGCCGATATCCGCAAGGCACTTGAACACGCCGACGTCACGACCCACCTCGAACCGATTGGCGACCCGATCGAGACGGAGGGCCCGGACGCCGCGGCGTAGGGCGCCGGAATATCAGTCTTCGCGCAGCGAAGCTGCGCTCCTACCCGTGCATTTCTCGCCCGCGGGCCTTTTCACTGGCCGGCGGCCTCTGCCGGCGCTTTCGGCTTGCGCGGGCGACGGCTGCGCGCTGCCGGCTTCTTTTCCGGACGAGCTTCGGCCGCCGGCTCGGCGGCCGTCTGCTCATTCACTGAATCCACGGCGGAAAGATTCGGCTCGGCGTCGACCGGCGCAGTCGTCGTACTCTCAACCGCCGGCGCCTTCGCCTGTGCCGAAGCGCTGCGCTTGCTGCCGCCGCGGCCGCGCCGCTTGGCCTCGGTCGGCACACTCACAGCCTCGCTGGCCGGAACGGCAGACACATCGGCGCCGGCCGCGTCGCTCACAATCCCGGACGATTCCTCGACAGGCGCCGGTTCCACCAGAGCGACCTCGGCCGCTGCCGGCGCCTCGCCGCGCCCCGCCGACAGGCTGCGCGCAACGAAGGCGCCTGACTTTTCGTCGCGCCCGACTTCGAGCAAGCCGCGCGCCTGCGCCTCGTCGAGCAGGTTGCCGAAGACGCGGAAGCCGTAATAGCTCTCGTTGAAATCGGGCTTGCGCCGCTTGATCGCGTTCTTCAGCATCGACGCCCAGATCTTGCCGCCGTCGCCGCGTTCAGTAACGAGCGCTTCGTAGGTCGACACGGCGAGCTCGACCGCTTCGCTCTTGCGCGCGTCCATCTCCTCCTTGCGCCGCTTGTCCTCTTCCGGCGAGCGCTTTGCCGCGGGCTTGGGGTCGCGACGCGCAGCCGTGCGCTGGATCTCGCGCACCAGATCGTCGTAAAAGATGAATTCGTCGCAGTTGGCGATCAGAAGATCCGAGGTCGAATGCTTGACGCCGACGCCGATCACGTACTTGTCGTTCTCGCGCAGCTTGGAGACGAGCGGCGAAAAGTCCGAGTCGCCGCTGACGATGACGAAGGTATTGACGTGCGACTTGGTGTAGCACAGGTCGAGCGCATCGACGACAAGGCGGATGTCGGCTGAGTTCTTGCCCGACTGGCGCACGTGCGGGATCTCGATCAACTCGAAGTTGGCCTCGTGCATCGCCGCCTTGAAGCCCTTGTAGCGATCCCAGTCGCAATAGGCCTTCTTGAGCACGATACTGCCCTTGAGCAGCAGGCGTTCGAGCACCAGTTTGATATCGAACTTCTCGTAGTTCGCATCGCGCACACCGAGCGCAACGTTCTCGAAGTCGCAGAACATCGCCATGCTGACGGTGTCGGGAAGTGCGGCCATGGCGTTCTCCAGTGGAATAATTCGGCGAAGTATACTCCGCGCCCGCATTCGTATTGGTGTCGCACAGGCCGTGCTATATAGTACGCAGACTCCAGTATGTAGCGCCGATGAAGCCCGTCGTTCGAACGCGCCCGATCTTCATGCCTCTCTCCCCCTTTTCCCTTAAACGCCTGTCGGCGCTCACCACCGGCCGCAATACCAGCCGCCTGAGCATCGTCATCGTCATCGCGCTGTGCGCCGGCCTGCTGTTGCCGGCGCTGATCGGCGGCATGGCGCTGACCAGCCTGCGCCAGGCGCAGATCGACAAGGAGATGGAAAGCCACCTGCAGGACAAGCTGACGCTGCTGGTCAAGAGCCTCGCCGACCCGGTGTGGAACATCGACACGGCGGGCACCGCGACGATTGCCGAATCCGCCCTGCTCGATCCGAGCGTCGTTCGCGTGACCATCCGCGACCCGGCGAACAGCCTCATCCTGCAGGTCGAGCGCCCCGATCGCCGCAGCGGCACCTCGCGCAGCGCGTCGTTGCCAATCGTCGCCAACGACACGGCGATCGGCAGCCTCGAAGTCGAAACCGACGATGGCTTGCGGCAACGCGAATTCCAGGCCGACCGGCGCGCCTACTACCTGCTCATCGTCGGCATGTTCGCCACCTCGCTGACGCTGATCGTCATCTCCCTGCGCAAGCGGGTGCTGCGCCCGCTGCGCCGCCTGATGGACTTTTCCAACCAGCTGTCCGAAGGCGACCTCGAGCACCCGATCGACTGGAGCCAGCCGGACGAGATCGGCCGCCTCGCAGCGCAGCTCGACCGCATGCGCGC
This sequence comes from Propionivibrio sp., assembly GCF_017995515.1. Lineage (GTDB taxonomy): Bacteria > Pseudomonadota > Gammaproteobacteria > Burkholderiales > Rhodocyclaceae > Propionivibrio. The sequence continues at coordinate 2,455 of NZ_JAGOIT010000115.1, forward strand.
TCGCCTCAAGGATTCCTTCGCGGAGCAGCAAGCCATCCTCAACAACGTCCAGGTCGGCGTCATCTTCGCGCGCGACCGGATCATCCAGCTCGCCAATCGCCACGCCGAGGCGATCTTCGGCTACGGCCCCGGCGAGATGAACGGGCAGCTGTCTCGCATCCTCTACCTTTCCGAAGCGCAGTTCATCGAAGTCGGCGCCCGTGCCTACCAGGCCGTCGCTACGACAAGCGGCAGTTACGAGGAAGAGCTGCGCCTGCAGCGCCGCGACGGGACGACCTTCTGGGCGCTACTGCGCGGTTGCGCGCTTGATCCGGCCAAGCCGCAGGGCGGCAGCATCTGGGTCTTTGAGGACATCACCGAAAAGCGGCACGCTGCCGACCAATTGCGGCTGGCCGCCACCGTCTTCGAAAACACAGCCGACGCGGTGATGATCACCGACGCCGAACACAACATCGTCGCGATCAATCGCAGCTTCCAGCTCATCACCGGCTACACCGAAGACGAGGCGCTCGGCAGGGGCGCCGAACTGATCAAGCCGATGATCGACGGCAAGGACGCCTACGCAGCCATCGTGCATGACCTGGAAACGCAGCGCCATTGGCAGGGCGAGGTCTGGAACCGCCGCAAGAACGGCGAGCTCTTCCCGGTCGAAATCACCATAACCGCCGTCGTCGGCCGCTCAGGTGCCGTCGAGCGCCACGTCGGTGTTTTCAACGACGTCACCTTCCGCAAGGCCGCTGAGGAGGAAATCCGCAAGCTCGCTTTCTACGACGCACTGACGCGCCTGCCCAACCGGCGCCTGATGCTCGACCGGCTCGGCCGTGCGCTGACCAGCAGTGCCCGGCATCACCGCCACGGCGCCCTGATGCTGATCGACCTCGACAACTTCAAGACGCTCAACGACACGCTCGGGCATGACGTCGGCGATCAGCTCCTGATCGAAGTCGCCAGCCGGCTGCAGAACTGCATCCGCAAGGGCGACACCGTCGCGCGCATGGGCGGCGACGAGTTCGTCGTCATCCTCGAAGACCTCGACGCCTCCGGCCTGGCAGCGATGCAGGCCGAGAGCATCGCGCGCAAGATCCAGAACCAGCTCAACGAACCTTATCTGCTCAACCTTGCGGTCTCCGGCGAAACGGCGACCACGGGCAGCCACCGCTGCACGTCGAGTACCGGCATTGCACTGTTCATCGACAATTCGGTCAGTGTCGACGAGTTGATGAAACGCGCCGACACCGCGATGTACCAGGCCAAGGCCGCCGGACGCAACACGCTGCGCTTCTTCGACCCGGACATGCAGGCGGCCGTCACCGCGCGCGCCGCACTCGAGATCGACCTTCGCCGCGCGATCGAGGAACAGCAGTTCGTTCTCCACTTCCAGCCGCAGCTCGACGCCGACGACCGGGTCATCGGCGGCGAAGCGCTACTGCGTTGGCAGCACCCGATACGCGGACTGGTCGGACCGAACGAGTTCATCCGGGCCGCCGAGGAAACGGGGCTCATCATCCCGATCGGTCAGTGGGTACTGGACACCATCTGTCAGCAACTCGCCGTATGGAGCGCAACGCCTGCGTTGGCGCAACTCTCGATTGCGCTTAACGTCAGCGCCCGCCAGTTCCACAACGCCGATTTCATCTTCCACGTCATCGCCGCGCTGGAAGGCAGCGGCGCCAATCCGCAGCGGCTCAAGCTGGAACTCACCGAGAGCCTGCTGCTCGACGACATCGAAGACGTGATCGAGAAGATGAACATGCTCAAGGAGCTTGGCACCGGCTTCTCGCTTGATGACTTCGGCACCGGCTACTCTTCGCTCTCCTACCTCAAGCGCCTGCCGCTCGACCAACTGAAGATCGACCAGTCCTTCGTGCGCGACGTGCTGACCGACGCCAACGACGCGAGCATCGCGCGCACCGTCGTCGTCCTCGCCCAGAACCTCGGTTTGTCGGTGATCGCCGAAGGCGTGGAAACCGAGGGCCAGCGCGCCTTCCTGATCGCGAACGGTTGCCGTGCGTTCCAGGGATATCTGTTCAGCCGGCCGCTGCCGCTTGCCGACTTCGAGGCTTACGTCAGGTTGCGGAGCTCCTGAACGTCGGTGGTACGACGTTCAGCCCGGCGAGATAGGCGTCAAGAACCGCCGGCGCGTAACCGGCGAGCGGGAAGGTGCTCTTCTCCAGCGTGAAGTTCACGACCAGGCCGTCGATCAGCGCAACCATGCCCATCGCGGCGATGCGCGGATCAAGACTGGCCGGCAGGAAGCCGCGCTCCTGCGCCAGGCGGAAACTCTCGACAGCCATTTCGAGGTGGCGATTGCCACACTCGAGGTGATTGTCGCGGATCGTCGCCATCTCGCCGACGTACTCGCACTTGTGCCAGGAGATCTCGATCAGCCGGAAGTAGCGCGGATCGCTGACGACACGGCCGATGAAATCGAGCGACATGGTCCGTATGTGTTCGAGCGGATTGAGTGCGCTGTTCCGGCGCAACTCCTCATGCAAGGACACGAAGCGCTCTTCGAGTGGCGCGAAGACACGCTCGAACAGGGCGTCGAAAACGTCGGACTTGTTGGCGAAGTGCCAGTAGATCGCGCCGCGCGTGACACCGGCGGCCGCGGCGATCTCCGCCAGCGAGGTATGGCTGACGCCGCGTTCCTGGAAGACGCGCTCCGCCGCATCGAGGATCGCATGGCGCGTATCCTGAGCTTCTTCCTTCGTTTTCCTGACCATCGACTTCTCCCTCTCCCGCACGCACGCAGCGCACGGCCAATCGCAAGACGGCCGCTATTTTAACCGGGAACGACATACATACACTCAAGAATGTATGTAAAATACCCGGCGATTCGCATTGAAGCACTGCAACCTCGCAGCCCTGCGCTGCTCTCACACAGACTCATCCCGCCAGGAGATCTCCTTATGACGCGCCGTATCGAACCGTTCAGCGCCATTCCGCATCGCCCATCGCTCGCCGTCACGCTGATGGCCATCGCCGCCACCCTGATCGCATCCGCCTGCGGCCAATCCAACGCGCCGGCCGGCATGGCGCAGGGCGCGGGAACACCGCCCGAAGTCGGCGTTTTCACCGTCGAGACGCAAACCGTGCCGGTGACCAGCGAACTCTCCGGCCGCACCGTCGCCAACGTGATCGCCGAGATTCGCCCGCAGATCGGCGGCATCGTGCAGAAGCGCCTGTTCCGCGAGGGCAGCGACGTGAAGGCCGGCGAACTGCTCTACCAGATCGACCCCGCGCTCTATCAGGCGAGCTTCGACAGTGCTAGCGCCACGCTGGCGAAGGCCGAAGCCAACGTCGCGACGGTGCGTCTGAAGGCGCAGCGTTACCAGGAATTGATCGCCGACAAGGCGGTCAGCCAGCAGGCGGCCGACGACGCGAAGGCCGCACTGCTCCAGGCCGAGGCCGACGTTGCCGCAGCCAAGGCCGCGGTCGAGGCGGCGCGCATCAACCTCGCCTACACGCGTATCGTTTCGCCGATTGCCGGACGCATCAGCAAGTCGGCGGTAACGCAGGGGGCGCTGCTCACGGCCAACCAGGCGACGCCGCTGGCGACGGTGCAACAGCTTGATCCGATCAACGTCGACGTAACGCAGACGAGCACCGAAATCCTGCAGATGAAGCGCGCGATGGAAGACGGCAAGATCAAGGGCTCCGGCGACGGCCAGGCCAAGGTCAAACTGATCCTCGACAACGGCGAGGTCTATCCGCTCGAAGGCAAGCTCGCCTTCTCGGAAGCCACCGTCGACGCCGGGACCGGCTCGATCACCCTGCGCGCCGTATTCCCCAACCCCAAGCGCGACCTCTTGCCCGGCATGTACGTGCGCGCCGTCATCGAACAGGGCGTGCGCGAGAACTCGATCGTCGTACCCCAGCAGGGCGTCACGCACGACCCGCAGGGCAACGCTGTCGGCATGGTGGTGAACGCCGAAGGCAAAGTGGAGCCACGACCGCTCAAGACCGAGCGCGCGATCGGGAACAAGTGGCTGGTCACGAGCGGCCTGCAGGCCGGCGACAAGCTGATCGTCGAGGGCTTGCAGAAGGCGCGCCCAGGCTCGCCGGTCACCGCCGTACCGGCCGGCGCGAAGGCTCCGGCACCGCAAGCCGCCGCTGACAAAGCCCCCGCCGAAAAGAAGTAAGGAGAACAATCCATGGCTCGTTTCTTTATCGATCGCCCCATCTTTGCGTGGGTGATCGCCATCGTCATCATGCTGGCCGGTGCGCTGTCCATCCGCACGTTGCCAGTCTCGCAGTATCCGGCGATCGCGCCGCCCCAGATCGTCATCAACGCCACCTACCCGGGCGCCTCGGCGCAGACGCTCGAGGATTCCGTGACGCAGGTCATCGAACAGAAGATGACCGGCCTCGACAACCTGCTCTACATGTCGTCGGCCAGCGATTCCTACGGCAGCGCGTCGGTAACGCTGACCTTCGACGCCGGCACCAACCCGGACATCGCGCAGGTGCAGGTGCAGAACAAGCTGCAACTGGCGCTGCCGTCGCTGCCGCAGATCGTGCAGACGCAGGGCGTGCAGGTCGCCAAGTCGTCGCGCAACTTCCTGATGCTGGTCGCACTGATTTCTGAGAAAGGCGACAAGACACAGACCGACCTCACCGACTATCTCGTCGCCAACATGCAGGACCCGCTGAGCCGGGTTCCCGGCGTCGGTGAGGCGCAGGTGTTCGGCGCGCAGTACGCGATGCGCATCTGGCTCGACCCGGCCAAGCTCGTTAGTTACAAGCTGACCACGGCCGACGTGCGCTCGGCGATCCAGGCGCAGAACACGCAGGTCACGGCCGGCCAGCTCGGCGGCACGCCGGCAGTCGCCGGGCAGCAGTTGAACGCGACGATCTCGGCGCTCGGTCGTCTGCAGACCAAGGAGCAGTTCGGCGAAATCCTGCTCAAGACCAACACCAACGGCGGCAAGGTCTATCTGCGCGACGTCGCGCGCCTCGAACTCGGCGCCGAATCTTACGGCATGGTCGGCCGCTACAACGGCAAGCCGGCCGCCGGTATCGCCATCCGTCTCGCCTCCGGTGCCAACGCGCTGGCCACCGCGCAGGGCGTGAAGGACAAGGTCGAGGAGCTGTCGAAGTACTTCCCCGACGGCGTCTCCTACGTCGTCCCGTACGACACGACGCCCTTCGTCAAGATCTCGATCGAGGAAGTCGTCCACACGCTGATCGAAGCCGTCATCCTCGTCTTCCTCGTGATGTGGCTGTTCCTGCAGAACTTCCGCGCGACGCTGATCCCGACCATCGCCGTACCGGTCGTGCTGCTCGGCACCTTCGGCGTGCTCTCGGTGTTCGGCTACTCGATCAACACCCTGACCATGTTCGCCACCGTGCTCGCCATCGGCCTGCTCGTTGACGACGCCATCGTCGTCGTCGAGAACGTCGAGCGTGTGATGAGCGAGGAAGGCCTGTCGCCGAAGGAAGCGACCAAGAAGTCGATGGACCAGATCGTCGGCGCGCTGATCGGTATCGCGCTGGTGCTCTCCGCGGTGTTTGTGCCGATGGCCTTCTTCGGCGGCTCGACCGGCGTCATCTACCGCCAGTTCTCGATCACCATCGTCTCGGCGATGGTGCTCTCGGTGCTGGTCGCCATGATCCTGACGCCGGCGCTGTGCGCGACGCTGCTGAAGCCAATCCACAAGGGCGAACACTTCAGCGAAAACTGGTTCTTCCGCGGCTTCAACAAGATCTTCGACCGCAGCCAGACCGGTTATGAATCGCGCGTCGGCAGCATGCTCGGCAAGCGCATGCGCTACGTCGTCATCTACCTCCTGATCGTCGTTGGCATGGCCGTACTCTTCGTGCGCATGCCGACCTCCTTCCTGCCGGATGAAGACCAGGGCGTGCTGTTCTCGCAAGTGCAGCTGCCGGCCGGCGCGACGCTGGAGCGCACGCTGAAGGTGCTTGATGACGTTGAGCACCACTTCCTCGAAGGCGAGAAGGACGCCGTGCGCTCGATCTTCACCGTCGCCGGCTTCAGCTTCGGCGGCAGCGGCCAGAACATGGGCATCGGCTTCGTCATGCTCAAGGACTGGGAGGAGCGCAACCGGCCCGACCTCAAGGTGAAAGCCGTCGCCGGACGGGCGATGGGCGCCTTCTCGAAGATCCGCGACGCGATGGTCTTTGCTTTCGCGCCGCCGGCCGTCATCGAGCTCGGCAACGCCACCGGCTTCGACGTGCAGATCCAGGACCGCGGCGCGGTCGGGCATGAAGCGCTGGTCGCCGCACGCAACCAGTTCCTCGGCATGGCCTCGCAGGACAAGCGCCTCGTCGCCGTGCGCCCGAATGGCCAGGACGACATGCCCGAGTACAAGCTCGACATCGACCAGGCCAAGGCCAACGCGCTCGGCATTTCGATGGCCGACGTCAACGACATGCTCTCAACCGCCTGGGGCAGCAGCTACGTCAACGACTTCATCGATCGCGGCCGCGTGAAGAAGGTCTACCTGCAGGGCGACGCGCCATCGCGCATGCTGCCGGAAGACCTCAACAAATGGCACGTGCGTAACAGCAGCGGCGAGATGGTGCCATTCTCGGCCTTCGCCTCGGCGCATTGGTCGTATGGCTCACCACGCCTGGAACGCTACAACGGTTCGTCGTCGGTCGAAATCATGGGCCAGGGCGCGCCGGGCGTGAGCACGGGCGACGCGATGGCCGCGGTCGAGGAGATCGCCGCCAAGCTGCCGCCGGGCATCGGTATCGAATGGACGGGCGTCTCGTTCGAGGAAAAGCGTACCGGCGCGCAGGCGCCGGCGCTCTACGCCATCTCGCTGCTCGTCGTCTTCCTCAGCCTTGCCGCGCTGTACGAGAGCTGGTCGGTGCCGTTCGCCGTCATGCTCATCGTGCCGCTCGGCGTCGTCGGCGCGCTGCTCGCCGCCACCGGACGCGGGCTGACCAACGACGTGTACTTCCAGGTCGGCCTGTTGACCACCGTCGGCCTGTCGGCGAAGAACGCGATCCTGATCGTCGAATTCGCCCAGGCGCAGCTCGACCACGGCCTCGGCCTGTTCGAGGCGACGCTGTCGGCGGCGAAGATGCGCCTGCGCCCGATCCTGATGACCTCGCTCGCCTTCGGCCTCGGCGTGCTGCCGCTGGCCACCAGCACCGGCGCCGGTTCGGGCAGCCAGAACGCAATCGGCACCGGCGTGCTCGGCGGCATGATCTCGGCCACCGTGCTCGGCATCTTCTTCGTGCCGGTGTTCTTCGTCGTCATCCGCAAGATCTTCAAGGGCTCGCGTCCAGGCTCGGACGCCGCCGCAAGTGATACCTCATTGCCGGAGAACCTCTAACATGACT
>NZ_JAGOIT010000044.1 GCF_017995515.1 Propionivibrio sp.
CAGGATGAAGGCCAAAAAGGTTTTGCAGATCGTTCGCGCGCTCGATTTCGCCGCCTGGGCGCATTCGGCACAGCGGCGCAAGGGCGGCGAACGCGAGCCTTACGTCAATCACCTGACCGAGGTGGCCCGGCTCGCGGCACAGGCGACCAAGGGTCGGGACGACAAGCTGATCATCGCTGCGCTCTTGCACGACGTGCTCGAAGACCAGGCGATGCGCGTGAATTACAAGATGCTCAAGGACAAATTCGGCAAGCGGGTGGCGCGCATCGTGCGCGAAGTGACTGACGATCGCAGCTTGCCCAAGGCGGAACGCAAGCGTTTGCAGGTCGTCCATGCGCCGCATCTGTCGCGCCGCGCGCGGATTCTCAAGATCGCCGACAAGACGGCCAACCTCAATTCGATCCTGCAAAGCCCGCCGGAGGACTGGTCGGTCGAGCGCAAGACCGAGTATTTTTCCTGGGCGGCCGAGGTGGTCGCCGGGTGCCGGGGCGTCAACCCCTGGCTTGAAGACCTGTTTGACGATCGCCTGAGCCATGGACAGTTCTAATGAAGATCGCTCGCTGTTCCGGCGCTGCGCCGAGCTCATCGCGCAGGCCGACGGCCTCCTGATCACCGCCGGTGCCGGCATGGGCGTCGATTCGGGCTTGCCCGATTTTCGTGGGTCGGAAGGCTTCTGGGGCGCTTACCCGGCGCTCGCCCGGGCGCGTATCTCGTTCGAGCAGATCGCCAGCCCGGCCGCCTTCGGCACGCATCCCCGGCAGGCCTGGGGCTTCTATGGACATCGGCTGAACCTCTACCGCGCGACCGTACCGCACGAGGGGTTCAACATCCTGCGCCGGATCGGCGCCTGCCTGCCACAGGGCTATTTCGTATTCACCAGCAACGTCGACGGACAGTTCCAGAAAGCCGGCTTCGTCCCGGCGCGAATCGGCGAATGCCACGGTTCGATCCATCACCTGCAATGCCTGTCGGCGTGCTGCGATTCGATCTGGCCGGCCGACGACTTTCAGCCGGAGGTGGATGAGGCGAGATGCCTGCTGCGCTCGGCGTTTCCGCGCTGCCCCTACTGCGGAAACCTGGTCCGGCCGAATGTGCTGATGTTCGGCGATTGGGGCTGGCTCGACGCGCGCAGCGACCAGCAACAGCAGAACCTGCAGAACTGGCTGCACAAAGTCGATCGCCTGCTGGTCATCGAAATCGGTGCCGGAAGCCGTATTCCGACCGTGCGAAGGCTCGGTGAATCGCTGCCGGGACAGCTGATTCGGATCAATCCGACTGAACCGGAACTCGGACGCGGCAAGGGAGTATCGATCGCCTGTGGCGGGTTGGAAGCGCTGCGCCGGATCGGGGCGGCGCTGAATGAGCTGGCGGCGGAACCCGGCGCTGCCTAGGCGTGTCGATGAAGCCTGTTGGCGACTCACCCCCCGAACCCATCACCGGAGCTGTCTGCATGATTGACCTTTACTACTGGACGACGCCCAACGGCCACAAGATCACGCTGTTTCTCGAAGAGGCGGGGCTGCCGTATCGCATCGTCCCGATCAACATCGGGCGCGGCGAGCAGTTCGCGCCGGAATTCCTGCGCATCGCGCCGAACAATCGCATTCCGGCGATCGTCGATCAGGCGCCGGCCGACGGCGGCGAGCCGATTTCGGTTTTCGAGTCGGGCGCGATCCTGCTCTATCTCGCGGACAAGACGCGGCGCTTCATCCCGCAGGATCTGCGTGGCCGCAATGTCGCGCTGCAGTGGCTGTTCTGGCAGATGGGCGGTCTCGGGCCGATGGCCGGACAGAATCACCATTTCAGCCAGTACGCCCCGGAGAAAATTCCCTACGCCATCGAGCGCTACGTCAAGGAGACGGCGCGCCTCTACGCGGTGCTGAACAGACAGCTTTCCGACGGCCGCGACCATATCGCCGGCGACTACTCGATCGCCGACATGGCGTGCTATCCGTGGATCGTCCCGCACGAGCGGCAGGGGCAGACGCTCGAGGACTTCCCGCACCTCGCCGCCTGGTTCGCGCGCATCGCGCAACGTCCGGCAACCGAACGCGCCTACGCCCGCGCGGCCGAGTTCAACAGCGCGCCGGCAATGAACGAAGCCGCCAAGCGCGTGCTCTTCGGGCAGGACGCGAAGACGGTTCGTTAATCCTGGAAGACTCAACTCTTTACCGCAAAGGCGCAAAGATGCAAAGGTTCGCAAAGAAAATCAAAGCGCTATGCGAATAGCGCGTATGTTCCGTAGTCACCCATAAGGCGAATGATCAAGTACGATCCACCCGCTGTTTCCTTTGCGATCTTTGCGCCTTCGCGCCTTTGCGGTGAGGTTTTTAGGTTAATTCAGGGCGGCCGGCGGGAGATGCCGGTTCTTGTAGAATGTCGGGCTGACTTTTGCTTGAGTTGCCGTTCCGTGAGTTCCAGCCCCAAACTTCGCTCGCCGCTTGACCGTGTTCGCCAGGTGATCCTGTTCGAGATCGGCGGCCTCGTGCTGATCACGCCGCCGTTCGCGTGGGCGAGTGGCGTGCCGGCGAGCGAGTCGATCGGCCTGCTGGCGATCATCGCGCTGCTCGCCGCGTTGTGGAACGCCGTCTACAACACCTCGTTCGACTGGATTGAAGGGCGCCTTACCGGGCGCACGGCCGATCTGCGCCCCTACCTCTGGCGCGTCGTGCATGCCTGCGGCTTCGAGGGCGGGCTGGTGCTGATGAGCCTGCCCATCGTCATGTGGTGGGCCGGCATGTCCTGGCTGGAAGCGCTGCTTGCCGACATCGCGCTGGCGCTCGCCTACGTGGCGTACGCCTTCGTCTTCAACATCGTCTACGACCGGGTGTTCCCGATCGCCGGCGAGGCGTGATCCTCAAGGCGTGATCGGCGGGTAGTCGCCGTAGCCGTCGGGCCAGGGCGTCAGGATCTCGAATCCGCTTTCGGTCACCGCGACCATGTGTTCCCACTGCGCCGACAGCGAGTGGTCCTTGGTGACGACGGTCCAGCCGTCAGGCAGGAGTTTGGTGGTGGCCTTTCCGGCGTTGATCATCGGCTCGATGGTGAAGACCATGCCCGGCTTGAGCGTCAGCCCTTCGCCCGGCTTGCCGAAGTGGAGCACCTGCGGCTCGTCGTGGTAGATGCGGCCGATGCCGTGTCCGCAATATTCCTGCACCACGCTGAAGCCGTCGCGGTGCGCCACGCGCTGGATGGCGTGGCCGATGTCGCCGAGCCTGGCGCCGGGCCGCACCGCGAGGATGCCGGCGCGCATCGCCTCGTAGGTGGTGCGCACCAGCCGCCTGGCCAGCGTGCCGGGTTGGCCGACGAAGTACATGCGGCTCGTGTCGCCGAACCAGCCGTCCTTGTTCAGCGCGACGTCGATATTCACGATGTCGCCGTTCTTCAGCTTCTTGGCTGACGGAATGCCGTGGCAGATGACGTGGTTGACCGAGGCGCAGATCGTCTTCTGATAGCCGTGGTATCCGATGTTGGCCGGGGTCGCCTGCTGCACATTGACGATATGGTCGTGGCACAACCGGTCCAGCTCTTCGGTCGTCACGCCCGGCTTGACGTGCTGCGCGATCATGTCGAGGACCTCGGCGGCCAGCGCGCCGGCCCGGCGGGCCATGGCGATCTCTTCGGCGGAGCGGATTGCGACGAGTCCTTCGGGCATCATGCGAACTCCGCTAAGCTGACGGCATGCACCGCCGTTTCGCTCGAATGGTCCGGCTGTTCCGCCTGGATGAGCAGCTGGCAGATCTCGCTGTAGCAGAGGCCAGGGTTCAGCTCGGCGAGCATGCCGACGCGCAGCCAGTGCTCGGCCTGTGCGTTGATCGAGCGGCTCAGCGCGCCGCTGGTCAGACGCAGGTTCTCATGCATCTGCTCCGATATCTTGACGATTCCCATGATTCAACAAATATACGATGTGTACATGGATCGTATTATACCGGCAAACGGTCGACGCTGCCGACGCAGCGGCGGGAATGGGGTGCGGCGAAGGGAATCGCCGCGCGTGATGGAGGTGCTCAGCCGCGCGCGGCCTTGCACTCGTTGGCGAGCGGGCTGCCGGTGTTGGCGTCCATCAGCATGCTCTTCCAGGGCAGGTCGATCCACACCAGCCCGTTTTCGCGATCCTCATAGCGCGGCAGGCCCGAGGTCGAATCGTAGCGCTGCAGCGCGCGACGTTTGCCTTGCCAGTCGATGCTGATCTGATCGGGTTTGCGCGCGTCGCGCCGGACTTCCACTTTCTTGCCGAGTTCGCAGCGGTAGGTGCCGCTCGCCAGCTTGAAGTTCAACTGTTCCGGTTGGCGGGACGCAGCGCTTGCCTTGCCGGATAGCGGTTTGTCGGGTGCGTTGCCCGTTGTCGTGCAGGCAGCCAGCAGCGACAGCGCGCTGAAGATGAAGAGGTGGAAATCGAGTTTGGGCGTCATGGCCTCGCATTATCCACCATGCGGGGATCGGGGCGCGCCTCAGCGCGCCGATCAGGATGAAGAGGCCGCCGCACGAGCGGTTGAAGAGCGTGCCGGCGCGTTCCAGCCACGGGCGCACGCGGAAGGCGAAGCGTGCGAGCAGGTATTCAGGTATTCGGTGACGAACTCGGAGAGTGCGAACGTCGTCGCCATGACCAGAAACTGCGGCAGCAGGGCGCGCTGCGGGTCGATGAACTGCGAGAGGAAGGCGCCGAAGAAGAGCAGCACCTTCGGGTTCGCGATGGCCGAGAGCAGGCCCTGCAGGAACAGCGTGCGGCCGTGGCTGTCCGGCGCCGCTTCGTCACCGGTAACTCGACCGCCTGTTCCGCGCAAGCCTCGGGCAGACGGCGCGCGAATACTGGCAGGAGCTTCGCCTGCAGTATGTCCGCTGGCGCCTGCTCAACTCCGACCACCGCCTGGCGACGTTGGCCGACGAAGCCGGTTTCCAGGACGCCAGCCATCTGCGCAAGGCGCATCGCTGAGAGCGGGCACGCCTTCCGCTAGTCGACGGCCAGATCTGGCAGGCTCTTGCGCGTCGAACGCGCCGACGGCAACGGTGATTCGCCAATTCGGCAAAAGAACGAGAAGGCGTCGCTCGGTCCTGCTCCTGCCACGGCTTCGAATTGCGTTGCCAGTTTCCGTGTTCCTGCCGCGATGGCCGGGTCCGTCGAAAAAGTCCGGCTCGAGCGCGCGTACCAGCGAAAAATGACGGGTGTCATCTCGGGCTGCAGCTGCAGGCCCAGGGCTGCGGTTGTCAGCCAAAGCCGCTGCAATGCAACGCCAACCTCGATGCGAGCAGCAAGTCCCGAGGGAGGTACGGCGGGCTTCATCAGAACGTGCCCGGCACAGGCCAGCGCGGGAGCGAAGTCGAGTTGCAGGCGCGGGACGATGGTGCCGCCCAGGAAGCGGTTGAAGAAAACAACGCGTCCCCAGCTTTGCATGACCCAATGCATCAATTTCGTCGTCAGCGGATCGGTTCCGACGGCCTGGTCGGGGATGCGATCGGCGCTGAATCGTGCGTTCCACTCGATGATGTCGCGATGAACCGGGTAGGCCTCCGGGCAGGTCAGACGGATATAGGCGTTGTTCCAAAGTAGACGCGCGACGGCAAGCCGATCCGTGAAAGATTCGAAGAACTGCAAGGTGTGATCGTTTCCGACGGCAGCAATCAGTGCGTCTTTTTGCGTCGGCAGCAAGCGCGTGGCGGACATTGCCCGACGCTGTACGGTTCGCGTCGTAATGAAGGGAACGAGCGGATCCTCGGGAATGTCGGCGCGGCGCAATTTGACGTCGTAGATCGGTGCGGTGTCCGGTTGGCCGGCGCGAATCTGCCACTTGGCAGCGAGGCCGTAACGGGTGGCAGCAAGGCGTAGCGTTTCAAGAAACGCGCCATGGGCCATCTGGCTCGCGTGTCCGTCAAAGTCGTAGAGCACGTGATCGCGGGTGTCATGGCCGTGGATGGCGAGGTGGTCGTCGGCGACCAGTTCGAAGCGCCAGGGCTGCGTGTTGTCGCCGCTGGGTGCCCAGCGGGCGAGGTCAAGGATCTGCAGCAGGATGTCGCGCGTCATTCTTGTCTCCATGAAACGGTGCAAAGGCGTCGCTATAGCCCGAGTTGCCGCTTGGCGATGGCGATGGCCAGACGGTTGATCGGGTTGGAGTTGCCGCCCGGGCGCCAGGTGTGGGCAAATTTGTTGCGGTAACCGTCGTATTGAATCCCGTGCGGGGCTGCCCAGACTTTGCCGCGCTCAAGGAGGATCTTGAGCGCCTCGGTGGCGGCGACGCCAGCGCAGAACTGGCACGCCATGACCGTCGACGGACCGCGGCGCTCCTTGAGATTTACGCGCGACGGGTCGGCCAGGTAATGGCGATGGAGCAAGGCCGGGGCGAGGCCGACGAGGAAACGGATGGCTTTGTCGAGTTCGGGCCGACCGCTGACCTGGAAGTAGTCTTCGAAGGTCATCTCACCCGGCAGGAAGTTCAACAGTGCGGCGCTCATCCCCAGCGGCGCGACGGTGACAGCAGGGATGCCATGTTCCGAACAGTAGGCGAAGACCCGTTCGCGCGCATCGAAAGCGAAGAAGTCGAGTCCGTCGATGTAGAGATCGACGTCGCGAAAGAATGCGTCGAGATTCTGCGCATTGACGCCGTGCGGAAAAACGCCGATATCCGCCTCGGGGTTGATGTCGCGCGCCATGCGCGCGAGGACGTCGACCTTCGCCGCACCGACACTGCTCATTACCGCACCGGCCTGGCGGTTGAAGTTCTCGATCTCGAAAACATCGAGGTCGGCAATGTTGAACCTGCCGACCCCCAACCGGGCAAGCGTCAGGAGATGGAAGCCGCCAACGCCGCCCATGCCGGCGATGGCGACGCGTTTTCCGCGCAGGTGGGCTTGTTCCTGCTCGGTGATCCAGCCGATATTCCGCGAGAAAGCTCTTTGGTAATCGAATGCTTGCATGTTGAGTACCCCGATTTGAGTTTGTCGTATGATGGCGACGTTGGCGTTTGCCATTCGGAAGAGCACGACTAATGATCAGTTTAGTCTCCGATTTTCGCCTGGCTACCCGTAATCTCAGGCGCAATACTCAACGGACACTTGTTGCCACGCTGACCGTTGCCTTCGGTATTGTCGCTTTCTTGCTGGCGGGGGGCTTCATCGCCTGGATCTTCGAGCAAATGCGCGAAGATACGATTCACTCCCAGCTCGGCCACGTCCAGATTGTACGCCCCGGTTATTTCGAGAAGGGGGTTGCCGATCCCTATGCGTATCTGCTTCCGGAACAGTCGGCAGAGCAGGAAAGTGTCGAGAAAATGGAGGGGTTCGGAAGCCTCGCGCCGCGTCTGTCGTTCAGCGGTCTGGTCAGCCATGAAGATACCAGCATCGCTTTCGTCGGCGAGGGCATCGATCCGGTGCGCGAGAAACCGATCAGCAGCAAAGTCACCATCGTCAGCGGTCGCGACCTTGCGAAAGACAACGAGAACTCGGCGTTGCTGGGTGAAGGCCTGGCGCGTAGCCTTGGTGTGCAAGCGGGTGACTCCGTTGTATTGCTGGCGACGGCGGCCAACGGGAGCGCGAGTGCGGTTGAGGTGGTCGTCGCTGGAACGTTCGCGACGATCTCCAAGGAGTACGACGATAGCGCCCTGCGTTTACCGATCCAGATCGCGCGCAAGCTGATGAAGGTTCGTGGTGCGACGTCGTGGGTCGTTCTCCTGGACAAGACCGAGCGAACCGACGACAGCGTTCGTCAGCTGGCAGGCGCCTTGTCGGGCGACAAGTTCGAGGTGATTCCCTGGAGCGACCTGGCGGATTTCTATAACAAGACGGTCGTTCTGTTCTCCAGGCAGGTCAACGTCGTGAAGTTCATCATCGGCGTCATCATCGTCTTGACGATTTCCAATACGCAGATGATGAGCGTCCTGGAACGCACACGAGAGATCGGCACCAGTCTGGCCATCGGGCAACGCCGGCGCGCGGTGTTGCGCATGTTTGTCGCGGAAGGCGTTCTTATCGGTCTGATCGGCGGTGTTCTCGGCGTCGTGCTGGGGTACCTCTTTGGTCACTTGATTTCGGCCGTTGGAATCCCGATGCCGCCACCGCCCGGGATGGCGAGGGGGTTCCTGGGAGAGATCCTGATTGTTCCGGAACTGGCCTCGGAGGCGCTGATACTGGCACTGGTGACGACCTTTCTGGCGAGCGTTCTGCCCGCCTTCAAAGCGAGTCGAATGAACATTGTCGATGCATTGCGGCATAACCAATGAGCGCGCGAATTCTTCAACTGTGGGCTTTTGCCTTGCGCAACGTCTTCCGCCAACGCGCTCGTTCGGCCGGAACGCTTGCCGCGATCAGTCTCGGCGTGGCCGGCTTGATCCTGGCGGGTGGTTTCGTACAGGACGTCTTTGTCCAGTTGGGCGAAGCCGTCATTCATTCCCAGAGTGGGCATATCCAGATCGCCAAGAAGGGATACCGAGAAGGGCGGACGCGCGCTCCCGAATCGTTCCTGATGGACCGCCCGGAGACACTCAAGGCCAGGATACGGGAAGAACCGGGCGTCCGGATGGTCCTGGCGCGCCTGGGTTTTTCCGGGGTAATCAACAATGGCAAGCGCGACCTGGGCATCGTCGGCGAAGGCGTCGAACCGGCGGGCGAGGCAACGCTGGGCACGTACCTTCGCTATATCGAGGGGCGGCCGCTGGCGGATTCCGATGAGGACGGCATCGTCATCGGGCAAGGGGTTGCCCGATCGCTCGGTTTGAAGGCGGGGGATCGGGTCAATCTGGTGATCAGTCTCGCGCAGGGAGCCGTGAATACCCTGGACTTCGAAGTGGTCGGCGTGTTCCAGAGCTTTTCCAAGGATTTCGACGCCAGGGCAGTGCGCATACCGTTGAGTGCGGCACGTATCCTGATGGACAACAACGCAGCGCACGTGCTGGTGGTTTTGTTGGACAAGACAGAGAGTACGGATCAGGTCGCCACTTCGCTGGGTAACAAACTCCTTTCCCAAGGCTTTGAGCTGGCGACGTGGCGCGAACTGTCGGACTTTTACGACAAGACGATTCAACTCTACGACAGGCAGTTCGGCGTTTTGCGGCTCATCATCCTGCTCATGGTCCTGTTGAGCGTTGCCAACAGCGTCAACATGACCTTGTTCGAACGAACGCGGGAATTCGGCACCTTGCTCGCCCTGGGCGACCGGCGTGGCGCCGTATTCAGGCTGATTGTTTCCGAGAGCGTTCTGCTTGGGCTGTTTGGCGCCTTGCTCGGTATGTTGCTGGGGTGCGTCGGAGCCTTGGGTATTTCGGCAATCGGTATTCCGATGCCGCCACCGCCCAATGCCAACATCGGTTACACGGCCTACATCCGGCTTGTTCCGCTCGACGTATTGACCGCCGGCGGAATCGGTTTCGCGGCGACCTGCCTTGCCGCTCTGCTGCCGGCCAGACGTGCATCGCGCATGCCGATCGTTGATGCCTTGCGGCAAGGTGTTTAGAAGATCCCAGAAGAGGCGGTGGCAGCTTTTTTGCGAAGGCTTGTCTCGGACTGTGCACAATTTGGCAAGTGATCGCGCCGGTTGGCAGTATTTTGGTCGCGAGTGACGGTGCCTCTTCCCCGTTGATCGGTGGTGTTGCCTTTCGCGGTGCGCGTCAATATGACGTAGTTGGCATTTTTGGTGTGGACGTCCGGTACATGATTTCTCGTAAAATCAATGTCATGATGAGATGTTTTGATCCTGTTTGGAATATTTGAGCTACTATTTGCGCTTTCCGACTCAGTTGCGATTTCAGGGTAACAGCCGAATAAAAGGAGAAAAGTATGTTGAACAGTCTGTGTGGACGTGTTGGCGCTGCGTTTCGCTGGGCCTTGATCGGCGCGTTTGCGATGGTCGCCGTCGGTTGTGCGACCTCAAATCCTCCGGCGCCAGCCGCCGCGGCGTCGCCGGACTACAACTACATCATCGGTCCGGGCGATACGGTCAATATTGTGGTCTGGCGGAATCCGGAACTCTCAATGTCGGTTCCGGTCCGTCCGGACGGAAAAATCGCGGCGCCGCTGGTTGAAGACCTGGTTGCGATGGGCAAGGACTCCACGACGCTTGCACGGGATATCGAAAAGGAACTGGGCAAATTCATTCGCGATCCGGTGGTCACGGTCGTCGTAACCGCCTTTGTCGGTCCGTACAGCGAGCAGATCCGTGTCGTGGGTGAGGCGGCCAAGCCGCAGACGCTGCCGTACAAGCAGAAGATGACGCTGCTCGATGTGATGATCGCCGTTGGCGGGATAACGGACTTCGCCGACGGGAACGGAACGACGCTGTTGCGAACGACCGAGGGCGACAAACAGTACGGCGTACGCGTCAAGGATCTGATCAAGCGCGGCGATGTTTCGGCGAACGTCGAGATGAAACCGGGCGACGTGCTGATCATTCCGCGCAGCTGGTTCTGATTCTGACGGCCGACGCCGTTACGGGGTCGGCCACTTGTCATCAACAAATAGCAATACCGAGATCGATGGACGAAATAATCCGGCAGGCGATTACGATCCTGAGAGGCATGTGGAAGCATCGCTGGCTAGGGCTGGGGATGGCGTGGGCGGTCGGTGCGCTCGGCGTGGCTGTTGTCCTTCGCATTCCCGACAAATACGAGGCCTCGGCAAGAATCTACGTCGATACGCAGTCCATTCTGAAACCGTTGATGTCGGGGCTGGCGATTGAGCCGAACGTCGATCAGCAGATCATGGTCTTGAGCCGAACGTTGATCAGCCGGCCGAATATTGAAAAGCTTGTCCGCATGGCGGATCTTGACCTGAACATCGATTCAAAGCAGGCTCAGGAAGCACTCGTGGACGCTCTGATGAAGGATCTGACGATCAAGAGCACGTCACGCGACAATCTGTACACGCTGGCTTACAGCGACGCGCAACCTGAGCGGGCCAAGAGAGTTGTCCAGTCGTTGGTGTCGATCTTTGTCGAGTCGAGTCTCGGCGACAAGCGAAAGGATACGGATTCGGCGATCAAATTCATCGACGACCAGATTCAGGTCTATCAGAAGAAGCTGGAGGAAGCTGAAAACCGGCTGAAGGAATTCAAGTTGAAGAACATCGCCTTGCAGACAGGCGATGGAAAAGATTACTTCGGTCGAATCAGCGAGATTAGCGCTGCCTTGGCGAGTTCAAGGCTCGAGCTTCGCGAAGCGGAGAATTCCCGGGATGCGCTGAAGCGTCAGCTTCTCGGAGAGGAGCCCGTGCTGCTGCTTGATACTCCAGAGATGACGTCAGCCATCTCGATTCCCGAGATCGATGGCCGGATCGACGTATTGAAACGAAACCTCGATGGTTTGTTGCAACGCTTCACCGAGAAACATCCGGACGTGATCGGAACCCGGCGGATGATCAACGAGCTCGAAGAGCAGAAACGGGCAGAAATTGCAACCCGTCAGAAAGTCGCGCCGACGAGTCCCGCGTCTCTCACGAACAACAATCCCGTTTATCAGCAGCTCAAGGTTTCTCTTGCGGAGAGTGAGGCGACCGTGGCCTCGCTGACGGTTCGTGTTGCCGAATACCAGGCTCGCTATGACCAGCTCAAGGATGCCGTCAAGATGATTCCGCAGATCGAAGCGGAACTCACCCAGCTGAATCGCGATTACGACGTCAACAAGAAGAACTACGAGAGCCTGGTTGCGCGCCGCGAGTCTGCGACCATGTCGGGCGAGATGGACACCAGCACCGCCACTGTGGACTTCCGGCTGATTGACCCGCCGCGTGTCGCGCCGCAACCGGTGTCGCCGAACCGACTTTTGCTGCTGCCTCTGACACTCGTGCTCGCTATCGCCGCCGGACTCGCGATCCCGTTTGCGGCAAGCCAGATCCGCCCGATTCTGTTTGATGCCAGGGCCTTGAGAGATCTCACCGGGCTTCCGTTGCTTGGCACGGTATCCAGAAAAGTGGAGGAGTCCTTGAAGCTGAAAATGAAAAAAGACTTGAGGCGATTCATTGTCGCTGCGAGTTCTCTTTTTGTTGCATATGGCGCCGGGATCGGTCTGTTGGTGTTCCTTGGTCTACGTAGCGCTTGAGGATAAACGATGAGCCTGATCGAACAAGCAGCGCAACGGTTGGAACAGCTCCGACAAGCCGGGGTGAATGTTCCTTCGCGGTCGGCGGAGGAGCCGGTTGCCCCCGTACGAAAGCACGATATCGAAAAGAAAGCTGTAGTCGAGACGCCGAAGGCTGTCCTCGCCGACACCGGTGCCGCGGCTTCAGAGACTCACTCGTCGCGTCGCGTTGAGCTCGATCTGAACGCGCTATCGGCAGCCGGTTTCATTCGTCCCGATGCGCCGCGATCCCAACTCGCCGATGAGTATCGCGTCGTCAAGCGGCCATTGATTGACAATGCCATGGGGCGAGGCGCCACGCGCATCAAGGACGGCAATCTGATCATGGTGACCAGCGCGTTGCCGGGTGAAGGCAAGACCTTTACGGCGGCCAATCTGGCGATGAGCATTGCCATGGAACTGGATAACACCGTGATGCTGGTCGATGCCGATGTCGCCAGGCCCACGCTTTTGAACAAGCTCGGTTTGCCGCCCATGCGTGGTCTGCTCGACGTGTTGGTGGATGATTCGATCGACCTGTCGCAGGTCCTGCTGCGCACGAACGTCGAGAAATTGGCTCTGTTGCCGAGCGGCACTCAGCACCCGCGCGCTACCGAACTCCTGGCGAGTGACGCCATGGTGAGCCTGCTTGAAGACATGGCGCGCCGCTACTCGGATCGGATCATCATTTTTGACTCGCCGCCGCTTCTGGTGACCACCGAGTCGCGGGCGCTGGCTTCGCACATGGGACAAGTCGTTGTCGTCGTCAAAGCGGAGAGCACGACTCATTCCGACGTCAAGCATGCACTCGCGGCGATCGAGTCGTGCCCGGTGAAACTGATGCTGCTGAATCAGGCCAAGTCGTCAGCGCCCGATGGGTACGGCTATGGATATGGCTATGGGTACGGTTATGGCCATGCGAACTGAACCCGGTCGTCACAAGGTGGTAGTGCGTCGGCTTGGCAAAGTGCTGCTTGCCGCGGGTCTCGCATCGGCGATGACACCGGCTTGCGCGGGTAGCTGGACGATAACGCCGACGGTGGCTGTCACCGAGACAGCGACCGACAACGTGGCGCGGAGCGACAGGAACAGGCAAAGCGACCTGATCAGCGATGTAAACCCCGGCATCCGCATCGAGGGTTCCGGTGGCCGCGCGAAGCTGCGTTTCGACTACCAGATGCACAATCTTTTCTACGCGCAGGATTCGTCGCGTAACGAGACCCAGAATTCGCTGAACGCGCTTGGCACCCTGGAAGCCATTGAAGACTGGCTCTTCATCGAAGCCAGCGGATATATCTCCCAGCAGAATTTGTCGGCGTTCGACAGTTCATCGTCGTCCTCATCCGTTAACGTCAATACCTTGAACACTACGGAGACCTCGACCTACCGGATTTCTCCTTACATCGTCGGCTCGTTCGGCAGTTTTGCCGACTACCAGTTGCGCTACAACCTGGCAACCACAAGCAGGAAATCGAACTTGTCCAACGATGAGAACGTCAGCGAACTGGTCGGGAGCCTCAAGGGCACCACGTCGCTGGCGAGTCTCGGCTGGTCGATCGACGCCAGCACGCAGGACATCAGTTACGATCGCGGTCGCGATAACGAGGCGGATCGTCTACGGGGCGTGCTCACGTATCAGATCAACCCCCAGTTCCGAGCCAATCTCATTGGCGGTGTCGAGGCAAACAACTACCAAAGCCTGGATAAGGAGTCGACCACGACATACGGTGCCGGCTTCGATTGGTCGCCGACCGACCGAACCCTGTTGTCGGTCAGCCGGGAACACCGTTTCTTCGGCCAGGCGAATGCGATCAGCTTCTCGCACCGCACGGCGAGTACCGCGTGGAAATTCAGCGATACAGAGGATGTGGTGACGCAAACGGGGCAGCGCTCGACGGTTGGACTTGGTACTTACTACGATTTATTGGCCATGAATTTTCCGGGTATTAGCCGGAAAGACGCAGAGGCTCTACTTGGCGGAATCGATCTGAACGCGCAAATCCCTGGTGACTTCCTCACCAACGAATCGACCATCCAGCATCGCCGCGAGTTGTCGTTCGCCTTGCTGGGCGCGCGCAATACGGTGACGTTTTCCGCCGGCGAGACGCAGTCGGAGCGTGCCTCGCAGGGGGCATTGAGCAGTATCCTCGGTACCAGTGATTTTGCGAACGCGCAGAAAATCCGCCAGCGCGTTGCCAGCATCAACTGGTCGCACAAGCTGACGCCTTTGTCGTCGCTGATTGCGACCGTCTCAAGATCGAACAGCAAAGGTTCCGGCACGAGCAGTTCCAGCCTCGAGACGACGGAGCAGATGTACCACCTGAACTTGACGACACAGCTGGGTCCGAAGACCCACGCGAATCTCGGTTTCAGGCGTGCGGTTGGTGACGGGACGGTTGACTACACCGAGAATGCGCTGACCGGCACGCTGTCGCATCAGTTCTAGGCGGCTGCCATGTATGAATCGTTCTACGGGTTGAGCAGCAAACCTTTTCAGCTCAACCCGGACCCGAGTTTCTACTTCGGCAGCAAGCAACACCGGCGCGCGACGGCTTACCTCGAATACGGGCTGCACCAGAACGAAGGCTTCATCGTCGTCACCGGCGAGATCGGCGCGGGCAAAACGACGATTGTCCGTGGTTTGCTCGGCAAGCTGGATTCGGCCAAGGTGGTCGCTGCGCAGCTCGTCAGTACGCAGCTTGATGCGGAAGACACGCTGCGCATGGTGGCCGCGGCGTTCGGCGTCAATACCCGCAGTCTCGGCAAGTCAGAAGTCCTGCTCGCCCTCGAAGCCTTTCTTGTCGATGTGACCCGGCAAGGAAAACGTTGCCTGCTGATCGTGGACGAAGCGCAAAACCTGACGGCGCACGCGGTCGAAGAGTTGCGCATGTTGTCCAACTTCCAGTTCGAAACGCAGGCGCTGCTGCAGAGCTTTCTCATCGGCCAGCCCGAGTTCAGAGGCATCATGCAGAGTCCGCACATGCAGCAGCTACGACAACGCGTCATTGCCGCATGCCATATCGGACCGATGGATCAGGACGAGACGCGCGCGTACATCGAGCATCGGTTGAAATGCGCCGGTTATGGGGGCGCTCCGTTGTTCGATGGTGAAGCCTACGAGGCGATCTTCAAAGCGAGCGGCGGCGTTCCGCGACGCATCAACTCGTTATGCGATCGAATTCTTCTTTCTGGCTTTCTCGGCGGGAGGAGCGAGTTCAATTTGAACGACGTTGAAGATGTCGCTCGGGAGTTGAATGAAGAAACGCTTGCACCGATTGCCTCGGGTAAGGGGACTGCAGCTTCCGCTGGAACCGATGGTGCGGGAATGCGTCTGACCGATAGCGCCATTCTCGATATCGACCTCTCGCGGCTGGAACTTGACGCGGGTATCGCCGACGAAGCGTCGCGGGCGATTGCCGAACTGAAGAATGGTTTGAACGAGCAGCGCATCGTGCGGTTGGAACGGAGCATGATCCGGATCGAACGCAGTAGCGCGGCAACGCTGACCCTTCTGCAACAATTGGTCAATTCAATTCGCGCTCGCCAGAAGCGAGAGGATGAACCGGCCTGAACTGCGCGCGGTTGTGCGGATGCGGGTTTGCATTACTGATCGACACTTAACGCTTGAGGCGGTGGCTTGATGCAAGGCAAGACAATCAAAAACGCCCTGACCATCGATGTGGAGGACTACTTCCAGGTCTCCGCATTTGCACCGTACATCCCGCGGGATCATTGGGAGCAGCGCGACTGCCGCGTCGAGTGCAATGTCGACCGAATCTTGCAGATGCTCGAAGATCACGAAACACGGGCAACGTTCTTTACGCTCGGCTGGATAGCGAAACGTTATCCTCAACTGGTTCGCCGCATTGTCGAACAGGGTCACGAATTGGCCAGTCACGGCTACGGGCATGAACGTGCGTGCGACCTGACAGAGGCGGCTTTCTTTTCCGATATCGATTCGGCCCGGAAAATTCTTGAAGACATCTCCGGCCGTGCCGTTACCGGCTACCGAGCGCCCAGCTTTTCAATTGGCGAAAAAAACCTGTGGGCGTTTGATTGCCTCGAGCGTGCGGGCTATCGCTACAGCTCGAGCATTTACCCGATTCGCCACGATCACTATGGAATGCCGGATGCGCCCCGTTTTGCGCATCGGGTTCGCGGCGGCCTGCTGGAAGTCCCGGTGACGACCGCACGTTTTTTCAATCGAAACTGGCCGGCGAGCGGTGGCGGTTACTTCCGCCTGATGCCGTATGCGCTGTCGAGCTGGTTGTTGCGGCAGGTCAATCAAAACGACGGTCAGCCGGTCATTTTCTATTTCCATCCGTGGGAAATCGACGTCGACCAGCCGCGGATCGAAGGGATCAATGCCAGGACGCGTTTCCGTCACTACGTCAACCTGCACCGAACCGAGGCCAGGATCCGCCAGCTTCTCAAAGAGTTCAGCTGGGCACCAATGGACGATATTTTCCTGCAGACCGGGGCTGCACGATGAGCGGAGCAGCCGGAAACGAAATCGGGGAGAAGATCGCCGCACAGCCGGGCTTGGCTGTACGGCGTCTTGACTCGAACGATCTGGCGCAAGTCGCCCGTTGGGATGGATTCGTTGCTGCGTGCGCCGAGGCGACCTTTTTTCACCGGTCCGGCTGGCTGACGATCGTTACCGAGGTCTTTGGCCACGCGGCCTTTTTCCTCTATGCCGAACGCGATGGCGTCATTGAAGGCGTGTTGCCGCTGGCACAAGTGAAGAGTCGGCTCTTTGGCAATTCGCTTGTCTCGTTACCGTTCGCCGTTTATGGCGGCGTGGCGTCCGACTCGCCCGAGGCCGTTACCGCGCTTGAGGCCGAAGCGCAGACGATCGCGCGGACGCTTGGCGTTGACCACCTGGAATTCCGGAACCTCAAGCATCGCCACGCCGACTGGCCGATGCAGGATCTCTACGTCAGTTTTCGCAAGGAACTCCAACCCGAGGTTGAGGCGAACATGCAAGCCATACCGCGCAAGCAGCGCGCCATGGTGCGCAAGGGAATCAAGCACGGCTTGCAGAGCGAGATCGACACGAATGTCGATCGTTTCTTTGCGCTTTACGCCGACAACGTCCACCGGCACGGCACGCCGGCGATGCCCAAGCGCTATTTCGAGGCGTTGCTGCGGGTTTTCGGTAGTGACTGCGAGGTTCTGACCGTGGTCGGCAGCGATGCGCGGCCGCTGAGCAGTGTGCTGAGTTTTTACTTCCGTGACGAAGTCTTGCCGTATTACGCGGGCGATGACGTCGTCGCGCGCGATCTTGCCGCCAACGACTTCAAGTACTGGGAACTCATGCGGCGCGCCTGCGAGCGCGGTATTCGCGTCTTCGACTACGGGCGAAGCAAGCAGGGGACCGGATCGTTTTCCTTCAAGAAGAACTGGGGCTTCGAACCGCAACCGCTGTTCTATGAATACTGCCTCTACAAGCGCGACAACGTCCCGCAAAACAATCCATCCAACGCCAAATACCGGCTGCTCATCGAAGCATGGCGCCGAATGCCGATCGGGCTGGCCAACCGGCTTGGACCATTCATCGTACGGAATCTGGGCTGAGGCATCCGGTGGCCAATCTACTCTATCTCGTTCATCGACTTCCGTATCCGCCCAACAAGGGCGACAAGGTGCGCTCGTTTCACTTGCTCAAACATCTGGCCGCGAGGCATCGCGTGTTTCTTGGCACGTTCATCGATGATCCGCAGGACGAGGCCTATGTCGATGCCGTGTCGCAGTACGTTGTCGACAAGCATATCGCCCGGCTGTCGCCGCGGATGGCCAAACTGCGCAGCCTGAGCGGACTGCTCCATAACGAGGCGCTGACCCTGCCGTACTACCGCAATTCCCGACTGCAGGTGTGGGTCGACAGGACGCTGCGCGCCGAGCGCATCGATGCGGCCATCGTCTTCTCCTCGGCGATGGCGCAGTATGTGGCCGGCTTTGGGGGCCTGCGGACCCTGGTCGATTTTGTCGACGTTGATTCGGCCAAATGGACGCAATACGCGCCGAACCATCGCTGGCCCCTGTCCTGGCTCTATCGGCGCGAAGGCGAACGTTTGCTCGCCTACGAGCGGTCAGTCGCACAGCAGGCGACGCATTCCTTCTTCGTTACTGACGCCGAGACCGAGCTGTTCTGCAGTCGTGCGCCGGAATGCCGCGGGCGTGTCGATGCCATGTGTAACGGCGTCGACGCCGAGTTTTTCTCGCCCGAACAGGCGCTGGTTTCGGCCTTCGGTCCGGACGAACTGCCGCTCGTCTTCACGGGGGCGATGGACTACTGGCCGAACGTCGATGCCGTCAGCTGGTTCGTCGCCGAGATCCTGCCTGCGCTATTGCTCAATCATCCGGGGCTCAAGTTCTACATCGTCGGACGCAGCCCGACACCGGCCGTCCTGGCCTTGGCCAGCGATCATGTCGTCGTTACCGGAACGGTTCCCGATGTGCGCCCGTATCTGCGCTACGCAGCTACGGTCGTTGCCCCCTTGCGGCTTGCTCGCGGTATCCAGAACAAGGTGCTTGAAGCGATGGCCATGGGCGTTCCGGTTGTTGCTTCCAACGAGTGTGCCGGACCGGTCGATGCCGTGCCTGAGCGCGATTTTCTCACTGCCGGAACCGTAGCTGACTACCAGCGGCAGATCGAGCGTCTCCTGCACTCGCCCGAACGAGCGGCGGCCATGGGAATGGCGGCACGCCGACAGGTGCTCGCGCGTTATAGCTGGGACGCACACCTGTCGAAGATCGATTGCTTTATCGACGAGTCTGGCGCCTGCCGGAAGGAATGATCGCTCATGGTGCAGACTTTTCCCGACAGCGCATCAGCGGCTAGCGCGTGGCCGAAAGCGCTCGTTGTTCTGTTCGTCGCGCTTGCCGCTATCCTCGTGCTCTATGCGGATACCGCATTGTCCATGGTTGAAATCTGGGCGCGCAGCGGGACGTTTACCCACGGTTTCCTCGTTCCGCCGATTTCCCTCTGGTTGATCTGGCGGTTACGGAAGGAACTGGCGCTTACCGTGCCCTGGCCGAATGCGTGGTTTGTTCTCGTGCCGGTGGCGACCGGCTTTATCTGGGTGCTCGCTGAACTGGCCGCCGTCGGCGTCGTCTCCCAGTTCGCGCTTGTGACCATGCTGGTGTTCCTGGTCCCGGCCGTGTTGGGAATGCCTGTCGCGCGGCGTATCGCCTTCCCGTTGGCGTTTCTTTACTTCGCCGTCCCGTTTGGCGAGTTCGCCATGCCGTTCTTCATGGAATGGACGGCGAAGATTACCGTCATCTGTCTGCGCATGAGCGGAATTCCCGTCTATCAGGAGGGCCTCCAGTTCGTCATTCCCTCGGGTAATTGGTCGGTGGTCGAGGCCTGCAGCGGTATCCGTTACCTGATCGCCTCAGTGACCGTCGGCACCCTTTTCGCCTATCTGAACTACCGCTCCCTCAAGCGGCGTCTCCTGTTCGTCGTCGTTTCGTTTCTCGTGCCGATCATCGCCAATTGGGCGCGCGCGTACATCATCGTGATGCTGGGCCATCTCTCCGGCAACAAGCTTGCCGCTGGCGTCGATCACCTCATCTACGGCTGGGTGTTCTTCGGTATCGTCATGATGCTCATGTTCTGGGTCGGGTCGCGCTGGCGGGAAGACGATTCGCCCACTGTCGGGTTCGGTATCGACGAATCTGCAAGAGCCGAAAATGGGAAACCCGGGTTCTCGATCGCTGTGTCTGGTGCGGCATTCTTGCTGGTAACTGCCTTTTGGCCGCTGGCTGAGTGGCAGCTTGGGCGTGAGTTGTCTCCGGCCGTCGCTCGTGTCGAACCGCTCTCGACAATCCCCGGTTGGAACGCGTCTGATCAACAGGTTGCCGATTGGAGCCCGGGTTATGGAAATCCGTCGGCGTCGCTTCGGGCTTTCTACGAATCGGAAGGTCGTCGTGTTGGCCTCCAGATCGTGTACTACCGCAATCAGGACCATGAACGAAAACTGGTCGGCTCGACCAACGTCCTGGTGGAAAGCAGTGATCCGGACTGGCACCAGGTGGCGCGGAGCGCACATCGGGCCAAGTGGGGAACAGAGACTATCGACGCGCGCACGGCCGTATTGTCGTCGGCGAACTCGCAGCGCTTGCTCGTCTGGCACTGGTACTGGATCAATGGCTATCTGACGTCAAGCGATGTCAAGGCCAAGGTCTATAGCGCGTTGATGCGCCTCACCGGCAAGGGGGACGACTCGGCAGCCATTTTTGTCTTCACGCCAAAGGAGCAGGCCGGAGACGGCGTGAGCGCGCTTGAAGACTTTGCCCAGGCCGCGGGCCCGATCGTCATGGATGCGCTGCAGCGGACACGGGAGACCCGATGAGCGCTGAAACCGATCCACGCCCGTTGATCGCGCATGTGATGTACCGCTTTGATATCGGTGGTCTTGAGAACGGTGTCGTGAACCTGATCAATCACATGCCGGGCGATGCGTTCAGGCACGTGGTCATTTCGCTGACCGAGATTACCGACTTCCGGAAGCGGATCGCGCGCGATGACGTCGAGTTCATCGCGCTGGCCAAGCCCGCCGGTCACGTCTTGTGGATCTATCCGCAACTCTTCCGCTTGTTTCGCCGGTTGCGTCCGGCCATCGTGCATAGCCGCAACCTCGCCGCGATGGAGGTCGTCGTTCCCGCGCTGCTTGCAAGTGTGCCGGTGCGAATTCACAGCGAGCACGGGCGAGACGTCGATGATCTGGACGGATCGAGCAAAAAGCACCAATGGTTGCGGCGCATCTACGCCCCTTTCGTGACGCAGTTCATCGCTTTGTCCAAGGATCTGGAGAATTATCTGACTTCCAGGGTCGGCGTGCGAAAGGACAAGGTGGTGCAGATTTACAACGGCGTCGATACCGGGCGCTTCTACCCGGCGCCGACGCGAACCTCCATTCCGGGTTGCCCGTTTGACGCGTCGTCGTGCTGGCTGGTCGGCACGGTGGGGCGAATGCAGGCGGTCAAGGACCAGTTGACGTTGGCGCGAGCCTTCGTGCGAATGATCGAGATGGCTCCCGAACAACGTGGTCGGGCGCGCCTGGTGATGATCGGGGATGGGCCAATGCGGAGGGAAGTGCTGGCGTTGCTGACAGAAGCTGGGCTGGAAGAGCTCTCCTGGTTGCCGGGCGAGCGCAACGACGTGCCCGATGTCCTGCGCGGACTTGATTGCTTTGTCCTGCCGTCGCTGGCCGAGGGTATATCGAACACGATTCTGGAGGCGATGGCGACCTCGCTGCCGGTCATTGCGACCCATGTTGGCGGAAATGGGGAACTCATCGACGCGGGCCGCAACGGGGAACTCGTGCCGGCGAACGATCCGGAAGCAATGGCGCGAATGATGCTTGAGATGGCAACGGACCCGTTACGCGCGCAGAAGATTGCGCGCAACGGCTATTCCGACGTCCTTGACCGGTTCAGCCAGATGGCCATGGTCAAGCGTTACCAGAGCGTTTACGAAGGCCGGCTGGCCCGCAAGACGGGCGACTTCGACCATGGCCGCCAGGAATGACCCTGAAAAACTCGATTCTTCACCGCAAAGGCGCAAAGATGCAAAGGTTCGCAAAGAAAATCAAAGTGCTACGCGAACAGCGCGTATCTGCCTTGGTCACCCATGGGGTGAATGATCAAGTCGATCAACCCGTTGTTTCCTTTGCGCTCTTTGCGCCTTTGCGGTGAGGTTTTCAGGATGACACGAGTGCGGCAGATGCACCAACTTGTAGCGAGTGAAAGCTATGTGCGGAATAACTGGACTATTTGATACCCGCGGGCGGCGCGACATCGACCGCGCCGTGCTGACGCGGATGAACGAGTCGCAACACCACCGCGGCCCGGTGGAAGGCGGCGTGCATCTCGAGCCGGGGGTAGGGCTCGGGCATCGCCGCCTGTCGATCATCGACCTGGCCACCGGCCAGCAACCGCTCTACAACGAGGACCAGAGCGTCTGCGTCGTCTTCAACGGCGAGATCTACAACTACCTCGAACTCATCCCCGAACTGCAGGCGCTCGGGCACGTCTTCCACACGCGCAGCGACACCGAAGTCATCGTCCACGCGTGGGAAGCGTGGGGAGAAAAGTGCGTCGAACGCTTCCGCGGCATGTTCGCCTTCGCCCTGTGGGATCGCAATCAGGACTGCCTCTTCCTCGCCCGCGACCGGCTCGGCGTCAAGCCCTTGCATTACGCGCTGCTGGCCGACGGCACGCTGCTCTTCGGCTCGGAGCTGAAATCGCTGCTGGCGCACGGCGGCTTGCCGAAGGACATCGACCCGCTCGCCGTCGAGGAATATTTCGCCCTCGGCTACGTCGCCGAGCCGCGCTGCATCTTCAAACAGGCGCGCAAGCTGCCGCCGGCCTGCACGCTGCTGGTCAAGCGCGGTCAGGCGCTGCGGGAACCGCGTGAATACTGGGACGTGCGCTTCACGCTCGACCGCCGGATCGGCGAGGCGGAAGCCTTTGAGGAACTTACCGCACGGCTCAACGAGTCGATTCGCCTGCGCCTGATGTCGGAAGTGCCGCTCGGCGCCTTCCTCTCCGGCGGCGTCGATTCAAGCGCCGTCGTGGCGCTGATGGCCGGGCTCAACAGCGATCCGGTGAATACCTGCTCGATCGCTTTCAGCGACCCAGCGTACAACGAAGCCGAATTCGCCCGCCAGGTCGCCGAACGCTACAAGACCAACCACTTCGTCGATACCGTCGAGAGCGACGACTTCGACCTGATCGACACGCTAGCCCGCCTCTACGACGAGCCGTATGCCGACAGTTCGGCGATCCCCACCTACCGTGTCTGCCAGCTCGCGCGCAAGCACGTGACGGTGGTGCTCTCCGGCGATGGCGGCGACGAGAGCTTCGGCGGCTATCGGCGCTACAAGCTGCACCTGATGGAAGAGGGCATGCGCTCGGCCCTGCCGCTCGGTGTTCGCCGTCCGCTCTTCGGGA
The DNA here is from genome assembly GCF_017995515.1 of Propionivibrio sp. Lineage (GTDB taxonomy): Bacteria > Pseudomonadota > Gammaproteobacteria > Burkholderiales > Rhodocyclaceae > Propionivibrio. The sequence continues at coordinate 22,995 of NZ_JAGOIT010000044.1, forward strand.
TGCTCGGCCGCGTCTATCCCAAGGCTGACTGGGCGCCGCGCGTGTTCCGCGCCAAGACCACTTTCGAGTCGATGGCGCGTACTTCGGTCGAAGCCTACTTCCACAGCATGTCGCTGATCCGCGACCCGGAACGCAGCCGCCTTTACAGCGACAGCTTCCGGGCCGAGCTCGGCGGCTACAGCGCCATCGACGTCTTCAACCGCCACGCGGCGCGCGCGGGCACCGACGATCCGCTCGGCCTGATCCAGTACATCGATCTGCATACCTATCTGGTCGGCGATATCAACACCAAGGTCGACCGCGCGAGCATGGCGCATTCGCTCGAGGTGCGCGAGCCGCTGATGGACCACCCGCTGGTCGAGTGGCTGGCGACGCTGCCGTCGACGCTGAAGCTGAAGCGCGGGGAGGGTAAATACCTGCTCAAGAAGGCGATGGAACCCTACCTGCCGCGCGACATCATGTACCGCCCGAAGATGGGTTTTGCCGTTCCGCTGGCGCGCTGGTTCCGCGGGCCTCTGAAGCAGCGCGTGCGTGACTCGCTTCTGGATGGGCGCATCGCCGAATCGGGCTGGTTCAACCAGCAGGCAATCAGGCAGATCGTCGAACAGCATGAATCCGACCGCCGCGACCACAGCACGCCGCTGTGGACCCTGCTGATGTACGACGCCTTCCTGCGCAACGTGATGGATGGCGCCGCATGAGGATTCTTTACCACCACCGGACCGCGTCGAAGGACGGCCAGTCGACTCATATTCAAGAAATGATAGGCGGACTCCGAGCAATTGGGTGCGAAGTTGAAGAATCGGCACCTTCCATAAGCGAGGATAATCATGCCGGCGGAAGCGGTGGCTGGGTCGGCAAACTGAAGACCTTCTTGCCGCACAGTCTCTACGAGCTTGCTGAACTGGCGTATTCCTTTGTGGCTTACCAGCGCTTGGTAACGCGCATCAAGGAGTTTAGGCCCGATGTTATCTACGAGCGCTACAACCTATATCTCCTGGCAGGAATCTGGGCGAAAAGGAAATTTGGCTTGCCATTGATTCTCGAAGTCAATGCGCCAATGGCAGTGGAAAGAAGGCAGTATGGTGGGTTGTACTGGCCGAGGCTGGCTGATTGGGCGGAACGTTATGTTTGGCGAAATGCCGATATCGTTTTGCCGGTGACCCAAGTGCTGGCTGAACATCTGATTTCCAATGGTGTGGCGCGAGATCGCGTTGTGGTTATTCCGAATGCTATCAACGAAGATCATTATCGGAATCTACCCATGAACGATCAGGCAAAACAGCGATTTGGGCTTTCCGGAAAACTGGTCATTGGTTTTACCGGATTCGTACGCGAATGGGATCGCCTAGATCGGATCATGCACTGGATTGCTCGACAGCCGGCTGAAATGGGCGCGCATCTTCTGGTTGTCGGGGATGGCCCAGCGCGCAAGGAAATTGAGGAGTGTGCCGCTAACCTTGGTGTATCGGATAGGTTGACCTTTACTGGTGTTGTACCTAGGGAAGAAGTACCAGCAATTGCCATGGCCTTCGATATTGCTCTGCAAACAGCGCTGGTGCCCTACGCATCGCCCCTTTGCTTATTTGAATATCTTGCACTTTCCAAGGCGATAGTTGCCCCCGACCAGCCTAATCATCACGAAATACTCACCAATCGGGGGGACTCGGTTTTATACGACCCGGATGACGATCAGGGAATCGAGAAGGCGCTTGACGTCCTCAGTAAAGATACTGTGCTGCGGGAGAATGTGGCTCGCGAAGCAAAACAAGTTATTTCTAGCAAGAAATTGACTTGGAAGGAGCACGCAATGAAAGTCGTCGGGCTTTTTTCCAGCTTATTGTTGAAAAAGGAAAACAGAAAATGAAGGTGACGGTCATAGGAACTGGTTACGTTGGTTTGGTCAGTGGCACCTGCCTCGCGGAAGTGGGCAATGACGTGCTCTGCCTCGATGTCGATGCGGAAAAAATCCGCATCCTTGAAGAGGGCGGGGTTCCGATCTTCGAACCCGGTTTGCAGGAGATGGTCCGGCGTAATGTCGCTGCCGGGCGCCTGCATTTCACCACCGACGTCCAGCGTGCCGTCGACCACGGGACGATCCAGTTCATCGCTGTCGGCACCCCGCCGGACGAGGACGGTTCCGCGGACCTCAAGTACGTGCTCGCCGCTGCGCGCAACATCGGCCGGCTGATGACCGACTTCAAGGTGGTCGTCGACAAGAGTACCGTTCCCGTGGGCACCGGCGCCAAGGTCAAGGCGGCGATTGCCGACGAGTTGCAAAAGCGCGGTGTGGAAGTTCCATACAGCGTCGTTTCCAACCCCGAGTTTCTCAAGGAAGGTGCGGCAGTCGAGGACTTCATGCGCCCCGATCGCGTCGTCATCGGCGCCGAGGACGAGCAGGCCATCTTCCTGATGCGCGCCCTTTACGCCCCGTTCCAGCGCAACCACGAGCGCCTGATCGTCACCGACGTGAAAAGCGCCGAACTGACCAAGTACGCGGCTAACGCCATGCTCGCGACCCGCATCAGCTTCATGAACGAACTCGCCAACCTCGCGGAGAAGCTCGGTGCCGACATCGAAATGGTGCGCCAGGGCATCGGCAGCGACCCGCGCATCGGCTACCACTTCCTCTATCCCGGCTGCGGCTACGGCGGCTCGTGCTTCCCGAAGGACGTCAAGGCGCTGATCAAGACCGCCGCCGACGATGCCGGCCTCGGCCTGAAAGTGCTGCGCGCCGTCGAAGAAGCCAACGACGCGCAAAAGCACGTGCTGACGGAAAAACTCAAGGCGAGCTTCGGCGACCTCGCCGGACGGCATTTCGCCGTGTGGGGCCTCGCCTTCAAGCCGAACACTGACGACATGCGCGAAGCGCCCAGCCGCGAACTCATCGCCGACCTCTTCGCCGCCGGTGCGACGGTAACGGCCTACGACCCGGTGGCCATGGACGAAGCCAAACGCATCTTCGGCGACGACGCGCGCCTGCGTTTCGCCGCCAGCCCCCGCGAAGCCCTGCGTGATGCCGACGCGCTGGTGATCGTCACCGAATGGAAAGAATTCCGCAGCCCCGATTTCGACGCGATCAAGAGCGACCTGAAGCAGCCCCTGATCTTCGACGGGCGCAACCTCTACGACCCGAAATTCGTGCGCGGCATGGGCATCGACTACTTTGCCATCGGGCGCTGATCGGCGGGGGCCATGATCCGTACGCTGCTTTTCTCCACGCTCTATCCCAGTTCCGCGCGGCCGATCCACGGTATCTTCGTCGAGACGCGTCTGCGTGAACTGCTGAAATCGGGGGAGGTGGAGACAAAGGTTGTAGCGCCGGTACCGTGGTTTCCCTTTTCTGGCGAGCGTTGGGGCGAGTACGGACGCTTTGCCGCCACGCCTCGTTTCGAGCAGCGAAACGGCGTCGATGTACATCATCCCCGTTACTTCCTGCCGCCGAAGATCGGCATGAACATCGCCCCGCACACGCTGGCCCGCAGCGCCTTGCCGACAATCAGGAAGCTCATGCGCGACGGCTTCGATTTCGACCTGATCGACGCCCATTACTACTACCCGGACGGCGTTGCTGCCGGGTTTCTTGCCAAATGGCTGGGCAAACCCTTCGTCGTGACCGCGCGCGGTACGGATCTATCGCAGATCCCCCAATTCGCTTACCCGCGCCGACTGATTCTCGACACCGCAGCACGTGCGGCTGCGTCGATCGGCGTCTGCGCCGCGCTGATGGATTCAATCGCCGAACTCGGCGCCGATCGCCAACGGCTACATGTGATGCGCAACGGCGTGGATCTGGAGCGCTTTCAGCCGGTCGACCGGGTAGAGGCGCGCCGGTATCTCGGCTTGCCGATCGATCGGCGGATTCTGCTCTCCGTCGGCCTGCTGATCGAACGCAAGGGGCATCACATTGCGATAGAAGCGCTTAAGCAATTGCCCGAGGATGTTCTCCTGGTGATCGCCGGTAGCGGCCCGGAGCGGGAACGGCTGGAAGGACTGGCCAAAGATTCCGGTGTGGCCGCACGGGTGCAGTTCGCCGGGCAGGTTCCCAACGACCAGCTCAAATGGTGGTACAGCGCCGCCGATGCGCTATTGCTGTGTTCCAGCCGTGAAGGCTGGGCCAATGTGCTTTTGGAGTCGATGGCCTGCGGCACGCCGGCGATTGCTACCAGTATCTGGGGAACACCCGAGGTCATCCAGCGGCGCGAAGCCGGGCGGTTGATGGCGACGCGGACACCACAGGCGCTCGTCGATGCCAGCCGCGATCTGTTCGCCGACTACCCGGACCGCACTTCCGTGCGGAAATACGCGGAAGGCTTCGGCTGGGATGCCACCACGGCCGCGCAGCTCAAACTGTTCAAGGAAGTGACCCATGCGTGACCTCCTGCTTACCGGCATCGTCGTCGTCCTGATTCCGTTGATTCTGCGTACGCCGCGCTATGGTGCCTACGCGTGGGTCTGGCTGTCGATGATGAACCCGCATCGTGGTGCCTGGGGATTCGCCCGCAATTTTCCTTTTGCCTATACGGTGGCGTTATCGACACTGATCGGTTTTCTGTTCACGAAGGAAAGGAAACCATTTCCGGTAACACCGATCACCGTCATCTATCTCTCCTTCTGGTTATGGATGACCTTTACCTGCCTGTTCGCGATGAACACGCCGGACGTCGTTCTGGAGCGCTGGATATTCGTCAGCAAGATCCACCTCATGCTGATGGTGACGCTGATGCTCATTCGTGGACGCAAGCAGATCGAGGGGCTCGTCTGGGTCGTCACCGCATCGATCGGCTTCTACGGCATCAAGGGCGGCATATGGACCGTCCTCCACGGGGGAAGTGGCCGGGTCTGGGGGCCGCCGGATAGCATGATCGGTGACAATAACGGATTGGCGCTGGCACTGGTTATCCTCGTGCCATTTGTGTATTACCTCTATCAGGTGAGTTCGCGTCGTTTGTTGCGTTGGGGGCTGGCTTTTTCTGGAGTCGCGATGTGCTTCTCCATCCTGGGCAGTCAATCGCGGGGCGCCTTTCTGGCTCTGATCGGCATGGCCTTCATGCTCGCCTTGAAGGGGAAACGGCCATTCCTGACGAGTTCGTTGATCGTCGCGGTTTTAACGACCGCAATCCTGTCGATGCCGGAAAGCTGGACGTCGCGCATGGAGACGATCCAGACCTATGAACAGGATGACTCTGCCATGTCGCGCATCATGACGTGGAAGACGCTCTGGAACCTGGCGATGCACCGACCGATCGTCGGCGCCGGGTTTAATACCGATAATCCACTGGTCTTCGCACTGTACGCCCCCACGGGCTGGGAGGGAGGGACGCCCGTGGCGCACAGTATCTATTTCCAAGCACTCGGTGAACATGGTTTCCCGGGGTTGATACTCTATCTCCTGATTGGGGTTTTCACTTGGCGCAAAGCCGGCCACTTGGCGAGGCTCACCGCCATCGACGCAGAACTTGGCCAGTGGGTTCCGCTGCTAATGCGTATGGTTCAGGTCAGCCTTGTTGGTTTCGCAGTGGGTGGCGCCTTTCTCACACTCGTTCACTTCGACCTTCCGTATTACATCGTCGCATTTGTAATACTCGTCGATGCAACCATTCGGGAGCGCTTAATGTCCGAAAAACCGTCAAATGCCAACAAATCTCCATAGACAAGGGACAAACGATGACCAAGCTTTCCGAAAAGCTCTTGCGCAAGTACTACACCAGCGAAAAGCATCCCTATCGTGTTTATGACGCTTGCGTAGACAGGTTACTCAAACCGTCAGATGCCGTGCTGGATGCAGGGTGCGGGCGAACGCTGCCGGTCTTGAAAAAATACATCGGGCGGGCGACGCGATTGATCGGTGTTGATCTCGTCGATTTCGCAGAAGAATGCCCCGGCATCGAAACCTACAACGCTGATTTATCCAGATTGCCGTTGCCGGACAGTTGCGTGGATCTGATCATTTCGCGGAGCGTCTTCGAGCACTTGACCGTACCGGAGCAGGTCTACGGCGAGTTTGCGCGTATTCTTCGCCCGGGTGGCGCGGTTGTGTTTTTGACGCCAAACCTGTGGGACTACGGCTCATTGGCGGCACGACTCATTCCGAACAGTTTTCACGGGAAAGTCGTCAAGTACGTCGAAGGACGGGACGAAGAGGATACGTTTCCTATCGCTTACAAGACAAACAGCAAGCGCCAGATCAAAAAATTGGCGCACACTGCCGGTTTTTCGATCGAGTCCTTCGAGTATCTGAGCCAGTATCCAAACTATCTGTTGTTCAACGGGGCGTTGTTTTTTTTGGGGATGTGTTACGAAAAACTGATTAGCCGCTTTGAAGCCCTTCGCTTTTTACGAGGATGGCTGTTGGTAACGTTGCGCAAGCCAACGGCCTGATGCACACAATGGGGCGGGATACGAACACGATCGTCGACACCTCGGCCAAATGCGCGATACGCGGCGCCCTGGAGATATTTGGGCGGCTCTGTTCCGCCAGG
>NZ_JAGOIT010000187.1 GCF_017995515.1 Propionivibrio sp.
ATCCGGCGCTCGCGGTTGCGCACGCTCTGCCACAACTGCGGCGGCGTGATTCTGCGCCCAGGATTGACCTTGTTGAAATCGGCGATCGCAGCGCGAGCCTCGGTCATTCCATCCTGGTCCCGATCCATCGCAGCCCTGGCGAACTGCGTCATCAAATCCTGGCGGCGCTCTGCAAGGCGACGATCTGCGCTCATCACTGCGCTGCGCCCCTCGAAGGCGAGGCGGATCTCAGACGGCGAGAAACCGGACGCCTGCCCCAGCACGCCAGCCAAGCTCACTTCGTCTTTGATGACCACGCCCGTGCGATCGACTTCGCCTTCGCTGTACTGGCGGTACGCCTTGATCGGGTTGCGCGCGAAGATCGGCAGCATGTCCTCCAGCCCGCGGCCGTAGTCTCCATCTGCCATCTTCTGCGCGCCCTTGGTGGCATTCACCCCTATGCCGATCACCGGGCCAAGCATGGCGGTAGCGAACGATTCGGCCCAGCGCTGCCCCTCCAGGCTCTCATTCACGTCCGGCAGCAGCAGCTTGTCCAGGCCGACGCGGCCGGAAATGTCCCACGGCGTCATGCGCGAAAAGCCCTTCGCGATCACCTCGGCCGGCTTCGCTCCGAATGTGTCGGCCAGCATGTTGCGCATGGCAACCTCAGCGTCCCACGGCTCATCGTCGCTGCCGCCCAGCGCGGAAGCCAGCGTCAGCAGCGTTCCCACCATCGGCAGGCCCAGCACGCCCGCAGCGGCCGCGTGCATGGTCATCAGCGCACCGAAGACCTTGCGCGCCTCGCGCCGAACCTCGGGCGACTCGCCCTTGACCGACTGGTATGCGTTGCGCGCGAGCGTGTAGATCATGTTCTGCGCGTACTGCTTGAACAGCAACACAACCTTGGCGACGTTGCCCTGCATCACCCGCGGCCGGTTGCCGGCCGAGTAGTCGAAGTGCCCGTCGTAAGTCGCCTTCACCGCCTGCGAATAGGCGGTGTCGTGTTTGGCGCCAGCGTCGCGCGCCAGCCGGTAGGCAGCAAGGAACGTCGCCTGACGGTTGAAGCGCTCGGCGTGATGGAACAGGTAGCTCGCCAGCCGCATCACCGGGCGAATCTTCCACATCACCTTCGCATCCTCGCCCTGCGCGATGCCGGCGAGGTCGTGGGCCATCGTCACGTCGATCACGCCGGTTCGCACCGCCTTGTCGTAGGCGGCGATCTCGTCCGGGTTTTTCAGGCGCGAGCGAAGGTCGTTCTTGCCTTCCATCGTTTCCTTCGAGGCCGTCATCAGGGCGGCGCTTGCCTTCCTGAATCCCCACTTTGCGCCCAGCACCGGGTAGGCAACCAGTGGCGTCTGCGACAGGTTCACCATCGCGGCGGCCGGCGAAATGCCCAGGTAGTAGACAAAGCCGAAGCTCGTGAGCGCCGTCGAGAGCGGGTTGCCCTTGGGGTTCATCGTCGCTTCGTGGCGCTTGTTCATCTCATCCACGACGCGCTGCGCTGCCGGCTGGTCGAACCCCTCGATCGGCGCCATCTCGTCGACGTGCTTCTGCATCCGGTCCAGCTCGGACTGCATCTGGTCGCCGTACTTCAGCTTGGCGAGGTAGCGCGCGCCGTGGAACGTGTTCTGCGCGAACGCTCGACGCGCATCGCTCGAGAAGCCCGGGGTGCCCTTCCGGTGGATGCCATGCTTTGCCCACGACAGATCGGGCAGCGACGACAGGTAGAGCTGACCCAGGGTGTCTTCGAGCTCGGCCTGCACGCGCGGATCCAGCCCCTGCTCGTCCAGCGCATCGTAGAGCTCGGTCATGAACCCGCGGCCCACCATGTCGCGGCCGGCGATGAACTCCTTGCTCAGTGTCACGCGCCCGACCTGATACCCATCCCTGGCCGGGAACGCCTTCACCATCTCCGCGCGCATGGCTTCGGCCTCGGCCATGGTCTCGGCTCGCGACACGCTCACCACCTTGCCGGCATCGTCCTTCGTCGCCACGACGTACTGACCAAAGCGCGACAGCGGGAAATAGACGCCCTTGATCGACTTGAAAAAGTCGGCGTCCATGCGCTGCAGTAGTTCGGCGCGGCGCTCTTCCTTCAGCTCGCTGCGCATGATGCGGTCAATGATCGCCTGTCGAACCTCGGCATGATGCTTACGGTAGTGGTCGCGCGCCTCGCGATAGACCTTCTGCGCTTCGGTCGAGAGCTGGCCGAACTGCGCCTTGAGCGCTCGGCTCTTGGCAAGGTCGTCGCCTGGCACGTACTCGACGGCGGAATCCGCATCGATCTGCGCCAAGGTGGCGTCGTGCATCAAGTCGGCCAGCTTGCCCTCATCGGGCAGCTTGCCCCAGCGGCGGGCGAGCTCGTCGGCAGCCGCACCCACGTCGTTCTTGTCGGCCTCCATCTGCGCGGCCAGCCGGTCGTAGTCGGCCAGCGGCAGCACGTCGCCGTATACATCCACGATCTGCCGGCGGCCAAGGAACTGCAGGCCCAACTTGAGCCAGTCGGTCAGCTTGTGCTTGCCGGCCTTCTTCGCGTCCTGCACCGTGATCGCCTTCAGGCCAGCGCCGATGTTTTTGGCGGCTTCCTGTGCGCCCGCGAGGCCGGATCGGCTGAACTGCAAGTCATCTGCGCCACGCTCGGCAGTCTGCGCAATGCTGCCGCGTACCTGCTGCTGCGCCATTCTGATGTTGCGCTTGTGCCAGAACGCAGCACGCCCAGCATTC
>NZ_JAGOIT010000188.1 GCF_017995515.1 Propionivibrio sp.
ATCGTCAACGACCACCAGCACGCCACCTACTTCCCCGGCGCCAGGCCGCTAACGCTGAAGCTCGTCTGGGATACGCGCGACGGACGCGTCGTCGGCGCGCAGGCGACCGGCAGTGAAGGCATCGACAAGCGCCTCGACGTGATCGCCGCCAGCATCCAGGGCAAGGCAACGATCGACGACTTGTGCCATCTGGAACTCGCCTACGCACCGCCGTTCGGCAGCGCCAAGGACATCATCAATCTTGCCGGTTTTGCCGCAACCAACCTGCGCGACGGATTGTTCGAGCAGGCCGGCGAACTGCCGTTCGGCGACGCGCAGATCGTCGACGTGCGGCCGAAACCGGTCGCCGACGCCTTCCCGCTCACCGGGTCGATCAACATCCCGTTCCCGACTCTGCGCGCCAACCTCGACAAGCTCGATCGCTCGAAGCCGGTCATCACCGTCTGCGCCTTCGGCAAGATGAGCTACTTCGCCGCGCGCGTGCTGGCGCAGAGCGGTTTTGACGTGAAGAGCTTCAGCGGCGGCATCAAGGGCAACATCGACCCGCGCAGTCCGGCGAAACTGCCGACGGCTTAGGGCATCTGACAGCAACGGCCGGATGGACTGCGATAATCCATCTGGCCATGCCCACCACCCTTCATCAAAAGAGAGACCCCATGCAACGCCTGTTAATCGCCCTCTGCTTCTTCTTCAGCCTGCCGTGGCTCGCCAGCGCGCAGACCTATACGCTCGATGGCGTCAAATCGAAGGTCGTCATCGACGTGCGCACGCCGCAGGAATTTGCCACCGGCCACATCGAAGGCGCCATCAACATCCCCTACGACACGATCACGCCGAACCTGCCGGCGCTCGCCAGGATCGGCAAGGACGAGAACATCGTTCTCTATTGCCGTAGCGGACGCCGCTCGGGGATCGCCATGCAAACGCTCGCCAGCCAGGGTTATCGCAACCTGCGCAACGGCGGCGGGCTGGACGCCCTGGCTTCGCGGATCAAGGTGTGCAAAGACGCGAGCTGCTGAGAACAGGCCATGGACGACCCCGTTCGCACCGTAGCGCTCGTAACCGCCGTGATCCTGCTCGCCGTGGTTTTGCCGGCGGCCGCCTACACCTACTGGGCGCGCAAGAAGGCGGCCTGGCGGAAGGACATCAACGTCGGGTGGCGCAAGCACGCATCGGCAGCCGAACTGATGCGCCCGGCCTGCGGCGAGACGCGAAACAAGCGTCCTACTCGCTGATCGGCGTTTCAGTCGGCGCGGTGGGCGAGGCGGCTTCGGGCGGACGAATGCGCAGCGCCTTGCCGTTAAGCAGCGCGTCGGCCACCTTGCGATGCACGCTGTTGAGAATGTTGCCGATGGTCTGCCGCGAAACGCCCATGCGCTCGGCCGCGTCGGCCTGATACATGCCTTCGAGGTCGGTCAGGCGCATCGCTTCGAGCTCGTCCATGGCAAGGACGATTTCGTCGAGGTCGCGCATCGGGATGCCGACCGGCTTGTAGTAGCTGGCCACCGGCACGCAATTGATACAACGCTCTTTGACTGGACGCCCCATGGTGTTTTCTGCCTGTATTTGTTCAATCAGCTTTGAGGAAAGTGCGGATTATATGAGTCCTGATCATGCTGTGGAGAAGAAGCTTTGCCGCCACCGATCCTGAACTCCCTCAAACGCTGGCTGCGCCCGCCCCCCGCGGACGTGCGCGGCGGCCGCTTCGTCGCCGTCATCGAGTGCATCCTCAACCAGAACGCACGTGACGACGGTGCGGCCTGCTCACCGGCAATGAACGTCCCTCTGCTGCAACTGTGCAACACGCATCGTGTCGGGATCTTGCAGATGCCGTGCCCGGAGATTCACACGCTCGGCTTCGCGCGGCAGCGCGCACCCGGCTTGAGCATCCGCGACGCGTTGAACGACGAAGGCAGCGTCAAACGCTGCGCGGTACTGGCGCACGACGTCGCCGAGCGCATCGAAATCTACCTGAATCAGGGATACCAGCTCGTTGCGGTACTCGGTGGAAATCCGGAGAGCCCCGGCTGCGCGGTACATGCGGAAAGCGACGGCTTGTGCGAGCGCTCCGGATTATTCATGCGGCAGTTGCAGGCCGAGTTCCGCCGACGCGGCCGCGACCCGCGCTTCCTCGCCATCCGCGACCACGACCCCGAGCAGCACCGGCTCGACCTCGACACATTCGAATGCTTGCTCGCCCTCAACCTGCCGGAGACCAAAAACCCATGACCCCGCCCATCAAGATCACCCTCGTCGTCGACAACGAAGCACCGCCCGAGCTGGTAGCCGAACACGGCTTCGCCGCGTGGATCGATACCGGAAACGAATGTTTCCTCTTCGACACCGGCCAGGGCGCCGCGCTCATCCCGAACGCAGCAGCACTCGGCATCGACCTCTCCCGCGCCCGCGCCCTCGTCCTGAGCCACGGTCACTACGACCACACCGGCGCCGTCCGGGCGTTTCTCGATATCAACCCGGACGCGCCCGTGATTTACGGACACGACGCGACGATCGGCCGCTTCAGTTGCCGCCCCGATGAACAGCCGCCACGACAGATCGGCATGGCCGAAGAAGTTCGACAGGCGCTCTGCCAGTTGCCGGCGGAACGCCGCATCGTGCTCGACGTGCCGCGCTACCTGCGCCCGGGCATCGGCATCACCGGCCCGGTTCCGCGCAACTCCAC